>JBFMAX010000001.1:305542-611085 GCA_040755395.1 Nitrospirota bacterium
TCCTTTCGGGAACCGGGGAAAGGCATTGTTGCCGAGAGAAATATTTTCGGATCAGGGCTAGCCTTCCGCTGATTGTCGGTGAGTAGTCGTGGCCCGTTGGAGCGGTCCATTGTAGGAGAACCTTAGGGCGCAGAGGCTCCCGCTCCGGCTCGAAGCCTGCCGCAGAATTCGCGCACTTGGGTAAAACCATCCCTTTGAATCGGCAATAGTCCCGGCAAGACTTCTACTTCTGATGAGGGAAGCGGAAACTTTTGAGCGGACAGGCGTTAACAACCCGACATAGACTGAGTTCTAATGATCCCCTCGGCATCGATGGTAAACACTCTCCGGCATGTATAGGTTTCAAAGAACCCGTTTTTCCAGAAACTGATATAGGTCATGGTCCGACCGGCGCCCTCTATGTCGGTTTCTTCTGAAGGTTGCCCCCACACGCGGATCAATTCACTCCCATCGTGGCCTATCCAGCCGCGCATGGAGTCGCTTGGGTCCGAACAGGCGGCAGCGAAAAACATGACCAGACCCAAGATTGTGGCGGACGTGATAATCATCATGGGATCTCGCCCTTTTTCACCTGGTTGGGTTGGTGGGCCTTCCATCCGGCCCGTGAGGGCAAGTCCGTCGGTCCGGATGACCCGTCTCTCGCGGCCGGTTCGGTGTTCGCCTTGCTCCCCAGCGCAGCGGCGTTGCCCAGCGCATGGCCGTCAGGCCGCCGTCGTCCAGTACGAGGCGCACCGCCAGTCGAAGTGGGCAGAGAACGGTTTGTGCACGGCCGGCGAGGGCTATGGCTTGGGGCCTTGCTGTGGCTGCTGCGCGTCCGATGGGTTGAAAGGGGTATACATCTCGCTGATAATGTCTTGCCCTTCTTGTGACAGAGCAAATCCGGCGAAAGCTTCAGCCACAGGGTTCGGCTCTTTTCTCGAGAGCAGAAGAACCGGGCGCCGAAGCTGATACCGTCCGTCTTTGACAGGTTGCGCGCCCGCCTCGACCTGGTCGATCAGCAGCACATGGACATCAACTCCGTACTTCATCGCGTCGAGGGCGACTCGAAGCGAGGTATAGGTCACCGCCGAAAGGTTCCCTGCCACCGTGCTCATCGCGGTCTGGTCAGATCGAATCACCTTGGCCGATTTGGGAATCTGCCCTACGATCCCGAGCGCCTCCTCAAAGCTGTGGCGGATATGCTGGTTCTGCGGACGGTCGATCAGTTGGATGGCGCTGCCCTGTCCGTTCAGCTCCGCCCACTGTGTCACCTTGCCCGAGAAGATGGCGGCCACCTGTTGGATGGTCAGTTCTTTGACCGGGTTTCCAACGTAGACGACCACCGCGATTCCGTCCCAGGCGATAGGGATCGCGGCCAAGTCCGGATCCTGTTGCCCTGTCACGGCGACATGCGCTTCCCCCGACTTCACCATGCGAACCGCGTCCTGATCCTTGTCCCACTGGATCTCCACGACACTCCCGAAGTGGCCCCTCTCAAACGCCCGAGCCAGCCTTCGATGATCGGGAGTTCAGGGCCGTTCCCGACGATGATCATCGAGCCGGCGAAACTCGGCGCAGCGATTGACAGCAGACCCGTGCTCGCGGCCAGGAGCACATTCAAGACCGTAACTCCTCTCGTGGACATAGGAAACCCTCTCATGCGTCTAATGCATCGCGCGTCCAACGCGTCCAACCGGCTCGTCATGTCCGAACTCGTCGGTCCCGACGCCCTGTTCCATGGAGCGGCCTCATCGGGCTCGGCTCATCAGCGCCACGTGCGGTGGCGCTCGCTCACGTGCTCCACTCCGCCAACCTTCTCGATCTCCCAGGTGACATCCGGCGGTATCTCCACAATCTTCAGCGCCGCGCCGTGCCCATTGGCCTCGACGCCCAGTTCTTCCACCACCTGCACGAGCTTCTCATCGTCTCGGGGAATGAGCAGGCCGCACTGATTCAAACTCGGCTCTTGCGGCGTCGCCCCTTGGGGCCAATACGCGCCCAGGTCCGGTTCCTTGAGCGCCTCCGGTTGCCCCAATTCTCGCAGCCGCAGCAGGGCCCTATGGCTGAGGGAAAATCCTCCGTAGCGCTGATCTCCATAGCTCGTATTGATCACGATCTTTCTCATGGACTGATCTCCCTCTCTCAGTTCTGCTCTGCCTCCCGGGCGCCTCGGTCGGCGGTACCGGGATTCCGCCGTCTGACCGCGATGGCGCTCGGGACCCGATCAGGAACTGGACGTTGCCTCTTCATACTCTTGATACTGTCCGGTCCACCGGGCGTACCAGCGATTCGCCCACTTGCAGACCTCTTCTTTTTGCAATTCGCCGTACCGCTTCTGGATGGTTCCCTTGAACTTGTCCAGATCGCCCGCGATCTGGAGGAGGTCTTCGTCCGTGATCCTTCCCCACTGCGTCTTCAGCGCGCCCTTGAGTTGGTCCCAACTCGCTGTGAATGGCTCCTGGTTCATCTTGCCCTCCTGTGTCTGGTGATGTCTTCTGCGCCGGATCCTCCGCCAACGTCTCCGCAGCCGGGGAGGAGATGAGGGCGACTAGTCCCGGTCGGGCCACTCCTTGTAGTCGTACACGTAGGTGTACAGCGTCACCGCGACCACAGCTCCGCCAAAGAACAGCGCGGCGGCGGTGAACGGAGAGTGCGTGACCCACTGAACAAAGGTCTGGATGGCACTCATGATGCTCCTCTGTGTTGTCATTCGACTGCGGAAGAAGGATGGTCCCTACGCGCACGACGCGTCCGCATGCCTCGATGCACCCGGCCGGTTGACCGTGCCCTCCTGAGAGGCGGCTCCCCGGCTTATGGCTTCTCCTCCCGAATGGAAGCCCACACGGCCGCCCCCCAAGTCAGCAACATGATTCCCAACAGCGCGAGAATCGGATACATCCCGTTCACCGTTCTCTTTCATGAGTACGTTGGAATGTCAGGAGTGTCCTTCCCCAAACACCGATCGTGTGATCAACGCCGGGCGATTGCAACGAACCACGGGGAAACTCTAGCGTAGAAGCGGCGGAGACCGGGGAATCAGTCGCGCAGGGAGATAGCAAAAAGCGCGAAAGATAGGACAGTCGGCGTGGCTCAATACGTCATGGTTTCACGCTACGCGCAAAGGACAATGGAGTCAAGCAGTATTATCGGGACTTGGATAGCTTCTCCCTCCACGGGACCTCAAGACCTCAGATCACGAATCAGTTGCTCCATCTCGCCGCGAATCTGTTTCATGCGGCTCGGATCTTCTATGAAATCAAACAAATCATCCTCGGACAGAGGAAAGCACAGGGATTTCTCTTCGTTCATAATGGTAATCTGAAAGAAACCGTGTTCCGTCTCTTCGGGAATCTTGCACACGAGCCGAGGATTCATCATACGCACCATCTCGCTCAGCTTCTGCTTGGCTTCGTCCAGATCAGACATGGGTTAGGCCCTTCCCTCACTTGGTATGTCATGACATATCCACTTCCCCCTGCCGCTAACTTTTCCCCAGCCTCGTAAGAGGACGACTGTTTTCCCGACAGCAGGATGATATCCCGTTGCCATGAAGAGGGCACACGACTAGAAGGCGTCTTGGGCGCACCGGATCCCCGCGTAGAGGACCTTGTCCACAGGCAAGTAGCTCTCCCGAGTTGTTGAATTCAGGTCGGTCGGTGAAGCCCTAAACGACCCGCCTCGGAGCACCTTCTGGTCGCCGCTGGCCGGCCCCTTCGGATTACTCTTCGGGCTCGTGGCGTAATACTTCTCATCGTACCAGTCCGCCACCCACTCCGACGCGTTCCCGGCCATGTCGTAAATCCCATAAGGACTCTGGCCGGTTTCATAACTGCCCACCGGCCTGAGACTGTCACTGTAGGTATGGCGTGTAACGAGCTTGTTGTAATTCGCCAGCGTGAAGGTCGGGTCGGCATCGCCCCAGGGGTATGTGCGTCCATCCGTCCCTCGCGCCGCTTTTTCCCACTCGGCCTCGGTGGGCAGGCGCTTGCCGACCCAACGACAGAAGGCCTCTGCTGCCCTCCATGTGACTCCGATCACCGGCCGATCGCCGTCATAGGGCAAGTTGACTTGCTCCCACAACATCGGCACGAGCCTCGGCTGATTGTGCCCGGTTGCGTTCAGGAACTTCGCGTAACGTGCCGTCGTCACCTCGTACTTGTCGATATAGAACGCGTGAAGATACACCTCATGAGAAGGTTGAACCTTGGAGCCCGTCGGGCTCCCCATGATAAACGTCCCGTCTGAAACCCACACCATCGGAGCGCCGTGCTTGCGGGCCTCCGCCTCAGCCGCTCGGCGACTTTCCGCCAACGCCGGCGCAGCGACGTCGATCGCGACCAGCCCGGCTAGGATTGTCAGCAGTCCGGCGACGCATAGCATGGGAGACCTCCGCGTGAGATGGAGTTTCATCTTTTCCAGGAGACCGGCAATCGGCACAGACAGTTTTCGGGACCTTGCCAGGGTCTCGACCTCCTTCGCGAAGGTTGACAGGCTCAGCGGCTTTGTTCGAACCCGGCTCGCGAATGAACTCCGTCGGCCTTGTCATTCAGCGATTCCGGAAGAGCGCCTGACGGTTCTCGCTTTCTCTCGCGCTTCGAAGAGGAAGGTTTGAGCTTCGTGGGTTTTTCCCCTTTCGGGGCGTGCGGCAACTCGACCATGTAGGTTCCTTCGCCCACTGATGTCACGCACACCTGTCCGGTCCGGCTCATGCGATCGACTGCGAGAAAGACCTGGTTCCACGTGACACCCGACAAGCTCAGCACCAAGTCATCGAGCTGACAGCCGGGAGCGCGTCGCACGGCTTCAAGGATCCGATCGGCAACAGTCTCTTGTGGTAACATGGCAATCCTTTTCTCTCTCAGGCTTCCCAGCGTCTCGCTTCGCCGAGACCATCCCTCTCATCCGACCTCTCTTGGTCTCAGGGCAAGGACGGGATGAGGGGATGGTCTGAAGGCACAGACCAACGCATTTCTACTGCGCTGAGCCGGGTCTGGGCACCTCCGTCCCATACTGCCCGGCCGCGGACCTTGGCACCGCGATCCCGTACTCATCGAGCGGTGTGACCATCTGCGCGAAGTTGGTCAACTCTTCCGCCGCGACATCGCTGATACCATGATCCCGCTTGGCGAGCATTCTGAAGAACGCGCCCATCTCGGCTTTCACGGCTCGGCGATCTCCACGGCCCAGCGCGTTCCGGACCAGGTCCAACTTCGCCAGATAAGGGGAAAAATCGGACGCGGGATAGTTGGTTTTGTAGATGCCCAGCGAGTTCCTGATCTCATCCACCCAGGTGGATTGCGCCGGAGCAGGCCGGACCGAGGACATCTCCGGTTGCGCGGAGGGCCGCGTTCCCATGATCTCTGGAATCCCCGATCCGGGAGACTGCTCCGCTGCATAGGTTGACAGTGGAGGGAGCCACGACGTCAGTGTAAGCGTCGCGAGAATGACCGTGCGACCGATGAACAGATCGGTTCTCATGATGCGTTTCTCCTTTTCTCCATTTCTCCATGTTCGCGTTATGCTGCTTTCTTCCTCGTCGTACGAAGATCGCCGACGGCGGTCTCCCTCTTGCCGGCGCCGGCTGACTGGGAGGCTATCAGCGCCCAACCTGACACGACGAGGGCAACGATGACCCCCGCGACCGCGATCGACCCATCGATGACAGAACTCACATTCTCCATTTGCATTCACCTCCTTTTTGCTTCGGCGTCTTGTTCGGAGTCTCAGGGGTTGACGCTTCCTCGGAGGCCCCGGCATGAAGCGCGCACCCCGTCATCTCGTCTGTCCAACCACCGGTCATGACCCTGGATCCTGGCGCCCGAAGCGAGATCGGGCTTCATTCGTTCAATTGTTGGACTCCGCGAGCTTCGGCCGGCCGGATACCGCCACCACTGCGCCGGGAAGACGGGCCCGGCTCCGAATCGGCTCGTGGTGACCTTTTCGATTGGCTTCGATACCGGGGTCGGTGGCCTCGCCGCACAGCAGGCATCGCCACCCCGAGATCGTCTCGCCGCTCGCCGTTTCCTTCATTCTGACAGGTATCATCAAGCCGTCACACCGTGGGCAGTGCATCTGTTAGCCTTTCCGGGCTCTGGCCCGCACGCCGTTTGCGGTCACGATACTTTCCTCAACGTTCGCCCCCATACGATGCAGGCATAGTGGGAATATTTCGGTTCCCTCCGGAAGCGGCGTAGCCAGAATGTTTTGATCTGCGACCACAGTCCGTTCATGCCTCGTCTCCTTCAACCAACGACGGTCCCGGGTCTCCTTCGATCACTCCGCAAGTCTTGCCGACGAGTGCTTCGCAGAAGACACGGACGGCCATTCCTGTTTTCAGCTCACGAAAGATGCAAGGACCGGCGTTCAACGCCGGGGAATGCCGCGCTTCAAAGAAACTCTGGCGGAGAAGCGACGGAGACCGGGGAATCGATCGCGCTGGGAAGGATCAGGAAGCGCGAAGGATAGGACAGTCAACGAAACTCGACACGTCAGGCTTTCATCCTACGCGCAAAGAGCAGCCCGGTCAAGCCGCATAGAACGCGTCCGGGATAGTTCAATGATTTCATAGGCTCTCGGAGGCGCCACGCGTACGCCGCTCCCGGTTCTCCGGCCTGACTCTGGTATAATCCGCTCAACTTTTCTCCTCGAGGTCCGACAATGGGGACTCTTCACCGCCATGATCCCGAGCTCGCCCGGACGCTCATCCTGGACGAGCGGTTCGACCTGTCGCTCTATCGAGCGCTGCGGGAGATCTCGTCCGATGAGGACGCGAAGAAAGTGCTCGATGAGTTGATCCAGGTGGAAATTCAGCATCTGGCGTTCTGGCAGAAGTTCTTCGATTCCACGTTGGATACCCTCGATCTTGGCCGGCGCGTGAAGCTGCGCGTCATCGTCCTGGCGTGCCGGCTGTTCGGAACCACGGCGGTCCATCTGATTCTCGAAGCGATCGAAGTCTATGGCGTGCGGAAGTATCTCGCGCTCTGGAAAAGTTACAAGGGCCAGCCTTTGGGCGAGGCGCTCGAAGGCATTCTCATGGACGAGTTCAAACATGAGGACGCGCTCGTCACGCAACTGACCGAGCGAAAGATCAACGCGGAGAAGATCCGGAACATCTTCCTGGGATTGAACGACGGGCTGGTCGAAATCCTCGGAGCCGTGAGCGGGTTCTTCGGCGCCTTCGGCGACGCCGTGACGGTCTTGATCGCGGCCTCGACGACCGCCGTGGCGGGCTCGCTCTCGATGGCGGCCGGCGCCTTCTTGGCGTTGAATTCCGAGAAGGAGGTGAAATCGACCGAGTCCTTGAAGAAGCAGTTCTTGGGGAAGGCGAGCGGTTCGACCGATATGGAGGAACAGCCCTTCGGGTCGGCCGTGGTCGTCGGCTTGAGCTACTTTATCGGCGCGCTCGTGCCGGTCTTGCCGGTCCTCTTCGGCGCGACGAATGCCTTGTTTTCCGTGCTGACGGCCGGTCTCGTCATTATTGTCGTCTCCACGATTCTCGCCTTCCTGTCCGGCATGAATGTGCGGCGCCGGATCGTCATGAACCTCGTGATCATCACCGCGGCCGTCACCATTACCTATGCCATCGGTATCGCGGCAAAGACACTCTGGGGCATCTCCGTGTAAAGCTGACGGCTGAGGGCTGATAGCTCATAGCTGGCAGCTCATAGCGAATAGCTGGTAACCGGCGGCGGCTCGTCCATGGCCCACATCTTCATCGGCCTCTCCGGGTATTCTTACAAACCCTGGCAGGGACCGGGGCGCTTCTACCCGGAAGGTCTGAAATCGTCCGAGTTCCTTCGCTACTACGCCACCCGCTACCGGACCGTCGAGCTTGATGGAGTCTGGTATCGCCTGCCGACCGAACAGACCGTTCGGTCGTGGATCGAGCAGACTCCCTCGACCTTTTTCTTTGCACCCAAAGCCCATCGCCAGATCACCCACATGTCCCGGCTGAAGCCGGAGGCGCTGTCGTTCGCGCAGCTCATGCTGGACCGGCTGGCGCCGCTGGCTGAGAGCCGGCGTCTCGGCCCGATCCTGCTGCAACTGCCGCCGAACCTGCGACGCGATGATGCTCGTCTTGCCGATTTCCTCGGCAAGCTGCCGCAGGGCTTTCGCTGGGCCGTCGAGTTTCGCCACGACTCGTGGCGCGTGGCCGAGGTAGAAAAGCTGCTGACACAGCATGGGGTCGCCTGGGCGGCCGCCGATACGGATGAGCAACCGGCTGAACGTCGCGACACGGCCGGTTTCTGCTACGTCCGCCTCCGTCGCAGCGCATATGACGAGACGGCGCTAGCCGAGTGGGCCGAATGGCTGGAGAAGGAGGCTCAAGCCGGGAAAGAGTGCTTCGTGTACCTCAAACACGAAGACGAAGGCTCGCCGTGGGTGTGGGCTGATCATCTGCTCCGACTTGCGGGAAGCTGATCGTCGATCGCTCATCATCGAGCCGAGACCATGGGCAGTTCCCTTGGACCCTCCGCCTCGCTCTGAATGCGCAGGCGCTCGGCCGCCGACTCCTGCAGCACGTGGTTGAGCATGTCATCCGTCAGTTGCGTGAGGTGGGCCGCAGCGTCCTTCATCGCTCCGTGCTCAACGGCGCGCGAGAGGACCTCGGCCTTCGTCGCCCCTTTCTTCTGTCCGAGGAACGGCTTGATGATCAGATAGGCCACGTCTCGTACCGGCATATAACGGAGAAAGCGCCGCAGCAGCTTGAACGTTTGCATCGGATAATGCAGCAGCTTGTAGAGGAACAGCCGCCGCAACCCGACACGGCGCTCATCGTTGATCACTTCGCCGGGGAGGCAGGTCGGGTCGATCTCGGAGCATTTGAAGTACTTGTACCAATCGGTTGATTCGCTGACCAACCCGCGCTTGACATATTCCTGCCACAGCGGCGTCCCGCGATACACGCAGAGGCGATTGAACCCGAAGGTATCGAGCGGAATTCTCGCGGCAAAGTCGAAAGTGGCCTTCACTTCTTCAGCCGTCTCATCCGGATTGCCGACGACGAAGAACCCGTGCACGATCTCGATGCCGGCCTGCTTGGCGTTCCTGACCGCCGTCTCGGCTTCCGCCAGCGTCTGCTCTTTCTTTAACCGATCGAGCACCTTCTGACTGCCGCTCTCGAGTCCGAACATCAGAGTCCGGCAGTGCGCTTCGGCCATGGCGGGGAACAGATGCTGCGCGACCGAGTCCACCCGTCCCTCGCAGCCCCACTGAATCGTAAGGCCATTGTCGTTGATGCCCTTGCAGATCGCCTCGATGCGTTTGGGCTGCAGCAGGAAGTGATCGTCCACGAAATAGACCGAGCCATACCCGAGATCCTGGAGATGCTTGAACTCCTCCACGACATGCTGCGGACTCCGGGAGCGCCACTTCCCTTCATTGAAGATCGGAATATCGCAGAACACGCAGGGCCACGGACAGCCGCGCGAGGTCTGCATGGTGGTGAACCGTTCCATGGAAAGCACCGCCGGCACGTCCAGCGGCATGGATTCGACGAAGTCCAGCGGCAGGCTTTCGCGGTCGGGAAACGGCCACTGATCGAGGCGGCGTTCCATCGGCCGGTTCGGATTGTTCACGACACGGCCGTCCTTCGCCCACGTGAGCCCTCCGACACCCTCCGGATCGTCCAACCGTTCCACGAGATCGAGGATGAGCTGTTCGCCGTCGCCGCGGCAGATGAAGTCCACTTCGGGACATTGCAGCTTGACCAGCGGGGCATTGAGGCTGGCGAACACCCCTCCGAACGCCAGCTTCACCCTTTCATTCGTCGCGCGAATCTGGCGGGCCAGGATCTTCGCGTAGGGGTAACTGGTCGTGCTGAGGAAGCTCAACCCGACAAGGGCCGGCCGCCGCCGCCTGATTTCCTCGACGATGACCTCATTGGGCGTCTCCGGATTCGCCTGGTCGAACATGACGCATTCATGGCCCGCTTGCTTCAGCACGGCCGAGAGCGACATGATGCCGATCGGAGGGAACCCCATCACCCGGATGTGTCCGTTCTTTGCACGAGTCTTGGCCGGGAGGGCGTAAAACTGCGGGTCGCGGACGTGGACCAGGAAGGTGAGCATCGCGGCCTCCTCTCTGTGTTAAGGACAGGAACCGGGGCTCCGTTGTGTGCCGCCGAGTCTCCGAGGGGAGGCCGATCCTATCTCTGTGAGGTTGGAATTGACCTGAATGGCTCTTGCGCCGACCGGGTTTTTCCCATCAGCGCCGAACGCCCTGTCGTGAATCGTTGACGGACCGGAGGCTGTGTGGCCTCATTGATGCGCTGAGGGTAACACGATTGAACGTGCGGGGGAAGCAAATAGTGCAGACGTGGAACAGGTGGATTGGGACGTATTCAGTCGCTGCGCATCAATCAGCGATTCAGCGCAGCTTTCACGGTCGCGCCGATTTCGGCCGGGTTGCGGACGACGCGCACGCCGGCGGCTTCGAGCGACGCCATTTTCTCGGCGGCCGTGCCTTTGCCGCCGGTGATGATGGCGCCGGCGTGCCCCATGCGGCGGCCCGGCGGCGCGGTCAGGCCGGCGATGAAGCCGATCACCGGTTTGCGGATGTGCTCTTTGATGTAGGCGGCGGCTTTTTCCTCGGCATCGCCGCCGATCTCGCCGATCATGACGATGGCTTTCGTTTCTGGGTCTTTCTCGAACAGCGGCAGGACGTCCACGAAGCTGGTCCCGTTCACGGGATCGCCGCCGATCCCGATGCAGGTGGTTTCGCCGAGCCCCAGCGTGGACAGTTGATGCACCGCCTCATAGGTCAAGGTTCCGCTGCGGGAGACCACCCCGACGACCCCGCGCTTGTGGATGAACCCCGGCATGATGCCGATCTTGCATTCATCGACCGTGATGATGCCGGGACAATTCGGCCCGATGAGCCGGACATCGCGCCCGCGCAGCGCGCGCTTCACGCGGACCATGTCGTTCACCGGAATCCCCTCCGTGATGCAGACGATCAGTTTGATGCCGGCATCGGCGGCCTCGAGGATCGCATCCGCAGCGAAGGCCGGCGGCACGAAGATCAACGAGGTGTCGCACTGAGTCTTCTTCACCGCCTCGCGGACGGTGTTGAAGACGGGAATGCCTTCCACTTCCTGTCCCGCCTTCCCCGGCGTCACCCCCGCCACCACCTGCGTCCCATACGCCTTGCACTGCGTCGCATGAAACGATCCCTCTTTCCCGGTAATCCCCTGCACCACCACGCGGGTGTTCGTATCGACTAAAATGCTCATGTCGGATTTCCTACTCTAGGTTTTTAAGTCGGAATCTGACTCGCAGTTGCCTAAGTTTCTTCACTCTGGTCCAAATATTGTTCATGGCATCCTTTATGCCACACTCGTCTGAAGAGGAACCCTCCGACTTCCTCAGGAAATTGCTTCTCAACCTCTAGGTCGGGATCTCCCTCTCTAACAGTCACTCCACAGTACGCACATAGATGAGCCCAGCCGTGAAGCTTTGAAAGTTGAAAACTGTCGTCCATTGTATTCAGGTCTCTCTGCTTTATAAGCCGCACAGGGCGCGGGATCTGGTTCGCGAATTATGCGGAAGATCGGGTTACCGATGGTTCCCGTCACCCTCCCCTCTCCCCCAAGGGGGCGAGGGGCGAAAATTGGAAGCGGTCGGGCTGCGAGGCTCTTGGAGCGTTATCAGAGCACCGTTGGGTCACCGCTCTTGCTGAGCCGGAGCGGTCGTGTCGCAGACGCGGCGGCGAGGACTGTTTGAGCTGCGTCTCCCGAAGGGAAGGACACAGCGAGTTCCGCAGCCGAGCGGAGGCGAAGCTTAGAGCGGTCAACGGTGCTCTGTGGCTGCAAGCGGAAAGAGCCTCGCTGCCCAGGACCCACCACAACAACTCACGCCGTCGCCACCGCCCTCTTCCGCTTCTTCCCCGTCATCGCCACGATCTTCTGCGCCGCCTCCCACAGATCCGTCGCCACATCGACTTTCAGCCCGGATTCGAGCAATAGCTTCCGGCCTTCCTCCGCGTTCGTCCCCTGCAGCCGCACGACGACCGGCACCTTGATGTTCACTTCTTTCGCCGCCTCGATGACGCCGTGGGCGATCCGCTCGCACCGCACGATGCCGCCGAAGATGTTGATGAAGATGCCTTTCACCTTCTTGTCCTTGAGCAGGATGCGGAATCCCGCCGCGACGGTCTCCTTGGTCGCTCCGCCGCCCACGTCGAGAAAGTTGGCCGGCTCGCTGCCGGCCAACTTGATTACGTCCATCGTCGCCATCGCCAGCCCGGCGCCGTTGACCATGCAGCCGATGTTGCCGTCGAGCTTCACATAGTTGAGGTTGTTGGCGCCGGCTTCGATCTCGAGCGGGTCTTCTTCATGCAGATCGCGCATGGCCTGCACGTCCGCATGCTTGAACAGGCCGTTGTCGTCGAAGGACACCTTGCCGTCGAGGGCGACCAGCTTTTTGTCCGTCGTGATGACCAGCGGATTGATTTCCACCAAGGATGCGTTCTTTTCCATAAAGAGCCGGTACAGGTTGCCGAGCATCTGGACGAATGGATTGAGCAGGGTCGGCTCAATGGACGGCAGGCCCAGTCCGAACGCCAGATTGCGGCCGTTGTAGCCTTGGAATCCGACCGCGGGGTCGATCGGCTCTTTGACAATCTTCTCCGGCGTGTGCGCGGCGACCTCTTCGATCTCCATGCCCCCTTCCGTGCTGGCGATGAACACCGGCCAGCCGGAGTCCCGATCGACCAGCAGGCTCAGATAGAGCTCCTTCTCAATCCCGGCGCCTTCTTCGATGAGAAGCCGCCGAACCTTGCGGCCCTTCGGCCCCGTCTGATGGGTGACCAGCGTTTTGCCGAGCAGTTCCTTGGCGAGCGCCGGTACGTCGGATGGATTCTTCGTGATCTTGACCCCGCCGGCCTTGCCGCGCCCGCCCGCGTGAATCTGCGCCTTCACCACAAAGACCGGGCTGTTCAACTGCGCGGCCCATTTCTCCGCCGCCAAGGGCGTCTTGATCTCTTTCCCGCGCGGCACCGGCACGCCGAACTGCGCAAACAACTGCTTGGCCTGAAATTCATGGATGTTCATGGTTCTCCTCAGAAAACTGCCTGCGCGACGGGCGGGACTGGCCCGAAAGGCGGGACTGGTTGCAATTTATGGCAAGTCGCGCCTTTCTCGCGCTTCGCGTATGTCTCGCTGTTACTCCTTTTTCGCGTACGCCGGCAAGACCATCGGCGAGACGACGGAGAAGGACGCTCCGTGTTTGCGGGCTTCGGCGCGGAAACGGGCGAGATGGTCCAACGTCAACTTGCCCTGCGACATCGAGGCGGCCCGTTGCGCCGCCGTCGTGCCCGAGCGCTTCCCGAACACCATCAGATCCAGGAGCGAGTTGCCCATCAACCGATTGCGTCCGTGCAGACCGCCCGATGCTTCACCGGCGACGAAGAGGTTCCGCACCTCGGACTCGCCGTTCACGTCGATCTTCACGCCGCCGTTCTGGTAGTGCAGCGTGGGATAGATCAGCACCGGATCCTTGCTGATGTCGATCCCGAAACGTTCGTACTGGCGGACCATCGCCGGGAAATGCTTTTCGAGCGTCCCCGGCCCGTGCTCGACCTCCAGCAGCGGCGTGTCCAGCCAGACGCCGACCCGGCCGGACATCGTACGGATGCCTCGCCCCTCTTCGCACTCGCGGATAATCGAAGAGGACACGACGTCGCGGGTGTCCAGCTCGTTGACGAACCGCTCGCCGCGCGCGTTCACCAGGTGACCGCCTTCCGATCTGATGCCTTCCGTCACCAGCGCCCCCGCCAATTGCTCCGGATAGACGGCCCCGGATGGATGGTACTGGAACGTATCGATCTGCACCAACTTGGCCCCCATCCGATAGGCCAGGCAGAGCCCGTCCCCGGTCGCGCCGTAGTGGTTGCTGGTCGGGAAACCCTGAATATGCAGCCGCCCGATGCCGCCGGTCGCCAGGATCACTGTTTTGGCCGCGACGACGATGAACCGCTGGTTGTCGAGATCCCGCAGGACCGCGCCGGTGCAGGCGCCATGATCGTCGCTCAGCAGTTCGACGACGGCGCAAAACTCCAAAAGCTGGATCTTCCGGTTCAACACCTCGTCCTTGAGCACCCGCATGATCTCCAGACCCGTATAGTCGGAGCAGGTCAGGAGCCGGGGTTTGGAGCTGCCCCCGCCCCTCTTGACGTGCAGATTGCCGTCGGCGTCCCGATCGAAGAGCACCCCCAACTCGATCAGCCACTTGGCGATGGACGGGCCTTCCTCCACCATCACCTTGAGCAGCCGGTGGTCGTTCTGCATGTGCCCGCCCTTGAGGGTGTCCAGGAAGTGTTGGATGGGCGAGTCTTCCGGCGCGACGGAGACCTGAATGCCACCCTGGGCCATCACGCTGTTGGAATCGCCGAGGCGGAGCTTCGTGGCCAGGATGACTTTCGCGCCTTGCCCGTGCGCGTGCAGCGCGGCCGCGCACCCGGCCCCGCCTCCGCCGACGACGAGCACATCCGTCGTGTAGGCCGGAGTCAGGTCGAGGTCGTCCGGAACCGGGCTGTCGCCTTCGAGCAGGGCGGCCAATTCCACGACCGTCTTCTCGCCGGCGTTGGGGCCGAATCGGATTGCCCGGTATGCGCTTTCGCGGTAATCGGGATGATACTTTTTGATCAGCGTGTCGCGCTCGGCGGGCGAATACTTGGGCAGCGTTTGGGTGCGCCGAAAATCGCGGGTCTTGTGCACGATTTGCTGGAGAACGTGGATGTCCATTCGTTACCGACCCGGCGCGAGACACGTGGCGAGAGGCGAGCGGTAAGAAGGACCGCACACGCTGATTCTTTCGCCCATAGCCTCTAGCCCCTCGCCTCTCGCCTAGAATCTATTTCAGTTCGGCGCACGCCTTCGCTAGCTCTTGGTCGTTCATGTTCAGGATCTTGTTCCACTCCGCGTCGTAACGGCCTTCCTGGATTTCTTTGATCCGGCGGTCAAGCCGCTCCGGCTTCGGAGTGAAATGAGCGCCCTGAACGCGGCTGACGTAGAGTGCGACGAAATTCGGCGCGATGTCGGCGATGCAGACCGGCGCGCAGAGCCCGCACATGACGCAATCCATGAACATCTCGGATACGCCTTTGAAATCGCCGAACACCGCCTTCCATACCCCCTCCCGAACATCGATTTTCTGAGGACAGGCTTCGGTGCAGGCGTTGCAGTTCCGGCAGAGGGGCGCTTCCGGGTAGAGATTGAAGAGGTCTTGCTTGGGGTCCTCTAGTTTGGTGATGTCGTAGGTGGCTTTCCGGGCTGGAAACGGCGGCACCATGGAGAACGACATGCCGTCTTCGACCGCCGTCTGGCAGGCCAAACAGGTCTTCACCTTGGGGTCATCTTTCGTCCGATAATAGGTCGCGCATGCGCCGCAGAAGCCGCCGAGACAGCCGGCTCCGCGGACGACTTCTTGTCCCGTATACCAGAGCGCCTTGATGACGGTGATTCCTTCCGGCACCTGATACGTCTTGCCGGCGATCTCGACCGTCACCATTTTCGGCCGGAGGATTTCCTCCTGGTCGATGACGTTCTGGGTATCGTAATCGGCCGCCATCTTATCTCGAACGATCACTTCAGACCGTGAAGCGTGATGCGTAACGCGTGACGGGTAACGAAATCCCTCGGATCTCCAACCCATCACGCATCACGTGTCACGCCTACTCCATGTTCCTGATGATCTCCGTCCCGTACTCGGAGCACTTGATTTCTTTCACATCCGTCCGGCCTTCTTCTCTCATGAGGCGGGCGAAATCGTAGGTGACCGTGCCGTTGGCGATGGTCTTGGACATGCCCTTCTCGATCAAGCGCGCCGCTTCGGTCCAGCCCATATACTCCAGCATCATGACGCCGGATAGCAAGACCGCCCCGGGATTGACCTTGTCTTGCCCCGCGTACTTGGGCGCGGTGCCATGGGTCGCCTCGAACCAGGCATGGCCGGACACATAGTTGATGTTGGCGCCCGGCGCGATGCCGAGGCCGCCCACCTGCGCCGCAAGGGCGTCGGAGATGTAGTCGCCGTTCAGGTTCATGGTGGCGATCACGTCGTACTCCGCCGGCCGGGTCAGAATCTGCTGCAGGAAGTTGTCCGCGATCGCGTCCTTGATCAACAGCTTCCCGGGAGGCGGATTGCCGCCGCAGTCGTCCCAGGCGACCGTCTTGTCCGGGAATTCCTTCTTCGCCAGTTCATAGCCCCATTTGCGGAACGCGCCCTCGGTGAATTTCATGATGTTGCCCTTGTGCACCAGGGTCACGCTCTTCCGCTTGTTGGCCAGCGCCCAGTTGATCGCGGCCCGGACCAGACGGTGGGTGCCTTCTTCGCTGATCGGTTTCACCCCGATGCCGGACGTCTCCGGGAACCGGATCTTCTTTACGCCCATTTCCTTCTGCAGGAAGTCGATGACCTTCTTCACCTCGGGCGTGCCCTTCTCCCATTCGATGCCGGCATAGATGTCTTCGCTGTTTTCCCGGAAGATCACCATATCGACCAGGTGCGGCTTCTTCACCGGCGCCGGCACGCCGGTGTACCACTTGACCGGGCGCTGGCAGACATACAAATCGAGCAGTTGCCGAAGGGCCACGTTGATGCTGCGGAACCCGCCGCCGACCGGAGTCGTCAGCGGCCCCTTGATTCCGATCATGTATTCCTTGGAAGCGACCAGGGTGTCGTCGTGCAGCCAGGTGTTTTCCCCGTAGATTTTGTTGCACTTCTCGCCGGCGTACACTTCGAACCACTCGATCTTGCGCTTGCCGCCATAAGCCTTTTGCACCGCCGCGTCGAACACGCGCACGGAGGCCGCCCAGATGTCCGGCCCGGTGCCGTCGCCCTCGATGAACAGCACGATGGGATTGTCCGGGATGTTGAGCTTGCCGCCCGGTCCCATCGTGATTTTTTGCCCCTTCGTCGGTGGTGTCAGTTTCGCGTATCCCATCTCCTCACCTCTCCCTTGATGATTGAAGGATGTTTGTGGTGGCCTGAGCCCGATGTCCAATGCCAAGGTCGCCACAACCTCCCGCACCGGACCGCGAAGCTGTTGGTGTTCAACTCAGAGCATTCAAGGCCGACCCGGCCTTGAACCATCCGATCTGCTGCTCCGTCATGCTGTGGTTCGCCTGGATGGCGATCTCTGTTCCATCCGGCTTGTGGATGATCACCCGGACGGGCTTCCCCGGCGCCAGGTCCTTCAATCCCATGACGCTGATCCGATCGTTCTGCTCGATCTTGTCGTAATCGGCCGGGTCAGCGAACGTCAGCGGGAGAATCCCCTGTTTCTTCAAATTCGTCTCGTGGATGCGCGCGAAACTCTTGGTCAGCACCACCCGGACGTTCAGATAGCGGGGCGACATGGCCGCATGCTCGCGGCTGCTCCCCTCGCCGTAGTTCTCGTCGCCGACTACGACCGATCCGATGCCCTTCGCCTTGTAGCGTCGGGCGATCTGCGCGATCGTGAGCCCAGACTCGCCGGTCAGCACGTCGGTGCCCTTCCCCACCTCCGGGTAGAACGCATTGTTGGCGCCGAGGAACATGTTGTCGCTGATCTTGTCCAGGTGGCCGCGGTACTTGAGCCACGGACCGGCCGGCGAAATGTGATCCGTCGTCGTCTTTCCCTTCGTCTTGATCAACAGGGGCAGTTTGATAAAGTCCTGACCGTCCCAGCGCGGGAACGGCCGGAGCAACTGGAGCCGCTCGCTGTCGGGCGGAATGTCCACGGTGAGCGCCTCGCCGTCTTCAGCCGGCGGAACGTAGCCTTCTTCGCCTCTCGCAAAGCCCTTCGCCGGCAACTCTTCGCCCTGCGGAGGCTCGAACTTGAACTCTTTCCCGTCCGCCCCTTTCAGCGTTCCGCGTACCGGATCGAAGGTCAGATCGCCCGCGAAGGCATACGCCGTCACGACTTCCGGGCTCGCGAGGAACGACAGCGTCTCGTTGATGCCGTCGTTGCGGCCGGGGAAGTTCCGGTTGAACGAACTGACGATCGAATCGGCCCGGCCTTTGACGGCGTCCGCCCGCTTCCACTGACCGATACAAGGACCGCAGGCATTGGCCAGGACGGTCGCGCCCATCTGCTCGAACGCCTCCATGAAGCCGTCCCGCCTCATCGTGTGGAAGATTCGCTCGGAGCCGGGCGTGACCAGGAACGCGGTCTTCGCCTTGAGCCCCGCCTTCAAGCCCTGGCGCGCGATGTGGGCCGAGCGGCTGATGTCCTCGTAGGACGAGTTGGTGCAACTGCCGATCAGCGCCGCTTTGAGTTCGACCGGATAGCCTTTTTCCCTGGCTTCCGCCGCCATCTTGGAGATCGGTCTGGCCAGGTCCGGCGTGTGCGGCCCGACGACGTGAGGCTCCAGCTTGGAGAGGTCGATTTCGACGATCTGGTCGAAGTACTTCTCCGGCGACTGCAGCACTTCCGGATCGGCGGTGAGCAACTCGCGATTCGCCAGGGCCAGGTTCGCGATATCCGCCCGATCGGTGAGGTTCAAATAGGCCACCATCTTCTGGTCGAAGGGAAAGACCGAGGTCGTGGCGCCCAGCTCGGCGCCCATGTTGGTGATCGTGCCCTTGCCCGTGCAACTGATCGTCTCGGCGCCGGGTCCGAAGTACTCCAGAATTTTGTTCGTGCCCCCCTTCACGGTGAGCAGGCCGCAGATGTACAGAATCACGTCCTTCGGGGACGCCCAGCCGTTCAATTTGCCGGTCAGCCGGACACCGATCAGCTTCGGATGTAGCACTTCCCAGGGCAGCCCGGCCATGACCTCGCCCGCGTCGGCTCCGCCGACGCCGATCGCCAGCATGCCGAGACCGCCCGCGTTGGGCGTGTGGGAATCCGTCCCGATCATCAACCCGCCCGGGAACGCGTAGTTTTCGAGGACGACCTGGTGGATGATGCCAGCGCCGGGCTTCCAGAATCCGATCCCGTACTTCTTCGCGGCCGAGGCGAGGAAGTTATAGACCTCCCGGTTTTCGTCCATCGCGCGCAGCAGGTCTTTCTGCGAGCCGACTTCCGCCCGAATCAGGTGGTCGCAATGGATCGTGCTGGGCACGGCGACCTTCTTCTTGCCGGCCTGCATGAACTGCAGCATGGCCATCTGCGCCGTCGCGTCCTGCATCGCGACCCGATCCGGCCGCAACGCCAACATGGCCTTGCCCCGTTCCCACACCTGCGTGTCGAAATTGTCGGCGTGCGACACGAGAATCTTTTCCGTCAGCGTGAGCGCGCGGCCGAACTTCTTCCGCGCCTTGGCCAGCTTCTCCGGCATCGACGCATACAGTGTTTTGGCTATTTCCAGCGACATGGAACTCCTCTCAGCTAAGAGCGAATAGCTCATAGCAAGCAGCCAAAAGCTATTCGCTGTTTGCTATTCGCTACTTGCTATTTCAGAGGCGGCACCTCGCGCCGCTTCGGCGCGGCATAGTTGACCAGATAATCGAAGAGCCGGATCAGCCGGCTCTCCTGGCGCTTCTGATCGACCCAATGCCCGATCAGGCCGATCGTCCGAGCCAGGATGAAGAAGCCGTTCAGGCTGTCCACCGGGAAGCCCAGATCCACGAGCACGGCCGCCATCGTGCCGTCCACGTTCAGGATCAGGTTCTCTTTTTTCGCCGAGGTCACCTTTTCGACCTCCAAGGCGAAGTCCAAGTGCGGCGTTTTGATGCCGAGGCTCTTGACGTATCCGACCAATTCCTTCACCCGCTTATCCGGGTTTCGCACGCTCTTCACGCGATGGCCGATGCCGGGAACCGGGCCGACATTTTGCTTCATGTACGAAAGGAACTCGTCCACCGTCATCTTGTTGTCCACCGCGTATTTGAAGTAACGCCCGGC
This sequence comes from Nitrospirota bacterium, assembly GCA_040755395.1. Classification (NCBI taxonomy): domain Bacteria; kingdom Pseudomonadati; phylum Nitrospirota; species Nitrospirota bacterium. The sequence goes on from JBFMAX010000001.1 coordinate 325,352, forward strand.
GTCGGTGACGGCGCCGCCGAATCGAGGCCCGATCATGATCAACCCGGCCGCGACCGCCTGCGACATGCCGATGCCGGCGCAGGCCGCGATGATCGTGGCGAGCGCGCCGCTCACGCAGGGACCGTGGTCGGCGGACAACATGATGATCCGCTTGATGATCTCCGCTTCCTGCTTGGAGATAAGCCGCTTGTCCCACAGGAGACCGATAATGTGGGGAATATCGTAACCTTTGTTGATCAATTCCGAGGCAGGATAGCCGTCGTACAGCGGTTCATCGCCGCGATCGTCGCTGATCGTGGTCTTGATCAGCGGCGCCACCATGACTTCGCCGGTCTTCATGGCTTCGTCGACGGTCTTGGGGAGCTTCGGGAGATCGGCCGGGCTCAAGTCGGGGATCGGCACGACCTGCCCTGTCCTGACGAACTCTTCGTACACTTCCTTGATGGACGGACCCAAGGCGCCGAAGGTCGGCGGGACGATCGCACCGGCCTTCTTGAGCGCTTCGGACTTCGAGCGGGCCGACCCTTCGCCTTTCAGCCCCTCTTTTGCCCCGGCGTGGCCGAACTTCATGCCCTTGGGCAGGCTTTCCTGGCAGAAACCCGACACCACCGCCAGGAGTTTGATCCGCCGCTTCTTCGCGCCGTACCACTCGGCCGCCCGCTCTTCCAAATCGCCGCCCATCTCCCCTACGATCACGACCGCCTTCGTCTGAGGATCCTGTTCGAACATTTCCAAATACGTGACGTAATCCGTACCGGGATAGGCGTCGCCGCCGATGCCGATCGCGGTAGTGATGCCGTCCGCGAACTGGGAACAGATCCAGATGATCTCGTTCGAGAGCCCGCCGGATTTCGTGATGACGCCGAAAGAGCCTTCGCGATAGAGCTTGCAGGCGACGAGGTTGTCGAACGCGCCGCCGATGACGCCGAGCCGGCAGGCGCCCGCCGAAATGATGCCGATCGAGGAGGGTCCGTTGAAGATCTTGCCCAGCTTGACCGCGTGACGGCCGAGCAGCTTCGCGTCCTTCTCAGGCACGCCTTCCGTGATCATCGACACGAGCTGAATCCTCGGATCGTTGAGCGCCTCCATTCCCGCGGCAAGCGCCCGGTCGGCGCCGATATAAACGAGACTCGTGTTGATCTGCGGATGGTTGGCGGTCGCCTCCGCGACGCTCTTGTAGACCGGAATCGTCAACAGACCGCCGCCGTAAGGCACCTCGTTGGTCTTGCCCGCGTCCGGCGGATACACAAATGCGTCCACGTTGAGCGGGCGCTTGATCATGTAACAGAACTCGGCCATGCGGCGTGCGGCGTTCAAGCCCGCAGCTCCACCCTGGATCACCACCCGGGTGTCTTTGTTCGCAAGAATACTCATCGGGATCTCCACTGTGTAGAAAATAGCAGTCAGCTATCAGCCGTCAGGTTCACCCTCACGCTCCCCTCCCCCTTCAAGGGGGAGGGTCTCGGGGAGGGGGGTTTTCATGCTGCAGGGTGAGCCAAGGGCTCATGAAGACTTCTTAAAAACCGTGACGGGTCACGAGTGATGAGTGACGGGCGGAAGAGACGGAACGTCTACTCCAGCGCTTTCCACTACCACTCATCACGCGTCACGCATCACTTGTTTTGGAGCGCCATGTCGACGATATCGGTCAGCGGCGTGTGGCGGTCGAACACGTGGATGTCGAACCCTTCGTCCTTCAACGCGCGCATCGCGTCGAGCCCCTCTTTCTCGCGGGGCCCGCCGCGGCGGACCCAGATTTTCACCCCGTTCAACTTGCCTTCGGCCTTCGCCTTCCGGAACCCGGCGATGATGCCGCCGAACGTCTTCTTGACGTCGGTGAAGTTCGCGATCGCGCCGCCCACGATGATGTTCTTGATGCCGGGCAAGGAACAGACTTTTTCCGTGAGGACTTCGACGGCCCAGTCCGGCGGATCGCCGGAATATTCGGCGTAGTTGGCCAGTTTTCCGCCGCGGGCGACCACGGCATCCGAATAGTAGACGCTCGCCCCGCCGCCGGCCGGCAACATAGCGGTATCGCCTCCGGGAATCTCGATGAATTTCACCGAACCCTTGATCTTGGCGTCCACCGCCATCACTTCCAATTCGTTCTTCGTATACGGGCGTCCGAATTCCGCGGCGAATTGGAAATTCCAATCGGGATGTCTGAACTTGGCGTCCCCGTCGAGCAGAGTCACCGCGTCGAGCGCGACGAATTCGCCGTCGCTTTCCCGCACCACGACCGGATTCACCTCGAGGTATTGCGCATCTTCGTTGTCGAAGCAGGCAAACAACTTACCGGCGAAATCGGCGACTTTCTTCGCGAGATCTCCCGTGAAACCGGCTTCCTTGGCCAGCTTCTCGAGCGCATCACGGGGGGGCGTCGTCCCGATTTCGACCGAGAGCCGCTTCACCCGATCCCAATTCGATTCCACCTCGATTCCGCCGCAGTTCGCGACGAGAATATCGGCGCCCTCGCGGGTGGATTTCACCGCCACATAATATTCCTCCTTGTGAGGAATCATTTCCGACACGATGACTTGGGACACCGTGAGGCTGCCCACCTGGCGTCCCAACATCTCCTTGGCGGCCGCCTCCGCACCGTGGAGATCGAGGCCGACTTTCACGAGCCCGAGCTTGAAGCGGGAGCCGAGCGCTTCGTGAGCCTTGACGACCAGTTTCGATTTCTTGAGCCAGTCATTGGCCTGGCCGAGCTTGGCCAGCTCGTCAACCGAGGTGACAACGACATAGTTGGGAACCGAAATGCCCCACTTCTTCATCAGCCCCATTCCCGGGCCCTCGAGCACTTTAGCCATAAGCTGCGACTCCTTTTGCCAGCATCAGAAAACCAGCGGGGGGCTAGGGTAGCGGAATCTCGTACCGGCCTCAATCCTCCAAAGGGCCTACCGAACGGGCTCAGAAGTCCTACCCGCCTCCTGACCAGCCGGGGAGACCGCTAAGTTATTGAATTCCTAAGGCAGGGGAATGAAGAGTCTAAGGAAGTTGGCTCGGCGTAGTCAAGGAGGAAATTCGAGGAGAAATTTACGACAGGTTTTTTCGCTGACACGAGGGACAATAGAAGGAACTGCGTTCGCCTCGCAATCGCCTGATACGTCGGCCGCAGCCGTTCGGGCAAGGCTGGCCTTCCTTCCCGTACACAAGATGTCGCTGCTTGTACCGTCCCTCTGTTCCATCCGGGGCAAAGAAATCCCGCACGCTGGAGCCCCCATATCTGATAGCCTCTTCCAGCACTTCCCGCACGGTTCGATACAACCGCTCGGCGGCAGGCCTGCGCAGCCGGTTGGCAGGTCGATAGGGGTGAAGGCCGGCACGAAACAAGATTTCGTTCGCATAGATGTTGCCGATGCCGGCAATCACCTGCTGGTGCATCAAAAGCGGCTTGAGCCGCCCGCGGCGAGCGTGCAGGAGACGAACGAACTCTTCCTTCGTCATGTCCAGAGGATCGAGGCCAAACCGCCTGGCGATGAAGCGGTCCAGCCCTTGTCGATCCAACAAGTAGATCCTTCCGAACCGCCGGGGATTCCAGTAGCGCACCTCTGGCTCCGCTCCATCGTCCAAATACAGCGTGAAATGGGTATGCTGGGGAAACCGTTGGCCGGATGTCCTGAACAGGAAGCGCCCGGTCATCCCGAGCTCCCCGACGATGTACCGAGTTTCCTGACCGCGCGACAACGAAAACACCACGCTTTTGCCTCTCCGTTCCACCGCGGTAATCCGGGCGCCGCGATACCATCCTACCGTGGACAAGCCTTCCCGCACGATGTCCGCGCGGCCCACCCAACAGTCCTTGACGCTGGCGCCTACGATCCGGCTTCGGAGTTGACAGGCGGCGACTTCCGCTTCCGGCAGTTCAGGCATGAAGATACAGGGGGACGCAGCCCCGGCGGGAAGACGACACGTTACAAGGGGCGCCGGGCGGGATCGGCCGGCATATCGTACGGTTCGGTCGACTGTTTGTGTTTCTGCCGCATGCGCTGCACTTCCCGAATGGTCTCCTCGAGGTTAGGGATCGGCGCCGCACCCGGACGTCGCGCCGACACAAGCTTCACCGCGTCTTCATAGGTCATGCGTTCCACACAGCAGAGATAGGCGATGGCCACCGATACCGAACGTCCCATTCCCGCCCGGCAGCAGACCATCACACGCCCCGACGGCGCGTGCCGCTCCAGCCACTCCACAGCATGTTGCAGATCGAGCGGATCGACGGCCGCAAACTCTTTCAATGGGATCACATGGTACGAAACCCACGGCGGCGGCTGAACCTGGTATTCGCCGGCCACCAACAAGAGCCCGCTCACAAACGGCGCCGGTTCGCGCGCATCGTCGCTGTTCCCGACCAGCAATGAATCCGTAATGAAGTGCATAGGCCCTAAAGGTATCGAGAGGGAGTTCCTCCGTCAAGGTGTTTGCGGGAACCTCGAGTAGAAAACATACACCATCACTATCCGGAACGAAAAGATAGACAATCTGCTTCCAACCGTCCGGATAGTGAGGCGGCGGGCCTGGTTGGAAATGGTCAGGAGACGGCCTTGAACACGTTGCAGTCTTGTGGCAATGGCCGCTATACTCGTATCACTGACGCAGCCAAGGCTGCGGTTCTTCAGGAGGATCACACCAGAATGACGAAGCCGTCCGTTGAAGAAGTCGAATCACGGCTGGCCGGAGTCCGGTGCGCGATTTGTAAGGGGAGTCGGTTCATGATCGACCGCCGCACGATGCAGCCGGACGGAGAATGGAAAGGCGTGTGCACCGCTTGCCGGTACACATTCCCGGTCTATACGGACATGGAATTCTACCTGCGCACCCAGCCGGACATCCCATACCGCCTCAAGGAGATGTCCTGTCCTTCATGCCGGCAGCGCGGCGTGAACTTGGATTTTCGAGCGACCCTGTCGGTACGGGAGGCCGTCTACTTCCTGACCTGTTCCGCCTGCAAACACCGATTCCCCGAAAAGTCATCGTTGGAAGCGTTCGAGTAGCCCCTCCCCTCCCCGGTTTGGTGTATACTGAAGCCATGAAGGAACCCCAATCGCCTCCCCCAAAGCCCGCCGATGCCCCCGAACCAGATCAGCCCAAGGCGCGGAAGGAGATTCCTCTGGTTTCCGTTCCCAATGACCGGGATTTGATCGCCGAGGAAATGGCTGAGCTGTTCGAGGAAGACAAGGTCCGACACGAGCACGGCTCTTCCGAGCCGGAAGCGGATTAACCGCAGAGGCCCTCAGCAATCGGCCGTCAGCTTTCAGCGGATCACCAGCCGGCATTTCAATCACCTACGACGAACGCGGAATGCTGAACTGGCGTGGTAAGTCAGCGGCCTCGGCGAGTTGCCGCCCTATCAACCGGCCATCATGCGGCGTCCAGCGGTGAAATACGTTCAATCTTGCTTTTCGCGTTTCTGGACGCCTCCCAGAGATCAACGGCCCGTTGGGCGTTCAACCAAAATTCCGGGGTATTGCCAAACAGTCGAGCCAGACGTAGCGCCATCTCGGGACTCACGGCCCGTCGTTCCCGAAGCACTTCATTGACGGTCTGACGCGACACCCCGAGAGCCCTGGCAAAACTCGATACGGTCAGCCCGTAGTCCGGCAAGAAATCCTCTCGCAGCATCTCGCCCGGATGGGTGGGCCGCACTTTCCGCGACCCTTTACTGGGAATGCTCATGTGACACCTCGTCTCAACCCGGATTCCGCAGTTGGTCTTGTTGGGTCGAGGAAAAGTGGTCGGGAGTCTTTATAGGATTCGCGTCTTGAAATGACTCCCGACCCCTTTTTCCGACTCCATTAAGGGGGTAGTCTGACCGTCCTTCACTGCGCGCATCATCGACCCGTTGCATTGACCCATTGCTACCATAGAGAGCAATGGGCAACCCCGAGCAACAGGTCCCCCGGCACCGTCCTTAGTGTTGCAATCAATTAATTCTTATGTGCGCGCTCTGTGAGCGCGAGGACGGTCAGGCTACCTCCTTACGTTCCTCTTTCTTGTGTGCGCGGTTCTCGAGCACGAGGGCCAGCCCTGCCGCCTAAGCACTCAACACGGGCCGGATAATCTCCACCGTCGCATCGGCTGGAATCCGTCCCACTGTGGCTTCCCGTCCTTTCCGTTGCCCCCGCACAATCTGGTCGATCCTCACGATCGCCCCGCGGTGCCACTCGTCGAAGGCGGCATTCGACGGCGACCGCATCCGATCCAGCCGCCCCACCTCTGGCCTTCCCGTCTCGTTGCACAACCAGACCCGTTTTTCGCCCTTCATCTCCCGGAGTTCGCTCACGACACGGTAGACATCGGTTCCCCTGGGCACGATCGTGCGACCATCCTTGCGTAACAACAGATAGGAGAACTTCAGCGCGTCTTTGATCAATCCGACTTCCCGATCGATCGCCGAAACGATCGGCGGCGGTGTCCACGGCCGTTCCTCGTGGCACCAGTCCTCGACCTTCACCAAAGCCGGACAGGGACGCTCGTGCAGGCAGGGACTGTAGACGGTGCAAACCTTGTCCTCCAGCAGGCGGTCGCGCAGTCGGTGCAGCGCGCGCGAGGTGTCCCGCAGGGCCGGTTCGACGATCATCAACGTTCCGGCCGGGTCGAGGAGTTCCAGGAGCGAACCGACCAGCGCGACTCTTGGAGCCAACGGATCGCGCGCAGCGAGGAAGAGTTCCCCGAGGGTGTTGGCCAGCACGATCAGGTCGAAGGTCCGGCAGGAACCCTGCATCCAGTGCGCCGACAGAGGGGTCCGCTCCATATCTTCGCAGACCGTCCGGAGCTGCGCATCGGATGCTCCCACAAGGCCCACGCACGTCTCCCACAGACGCGCGCAATCGCTGAGGGCCATCGGCGAGCGATCTATGGCGAGGCACTCGAGCGGCCGCGTCGGGCCCGTCGCCGATCTCGCAACCCAGTCCAATACCGCCAGCACGGCCGTGCCCGGTCCGCTCCCGACATCCAGGATTCTGTACGGCCTCCCGGCCGATGCCGGCTCCATCGGCCATGGGGGCGACTCTGCGAGCAGCGACTGCACCTTCGCCAGGTTAACCGGAACGTAATAGGCCAAATAGGCCCGTCGCAACTCGTCTCTCTCCAGGTATGGATCGGCAAGTCCATCGCGTCGTCGCGTGAAGAGGAGAGACAGGGCGGCGACGCCGTGCGCGATCTCCTTGGCGGTCCTTGCTTCGGGCGTCGCGACGTCCACGCCTGCCACGCGGGAGAGTGTTTGAAGGATCGGCTGTGATAACCGGGGAAAAGCCGCCATCGTGTCAGGTTGACCCTCAGAAAGAGAGTGGTGTATCTTACCTCGCGGATGGAGCGCTGTCATGACCGACGCGATCTTACAGGCTTACCGCGAAGTCGAGCAGGCGATGGCGCGGTACAACAAAGTGCTCGAAGAGCACGTGACCACGCTCCGCACCTCCGAGTCCGCCGACGCCAGGAAACTGGAGCGCATGACGCACGGCGCCAAGGCCATGCGCGACAGCAGCATGATTTATCTTTCCTACGCCAAGTTCATCGCGTACGGTATGCCTGAAAGCGAGGAGCTGATCGAAGAGGACTTGCAGGGGTAGGCTGGTCTGTCTCGTCTGTCTGGTTTATTTGGTCTGTTAGTAACCAGACAGACCAGATAAACCCAAAACCAAAAGGGCCCGATCCCGGACGGGATCGGGCCCTTTGTTTTCAGACCGCGCGCAGCGCCGTCAGATGCTGCGCATGAAGTGGGCCATCGCCGCCGGATCCACGTCCGCCACACCCATGACCTGAGACAGCGGGACATTGGTGGACTTCTTGCCGGTCAGTCCCGACTCGACCTCGTCCACGATCAATTCCACCGGCATGGACTGACCGCCGTAGACGTGAGGGCCGGCGATGATCTTGGCCTTGGAGTGCCCGTAGATCGCGGCCGCGACATCCTTGGCCAGCCATCCCACGTAGTTGAACTCAGGGATCACGATCAGTTTCGCCTTGGCGCAGAGCTGCCGGAGTTCCTGCGTCGGAAACGGCCGCAGCGAGCGGATCTTGATCAGGCCGACCTTGATCCCTTTCTCGGCGCACAGTCTGATCGCCTCGCGGGACTGGGCCACCGCGCTGCCGGACGCGATCAGGATGGCATCCGCGTCCTCGGTGTTTTCCGCCGTACAGAGCCCGCCCATGTACTTGTTGATGTACTTCCGCGAACGCTCCACCGCCGCCCAGACTTCCTGCTGCCAGACGGCATGAATGTTATACGCCATGAAGTTGGATTTCTGGACCGGCGCATCGCGGGAAAGCCGCGCCGGTGGGTTCTCCGCGTCCAGCACAGGGACCGCACCACGCCAGGCGTCTCGAGGCGGGAGCTTGAGGCTCCGGTCCTGCATATGCACATAGCCGCGCGCGTGGGTCACGAAGAATCCGTCGCAGGCCACGCCGACCGGCAGGGTCACGTCGTTCTTCTCTCCGATGATGAACCCCTTCATGATGAAGTCGAACATGTCCTGCTGATTCTCGGCATGGAAGAGGATCAATCCGCAGTTCAGGAGGTACGAAATCTCGATGTTGTCCGGCTGAATCGCGAGCGGGGCGTTGACCACGCGGCACGTAAACATGATCACGGCCGGCAGCCGATGCCCCGGCCATGACGCGATCGGCTCGATGCCGCGCAGCGTGCCCGGTCCCGCCGTCGCGGTGAAGCACCGCACGCCCGCGCGCGACGCCCCGGCGATGGCGGACATGACGCCGTATTCCTCCTCGCCGCGGTAGTATTCTTTCACGTAACCCTCGCCGTACAACACGCCGATGAGCTGCATGGTCTCGCTTTGGGGCGTGATCGGATAGGCCACGGCGAAGTCCACATTCGAGCGACGCACCGCTTCCTTGGCCGCTTCGCTTCCCGTGATGAATTCGCGGGTCCTCGGCGCCTCCAGAAACATATATTCCGGCGTGACCACACGCTGTTTCTTGGCCTCCGCGTGCGGATCCTTCTTGACCTCGGTGGGCTTCGGAGCCGCCACGCTGGTGATCGGGTCACCTTGCGGATTGGTTTTGACTTCGGTCTCCAGGGATTCGCTCATGGTGGCACCTCTTGGCTTTTGCGCTACTCGCGCGTAGCGAATAGCTGAAGGCGTTGTGGCCGGATTCTTCTTCTGTAGCTTACCCGCGACTCGCTACCGGCTGTTCGCTCTTGTCAGGCTTCGCTGTGCATATGTTCGGGTCGGTGTCCGTAGGCCGCGGCTCCTGCCAGATCCGCCGTGATCGGCACGAACTCGAGGGGGTTCGTGTGCGTCTTGCCGCCGTGCACCTTGGACTGTGTTCCGGTGAACCGGACGTTCTCACCGTTTTCCGGCAACGTGAGACCCATCTCTTCACGCACCCGCTTGACGACCTGCGCGACCCGCCGCAGCTTCGCCGCGTCGCAATCGCGGACGGTGAGCATTGCGTCTTCGTGCCCTTGCTCGGCGCAGAGCGCGCTTGTGCAGCAGTTCGTTCCCGCCCGAATCATCTTCAGCGTGAGATTGGCGTAGTGACAATGCACGCCGACGAAGATACAGGCTTCGATCTTGTTGCCCCAAATGGTCAGATTCGGGTGGTTCGGGTTGATGACTTCCTCGGGATCGATCTTGGGATACTTCGGGCGATAGTCCGGCATGGGGATGATCAGCACATCCGGAATCTGCGCGGCGATTTCCAAAACCGCTTTGGCCTTGTCCACGGCATGTTCGTTCCAGGCCCAGAGCACCAGCGGACCAGGGAAGATCGTCGCGTTGGGACTCGTCAGCATCTTGCGCGCAATCTCCTCCATCACCTTTTCTTCGTCCTCATGATGCCCATACCACAACCCCTGGCCCGGCTCGGGCAAGGTCACCCCGAGCTGCGCAGCGGACGGCGGGTGAAACCCGGCCGGTCCGGGAACGATGATTTTTTCTCGTGTCTGCTGTGTCGTCTGCACGACCCTATCTCCCTTTCTTGTCCCGCTCTTGTCCCGCCTATCCGACCACCGGACTCGCCAGCAAGGCAGTGGTGGACTTCTCGCCGTACATCACGTTATCCGTGATCGCCGCCTTGGGCAATTGGTCGATCATCACCATCTTGATGGCGTGATGCTTGGCCATGTTGTCACACACCCAGACGCACTGCGCGCATCCTTTGCAGCGGTCCACCGCCACATAGGCCGCTCCGTACTTGTACCCTTTCTCTTTGCCCAACTGGTCGTTGTAGAGAATGGTATTGGCCTCAGGGCAGTATTGCGTGCAGAGCTTACAACTGGTTTGGGCGCAAATGTCGACGTTGATGTCGGCTACAAGGTACATCGGATCCCCTTTTCTTCTTCTTGAGGATTATGCTTTAGCCGCGGCGGCAGCTTCGGCCCGTTTTGCCGCTTTGCTGACCTCATCCCAGCCGTTATCGGCCGCAAACTTCCAGCCGGCCGCAATCACGGCCATGTTCTTTTCGATGAGCTCCTGTTTCTTCTTGAACTTCCGCTCCACGACGCTATCCAGAGCCGCGGTTCCGCCAGACACCACAAACCCCTTGCCAAGGAACCGATCCTTCACCGCCTGACCCAAGGCCTCCAGGTTCGTCAACCCGGTGATACATCCGATCGCGCCCATCAAGGCCATATTCGTCGCCAGGTCCATCCCGGAGACTTCGAGAGAGATCTTGGTCGCCGGCAGGTAGTACAACTTTGCCCGCCGTTCCTCCAACTCGCGCATATGGTCCTTGTGCAACTTCATCGGGCCGTCATGATTGATCAGCGCCACCCCGTCTTCCTTCAATCCGAAATAGAACGGCATCGTATAGGATTTGCCGTGGGTGATGACCTGAGGGTGGAAGATGATGATGATGTGCGGGAAGGTGATCTCCCCGATCTCATAGATCGGCTCGTCCGACACCCGCACATAACTCTCGACCGGCGCCATGCGCTTTTCCGATCCATAGAACGGCACGATCGTGCTCTCGCCGCCGGCATTGATGACCGCGGTGCTGAGAATGTGCGAGGCGGTGACCACGCCCTGTCCGCCCACGCCGGCCATCCGGATATTAAACCGTTTCGCCATGGCTGCTCCCTCCTTCTGCGCTGGACCCCCGCCCCTCAAACCGCTTTCCGCAGGTTACTTCTAGGTTACTTCTGAGGAACCGCGGCTGCCGCCGGCTTCGCCTGAAACTCCCTATAGCCGTAGCGATCGGCCAGGTATTGTTTCGCGTCGTCGGTAATGAATTCGGTGAACTGGTAGCGATCGTTCTCGACGTTCTTGGCGTCTTCCATGACCTTGTCGGTGGGGATCGCGTATTCGATGTTGCACGAGGTGTAGGCCTGGATGTAGGTCGGGCCGACTTCGCGGGCAATGAGGACGGCCTTCTTGATCACGCTTTCGACCCGACGGGGGTTGTTCGGCACGACGGTCGCCACATAAGCGCAGCCGGCGACTTTGGCCATCTGGACCATGTCCATCTTCTCGAACTTCTTGCCCAGCGGCGCCATCTTCAGCACCGCGCCGCGGTTGGTCATGCCGCTTTCCTGCCCGCCGGTATTCCCATAGACCTCGTTGTCCAGCATGATCGTCGTAAACTTCTCTTTGCGGAACCAGGAGTGGAGCACCTGCGAAAATCCGATGTCGGCCAAACCGCCGTCGCCGGCCAGCACGACGACATCCTTGGGTTTGTCGCCGAATCGCAACCGGAGCCCGCGGGAGAGTCCGCTTGCCACGCCGTTGGTGTCGCCGTAGTTGCCATAGACGAACGGGATGGCGGCCTGGGAGAGGGCCAGACGTCCGCAGCCGGCCGTCCCGACCGTAATGGTATCTTCAGGATTCGGGAACGAAATGATGGCCAGCCGGATGAAGAGAGTCATCGCGCAACCTGCGCACATAGGATGTTCTTCGAGGATCTCTTTGAAGCTTCCCATTTGGGAAACCGTGACCTTTTTTCCGAAAGGTCCGTGCTCCACCATGTCACGATATTCCTTCGGCATGAACTTCCCGAACCCCGGAGTGAATTTGACGTAATCAAGACTCATTTGGATACCCTCCCTGCTGTTCGCTGGCCCTCGCACACCACTATCAGCGGGCCAACTTGAGGTCGTGTCGATGGGGATCGCCGTAATCGCAGAAAAATGCTTGCGGTACAAACCCGCCGGATGATCCGGTTCTTCCGAGAGACCGAGTGTAACAAAGGCCGGAAAACAGTGTCAATTGTAAATCCGCTTAAAAGCGACTATTGTGCCCGAACAATCGCCAGTTTATAATTCCGCTCGGGTCAATGCAACGCCGCAGAAGGCCCACGGGCTGCGAAAGAAGGCCTAGCGCTCCCGGGTCCGGTAGGCCATTTGCCCTAAAATTTCCGACGTTCATTTCATTCATTCACCCTGATTCATTACTGTCCGCGTTCGCTCCGGTTGACGAGGAGATTGCCGATTGGGCCGAATCCGTCTACACTAGGACGCTATGCCGTTGCGCGTCATCATTCCGGGAGAAGACGAAGGCGCCGAGCACACGGGAGGCGTCCATAAGCGCCCGCCGATTCCCGAGGCATCGCTCAAGGCCGAATGCCCGAAGTTCATGAGCCACGGCCCTTGCGGCGGTGTGCGGAAGGGCGGATTCTGCGAAGTGTATCCGGACATGAAGTGCCCGTGGGTCACGCTGTATTTCGAATTGGAGAAGATCGGACAGATCGAATGGATGAAGCAGGTGTAACGCGAACGTAGGGCGCGAGCCGCGGGGCACGCGGCGAGAGATCGTGCGGAGGAAAGACATTCACTTGGATCTTGGCTGTCTGCGCCGCTAGCCCCTCGCCTCTCGCCTTCAGGCCTCGGTGGGGAGCGAGACATGAAGCGCGACAAGGCACTGAGAGGAACAGGAGCGAGGAAGGCAACAAAGCTCGGCTACAACGAGCGGCATGCAAGAAGCGGAGTCTCCGTTCCGCTGCCAGACATTGAAACTTGGCCGAACCAGTATAAAGGTTACGAGATCACCATTGAGATCCCGGAGTACACGGCGATCTGCCCGAAGACCGGTCTTCCCGATTTCGGGACGATCCGGTTGCGCTACATGCCCGACAAGGCCTGCCTCGAGCTCAAATCGCTCAAGCTCTATATCCACGCCTACCGGAACCTTGGTATCTTTTACGAAAACGCCGTCAACCGCATTCTGCAGGACGTGGTGAAAGCCTGCCGCCCGGTCTGGGCGACCGTGACCGGCGAGTTCACCGCCCGAGGCGGCCTGCGGAGCACGATCGAGGCCCGGTACCCCTAAGAAGCGTCAACCGTCATTGGGCATTCGTCATTCGTAAAAGGACGGATTTCCAATCCTCCAGGTTCGGCGACTTCTCCCGCGATCTTCCCAACCATGTGGCGAGCGACGAGTAACGGAGCACGCTCCTTTTGAATGGCGATCTACGCAATCGGCGACATCCAAGGCTGCTTCTCGGCACTGCAGAAGGTCATTGATCGGATCCGCTTCGATCCCGCCAAGGATCGCCTGTGGTTTGTGGGCGACTTGGTCAATCGCGGACCGGACTCGCTGAAGGTGCTGCGTTACGCCAAGAGCTTGGGGCCGGCCGCGGTCTCGGTCCTGGGGAACCATGACCTCCACCTGCTGGCTGTTGCGGCCGGTTGCGCGCCGGGCCGGACCAAAGACACGTTCCAGGATGTCCTGGACGCGCCGGATCGCGACGAACTGCTGGACTGGTTGCGCCATCGTCCGCTCCTGTTTCGGGACCACGACTTCCTGCTCGTCCACGCCGGACTCTTGCCGCAATGGACCAGCACCATGGCTGTCGAGCTGGCCCGGGAAGTCGAGTGCGCGTTGCAGAGCGACGCCTATCAGAAGTTCTTGCGCATTCACTATAATAAGAATGGGCACACGCAATGGAGAGACGAGCTGACGGGCATGCCCCGCCTGAGCGTGATCGCCAACGCCCTGACGAGACTCCGCGTCTGCACTCCCTGTGGTGACATGGACTTCTCTTATACCGGTCCGCCCGAACAGGCGCCGTCGGGATTTCTTCCCTGGTTTGAGATCCCACACCGCAAGAGCGCGGACGTGACGATCGTCTGCGGACATTGGGCGGCGGCCGGACTCCGCGTGCTGGACAATGTGCTGGCGGTGGACAGCGGATGCATCTGGGGCCGACACCTGACCGCCGTCCGGCTCGAAGACCGGCAGGTCTTTCAAATCTCCTGCGGCGACCGCGGGTGCCGCGGTGCATGAGCCGGAACCGCCTGATCTCAACTGGCCTCGGTATTCCTGCCGCCCGTTTCCCTCTTACCGCTTCGTCCCGGGGCGGAACCCGCATCCGCGCCGCGACCCGCGCGGCCATTCCTATCACCTGCCCGAAGCCCGACCGGCGCCGTTTTCGCCGGAAGCGTGGGCGCAATCAGAGGACTTTCTGTACGGGATCGATCTCTACAATTTCGCCTATTGGTGGGAAAGCCACGAAGTGTTCGAAGGGCTCTGGCACGCGGCGGGACACCAGAGCGAGCAGGGCCGATTCTTTCAAGCCTTCATCCACCTCGCCGCCGCCCATCTCAAGCGGTTCACCGATCAGGAGCCGGCGGCGAACCGTCTCTTCGTAAGCGGGTTGGCAAGGCTCGAGCGGTTTCCCCCTTTGTTTATGGGGGTCGATGTGGCCCGCTTGACGGCGGGCATCCGCTCCGCGTTGGCGGATCCCACCGCGCAACCGATCCTCGTCCGATTGCTGATGTCCTGACGCCTCCGTCGTCAACGGAGCGGCGTCCCGGATTTCGTGTTGAATCGGGACCGGTTCAGTGATAGCTCTCCGAATGGCTCGGGAACTTCCCCTGCTCCACTTCTTCTTTGTAGCGACGCAACGCCTGCAGGGCATCGGCCTTGAGGTGGGCGTAGGGTTTGACGAATTTCGGCGTGAAGTCGTCGAAAAGGCCGAGGAGATCGTAGAGGACCAGCACTTGGCCGTCGCAATGCGGGCCGGCGCCGATGCCGATGGTGGGAATGGTCAACGCTTTCGTCACACGCCGAGCCAAGTCGGCCGGCACGGCTTCCAGAACGACCGCGAAGGCGCCGGCGGCCTCCAAGGCTTTGGCGGCCTCCAACAAGGCGTCGGCACTGTGCCGATCCTTGCCCTGCACTTTGTACCCACCGTATTGATGCACGGACTGCGGCGTCATGCCCAGATGCCCCATGACCGGGATGCCGAACTTCGTGATCGCAGCGACGCGATCCATCACCGGCACGCCGCCTTCGAGCTTCACCGCCCCCGCGCCGGCTTGCAGGAAACGGCCCGCGTTGCGAACGGCTTCTTCCACGCTGACCTGATAGGACAGGAACGGCATATCGCCGATCACCAGCGCCCGCTGAGCCGCGCCGGCGACCAACTTCGTGTGGTACAGCATGTCGTCCATCGTGACGGACAGGGTGTCTTTGTTTCCTTGGACCACCACGCCGAGCGAATCCCCGACCAGCAGCACGTCGATCCCCGCCTGTTCGATGATGCGGGCGAACAGCGCATCATAGGCGGTGACGACGATGAGCTTCCTGCCCTCTCGCTTGCGCTTCTGAAACTCGGGAACCGTCATCACACCAGCTCCGCCTTGGTGAGAATCTCCGGCAGGCGATCGATCGCCTTGATCGCCATCAGGTGGACTCCGTCGCAGTGCGGCCGCACGGCTTTGATCGTCCGGACGGCGATCTCCACGCCGACATCCAGCGCGTGCTTGTCACCGGCCGCGCGCAACTCGG
Organism: Nitrospirota bacterium; assembly: GCA_040755395.1. Taxonomy (NCBI): domain Bacteria; kingdom Pseudomonadati; phylum Nitrospirota; species Nitrospirota bacterium. Next base: position 341,044 of record JBFMAX010000001.1, read on the forward strand.
CGATCATGTCGTCCGGCACCGAGATCCCGGGAATGTTCGCGTTCATGAACTCGGCCATTTTGGCCGAGCGCAGGAGCAGAATCCCCGCCAGCACTTTGACCTTGAAGCGGCGGACCGCCTGCATGAAGCTCGCGAACTGCTCCGGGTGGTAAATCGCCTGGGTCTGGAAGAATTGGGCGCCGGCGCGGACTTTGGTTTCAAACTTCACCAACATGGGGCCGATGGGGTCGGCTTCGGGCGTGACCGCGGCGCCGATCGTAAAATCGGTCGCGCCGTCCAGTTTGTTTCCCGCCATATCCCGGCCATTGTTCAAGCCTTGAACCAGTTGCATGACCTGAACCGAATCGAGGTCATACACCGGCTTGGCCTCTTTGTGGTCGCCGACGGTCGGATAGTCGCCGGTGAGGCACAGAATGTTGCGAATACCCAGCAAGTGCGCCCCTAAGAAGTCGGACTGCATCGCCAGGCGGTTCCGATCCCGACACGTCATCTGCATGACCGGATCATGCCCCATTTCGTAGAGCAGCCGGCAGACCGGCAGCGATCCCGCACGCATGACCGCCGCCGTGTTGTCGGTCACGTTGACGCCGTGCACTCGTCCGACCAGCCCTTTGGCGCTTTCCAGCAGCACAGAAATGTTCGTGCCTTTGGGCGGGTTGTATTCGATCGTGACCGCGAACTGACCCTGATCGAGCACTTCTTTCAGACGCCGGGGTTCCCGCATAGAGCTTCCTTCACCTCGCGCCGGCGAAACGTTTCGCGGATTCCAGCGTATTGTCCAACAGCATAGCGATCGTCATCGGTCCTACGCCGCCCGGCACCGGGCTGATCCAGCCGGTCTTCTGGCTGACGGGACCGAAATCCACATCGCCCACAAAGGTGCCGTCCGCGAGCCGGTTCACTCCCACATCGATTACCACCGCGCCCTCGCGCACCATGTCCGCCGTAACGAACTTGGCCTTCCCGATCGCGACGACAAGGATTTCGGCTTCGCGGCACACGGCGGGCAAGTCCCTGGTCTTGGAGTGGCAGATGGTCACCGTGGCATGCCGATGGAGCAGCATCAATGCCACCGGTTTCCCGACAATGTTGCTCCGTCCCAGGACCACGGCGCGCTTGCCCTCGATCGGAACGCCGGTGGATTCGATCATTTTGATCACGCCTTTCGGCGTGCAGGCTTCGAAAATCGGGTTGCCTTCCACCAATCGGCCGAGGTTGTAGGGATGAAACCCGTCCGCGTCTTTCTTGGGAGAGACCGCGTCCAATACGACCTTGCTGTCGATGTGCTTGGGCAGCGGCAGTTGCACGAGAATGCCGTGGATCCGTGGATCCGCGTTCTTTTTCTCGATCAGGCTCAAGAGATCGGCTTGGGACGTGCTCGCGGGCAACTTGTGCTCGTCCACGTAGATACCCGCCGCATCGCAGGCCTTCTGCTTGTTTTTGACGTACAGGTGCGACGCGGGATCGTCTCCCACCAGGATCGCCGCCAACCCCGGCCGCACGCCGGTCTTCGCGTATAGTTCCACCACGTCCTTCGCGATGCGCTCGCGAATACTCTGGGCCAAGGTTTTTCCATCGATCAGTCGCGCCGCCACGGATCCCTCCATTGCGATTCCCGATGCAATTCCCGAATAAAGAGACGCGACCAAGCGATTAGATGCCCATGATTTCCCTGGTCGCTTGTGAGGAAATCAGCGAACGATAACAGGCCATTCGAATATCCGTCAAGCGCGCAGGAGTCCTTTCACACGCCCGCCTTCGCGCTTCTTTGACTTCTCCCTACGGGTCCTAAAGCGGGGCCGGCCTTCATACGGCGACCCGTTCGCCGACATTCGGGATTTAGCGAGATATACAGGTTGCACGGCTCATGAGATTCTGAAATCATAGCCGACGGTCGAAACGATCGGTGAGACAAGGGGGCCGGCTTGGGCATGACAAGATTTCTCCGCCCTCTCTGTGTGAGCATCATGCTTTCCGGCTGTGTATCTTCCTCATCCTTTACGCCCGGCACTCAAGTGGAACGGGCACATTTTGCAACTCGATGTCACGCCCCCGGCGTCGTTCGGTGCTTCGGGTTCGATTCCGAGATGGAAGTCGAACCGTACATCTACCCCGGTTTTGACGGAACGATCCGCCCGGAGATCGACAGGAACATCAAGGCGTCGGGGACAGGCTCTCTGCGCTTCACGGTGCCTCCGAACTCGCCGGCGGATAGCTCCGGGAGTTTTCAATTCAATTTCTCGGACGATCTTTCGGTTCAGTTCGGAGAAGGAGACGAATTCTTTGTGCAATGGCGGCAACGGTTCTCGCCGGAATTCCTCGATACGTTCTACGAGGGAGGGCTCGGCTGGAAGCAGATCGTCATCGGAGAAGGCGATCGACTCGGTTTCTTCTCTCCAGGATGCACGCAGTTAGAAATCGTGGTGAGCAACACTGAACAGCGCGGGTACCCGCAGATGTACCACAGTTGCGGCGGAAAGGACGGGCAATACGAAACGCTCTACCTGAACCGATACGTGTCCTACACCGCCAACGAATGGATGACGTTCCAGGTGCACGTCAAGATCGGAACGTGGTACAAGAACGACTCCGATTACAAGGGAGACAGCACGGTACAGCTTTGGGTGGCACACGAAGGAAAGGACCCGTCGTTCGTCGTCGATCTGAGTCCTCGGCCGGCAACTCTCTTCGGCTTGGAAATTCCGTGGACGGGCAACGGATATGATTTGGCCAAGACAAACCCGGAAGCCAAATACGGCAAGATTCTCCTGACGCCCTACCACACCGGTAAGTCCGAGTCGCAGGCTCATCCGACCGGTTATGTGTGGTACGATGAGCTCATCGTCTCGACCCAGCGGATCGCGGAACCGCAATGACGCTCGAGCGGAAGATACTGATCATTTAGCGTGCTCCACCACGGTTCTTTCGGATAGGCTATTCCGCAACCATTTCATTGGACAGTTAACGTCCCCCAGCAGCAACCAGGAACTGAGTTTTCCTACGATGCGCCCCCTTCACCGCCGCTTCCCTGCTCCTCATTGCTCACAGGTCTGCCGATTACGACAGTGCTACTTTGCCTCGTTCATTTTGGTCTTCATGGTCATGTCTCAAACCGATCTCGCTGAAGCGATGCAAGTCGTAGATCTGCGGTCGCCGCACAGTTTCCTGGGCGACCCCTCCGGCAAGGAGTATTTCATCTCGAACGTCAACGGAGAGCCCGACTCCAGAGACAACAACGGTTTCATCACCAAGCTCGACGCCGAAGGCAAGGTCGTCAACCTGAAATTCGTTCAAGGCGGCGGCGAGGTCACGCTTCACGCGCCCAAAGGCATGGCGCTGGTGAACCACACGCTTTACGTCGCCGATTTGGATACACTCAGAGCATTCGACCAAAAAACCGGTCGCCCGGTTCTGACGCTCTCGTTGGCACCCCAGTCCAAAGCATCATCAGCGTCATCGGGTAAGCCGGTTTCCCTGGTGGATGTGGCCTGGGACGGGCAACGCTTCCTCTATATTTCAGATTCGACCAACAATTCCATCTACCGAGTCGATCTCGATCAGCAATATGCCGTTTCGCTGCTCGTCCACGACGATCGGCTGGCCGGCCCGTCCGGGCTCGCCGTCCATCCCAAAAGCGGACACATCATTGCCGTGAGCTGGGAAAAAGGCAAAATCCTGGAGATCACCCCGGAGGGTGCGTTGACCGAGTTGGTCTCGAACGGATTTTTCACCGCCCGGTTTCAGAATCTCAGCGGCGTCGATTTCGACCGCTGGGGCAACATGTATGTCTCGGATCAGACCAAGGGCAAGATCTGGCGCATGACTCCGAATCAACGTTTTCATGTCATCGCGGAATACCTCCCGAGTCCGGCCGACATCGGCATCGACAGAGGCAACAACCTGATCCTGGTGCCCTATCAATACGCCGACGCGGCGGAGATGAACGGATTGGAGGCGCCGGCCGGGTCCAGGAGCAAAGGCCAGAAGCGCACGCTGGCCGACTATGGCTTCGTGCCACCTCCGCCCAAACCACAGCCCGAAGGGGCGACAAAGAAATGAGCAAGTGCGCCTATTGTCACCTGCGCAAAGGAAAGCGATCCTGTCCGGCCCTGGGCGGACCGATCTGCAGCCAATGCTGCGGCGAGCATCGCGTCGTCCGGATCGCCTGCCCGTCCGACTGTGTATATCTGGACACCGGCAGCGAATATCAACAGCGACGATTGGGCGAACAGTTCGCGCCGGTCCGACGTGAACTGTATCGAGAACTCGGCCAACTCGGCGGCGAAAAAGCGGCGGCGCTGCTCAACCTGATCGAGGTCGTCACGTTCAGCTACTTCCAAGGTCGCCGCGACGGCCAGGACGCGGAAGTGATCGCGGCGATCCAGGCGCTCCGTCGGATGCTCAGCCCGCTGCATGTGCCCGCCGCACCGATGCCGGTTTTTGCCGAGCATCTCAAGAAGGAGTACGAGAACTTCAAAAAGCAGGAACCGCAGCACGTCATCGACGCCTCGACCGCGCCGGAGGTGCTGGACCGCGCGCTCAAATTCATTACCGAATTCTCAGGCGGGGCGTTTCAGTCCCGGCGCTTTCTCAGCGGCCTGATCGGCTATGTTCGCGCCTTTCATCCCGACATCGCCGAGCACCTCTCCAAACAACAGGAGGGAGGCCGCATCATTCTCCCCGGCCAATTCAACCCCCCGGCCGTCGAACCGCACGTCCATTCCCAGGAGTCCGCGCACCATCACGAAGGCCACCTTCACACTCACCGCCATTGACGGCCTCTTCAGGCTTCGAGCGAGCGGCGGTCGCTATTCCAGCGGAAGTGTGGTAGACTGGAATACCGTATGAGCTACGGTCACTATCCTATCTCTCGCGCGTCCGTTCTTCCTTTCTAACCCTGCGCGATCGATTTTGTAGTTTCCGCCGTTCTTACGTCCGAGTTGCCGAACAACACAGCACGTCCCCTGTGAGCCGTCCGAAACACGCCGGCGCCGCCGAAGGGATTGTGTGAGGGGCGGTATCGTACTCACGGCGACCGCGCCGAATCGTCGGCGAACGGCCGCGATTGGCGCGGCCCCTTTCGCCATCACAATGTGGAGGCCCCATCATCATGAGCGAAAGAAAACATGGGCAGGCAGTGACCGGAAGGTCCTGGATAAGAATTCCCGATGGCACCAAGGTCCGACATCGATCGGACGGGCACGAAGGATACATCGACGGATTGACGGAGATTGTGACCGGTCCGCGTCGCAATCCTGATGGACGAACACAGTACCGGCTCAATATCGGCGAACCGGATCGGATCCTTGCCGTCGAGGAGGATTTGCTGATCCTCACGGACAAGGAAGGATTGGTCCTCATGGCCAAGCAGAAAGTCGAATACCGCTGCTATATCACCGAACAACTCCACGGCGCATTCGCGAATGACAGATTCGTGGCCTCGCGCTGAGCAGAGGCGGTCGCGCGGCGCAACCGTCGTAACCGGCAATCGAAGGAGTGTCACCATGGTTTGGAGACGATCGCTTCAACACAAGCGCGCGAAACCGAAACGGAAGGTCAAACTGGAACGCTTGGGCCTGGGAGCATTGGAACAGCCGGTTGTTCCGATGGATGAGATCCGGCGACAAGGCCTGCTGCTGGCGGGTCGCACTCTCGGACTCAGCGTCCGACCCCAACACCCGGTCCCAAGCGGGCCCGCGGTTCGCTCGGCCAGGCCGGCTGCAGCCACTCGACGCGGCCGGCGGGACTCCGCACAGTAAGAGCCGTGACTTGTTGTTGGTGTTTCAGGTTGCTTTTCGCTCTAGCTCCTGTTACAGTGTGCCATGGTTCATCGCGTCGGGCCTCGTGGTGAATCGGTCAAACGGAAGGCCCGTCACTGATGTTGTTTTGTCCGGGAATCTGATCGGAAGCCAGACCCAAGCCGCTCCATCGTTCGCGTCTTTGGCCCGTTCCTTCCTATCGACTCATTGTTCTCGCGTCTAAGACATCATCACTACCATAAAAGGAGGAACCCCCATGGGTTCGAAGTTGTATGTCGGTGGCTTGCCCTATGCGGCTACCGAGCCGCAGTTGCATGACTTGTTCGCCCAGCACGGCACCGTCGAGTCGGCGCGCGTGATTACGGACAAGTTCACGGGACAGTCACGGGGTTTCGGCTTCGTTGAAATGTCCACCGCAGAGGAGGCTAATGCCGCGATCGCCGCGTTGAACGGTTCGCAGCTCGACGGCCGCACGTTGACGGTGAACGAAGCGAAGCCGCAAGAGTCGCGTTCAGGCGGCGGCCGTTTCAGCAGTGGCCGTAGCGGCGAGCACCGCAACCGCAACCGCTTCTAACGGCGCAGGCCGAGAAGCACAGTGAATAGGAGGGGCGTCTCGACCGAGACGCCCCTCTGCACAATCACTTCTGTATGTAAGGGCTATCCTGATGACATCTCTTTCGCTCTCCACTAAACCGCTTCCTCGACCCTGGAATTATGGCACCGCGTTTCTGTTCAGCCTCGTCAGCCTCGGCGCTCTGATCGGGGTTCCCGTCTTCGCGTATCTCTACGACTACACGTGGGTGGATTGGACCATGTTCGGACTCCTGTATGTCGTCACCGGTTTGGGTATTACGGTCGGGTACCACCGCATGGCGGCTCACCGCAGCTTCGACTGCCCCAATTGGGTCAAGGCCGGGCTGTTGATCGCCGGCGGTTGGGCGCTGGAAAACTCCGCGCTGAAGTGGGCGTCGGACCATATTCGCCACCATGCCCATTGCGACCGCGAGGCGGATCCGTACAACGCCCAGCGAGGATTTTGGTACAGTCACTGCGGGTGGTTGTTCTTCGACGATCCCTATGCGGACGACAAGTATGCGTCCCGCTTGCGGCAGGATCGGGTCGTCCTGTGGCAACACAGGTACTACCTACCCATCGTGCTCTCCGGCCTCGCCCTCACGTTCTTGGTCGGGTTTCTCTACAACGGATGGGTCGGCGGAATGGGATGCTTCCTGTTAGCGGGCGTGGGGCGGACGTTCGCGGTGCTGAACTCCACGTTTTGCATCAATTCCATCTGCCATCTCTGGGGCAACCAGCCACACGGCCAGTCCGACTCGAGCCGGGATAGTTGGTGGATCTCCCTGCTGACTTTCGGCGAGGGCTACCACAACTACCACCACACGTATCAAAGCGACTACCGGAACGGCCCCCGCTGGTATAACTTCGATCCTTCAAAGTGGGTGATCTTCACGCTCTCTCTCCTCGGCCTAGCCACCTCGTTACGCAGGGCCTCTGCCGAAACCAACTAAAAAGCGGCCATCTTGAGGAAACCGGCCGCTGGTTTTCCCCGGCCCGTGCGACGTCGGTCGAATCGCCTGGCGGTTCCATATCCGCCATCAGCACCACGCCGGTCACCACCGTCACTGACCGCCAAGGCGATGGCGCTGGATTCGAGTCCCTGGCGGCTCACCAAACCGACGCGCGACGTCGATAGCTCACAACATCTCAGCACCTCCCACCGCCTTATCCTGCCGTTCGCAGGACGATTGCTGGGGCGATGGGTAGGCGTGTTCTTGTCTCGTGACGGCCTCTCGGTGCTTCTGATCCGGTATCCGGTAAGCTTCCGCAAGTCTGCGACCCTGGAAAATCATTGAACTATCACAGACCTCCAAATATAGGTTGACTTCACCACGCTGCCCGCGTAGGGTGAACACATGACGTATTGAGCTACGCTGACTTTCCTATCCTCGCGCTTCCCGCTTCCTCCCTGCGCGACTGATTCCCCGGTCTCCGCCGCTTCTACGCCAGAGTCTCCCTGTCGTTGTCTTTCGTTGCCGTCAACGGAGAACGACCTGGACGCCGATCACATGATCGATAGCCGGGAAAAGAGCGGTTTTGACATTCGGACAGATCCGTGGAAGGGGGTGAACGCGATGTATCCGATTCTCGCGCTGCTGGGAATCATGTTGCTGACTTGGGGGGCGGCCGTGTGGGCTACCTTTCGGGAGGAGAAGCCATAAGCCGGGGAGCCGCCTCTCAGGAGGGCACGGTCAACCGGCCGGGTGCATCGAGGCATGCGGACGCGTCGTACGCGCAGGGGCGTCCTTCTTCCGCAGTCGAATGACAACACAGAGGAGCATCATGAGTGCCGTCCAGACCTTTGTTCAGCAGGTCACGCACTCTCCGTTCACCGCCGCCGCGCTGTTCTTTGGCGGGGCTGTGGTCGCGGCGACGCTGTACACCTACGTGTATGACTACAAGGAGTGGCCCGACCGGGACTAGGCGCCCTCGTCTCCTCCCCGGCCGCGGAGACGTTGGCGGAGGATCCGGCGCAGAAGACATCACCAGACACAGGAGGGCAAGATGAACCAGGAGCCATTCACAGCGAGTTGGGACCAACATCAAGGATACGAAGAGGAACAACCTACGCCCTGGATGGTTCAAGGGCACCAGACCATAAGAACGAGGAGAGCGGTCGAATCCCACAGCGCCGCAGCGAAGCCGGAAGGCGGAGACGGAGGACAAGTTATGAGATGCATCGTCATCAATAAGAGCGACGGGGACTTTTGCCTGAGCCACAAGGCGTTTCTGCGACTGCGAGACCTGGGGCAACGAGAGGCGCTCAAGGAACCAGACTTTGGTACATATCGGCTCGCAAGCGCGACTCTACAGGAGCCGACTTTGAATCGGTATGGCACACTCATCCCCCGGGATGATCAGAAACTCGTGAGGGTGGTGGTGGAACTCGGCGCTCAGGCAAACGGTCACGGTGTCGACCTGAAGATTGTAGAAATTCCGAACGATGTCAAATGGGAGATCGAGAAGGTTGGCGGCACGGAACATGTGAGCGAAGCGCATCTGACCGAAGCGCATCGCACTTGGCACTGCGCATGAACGTCACAGTGAACGATCTCGCCGCTGATTGTGCCCCTTCCCTAAAGAAAAGGAATTGGTCCTGGCACAAGACGCTCTGGACCGCGAGGAGTTGGGGGAATGTTCTTCACGATGCCGGCAAATCTGCCCAGCTTATAAGGATCAAGATCTCGGAGGTGCACACTGTCTCTTTCACGCGGGTCATTTCTTGAAGGCCACCGGACTCTTGCGTGCCTCGAATCACAACGATACAATCAGCGCCGGGTAGGACGCGTTGATGGCACCCAAACACCCCAGGCCGTTCAATCCTAAAACCTTCCTCACCAGAGTCGGCAGCGGCAAAACGATCCTGCAGTGTCGGAAGAAACAGATTATCTTTTCGCAAGGTGACGCGGCGGATTCCGTGTTTTATATCCAGGAGGGCAAGGTCAAACTCACCGCCGTCTCCCAGCAAGGCAAAGAAGCCGTGATCGCCTTGCTGGAGCGCGGAAACTTTTTTGGGGAACCCTGCCTCGTTGGACAGCCTGTTCGCCTGACGACCGCGACCGCACTGGAAACGTCCACGATCGTTCGTATTGAAAAACCCGCCATGATCCGCATGCTCCACGACGAGCCCGCATTCTCAGAGCTATTCATGTCCTACCTGCTTTCCCACAACATTCGAATTCAAGAGGACTTGGTCGATCAGCTCTTCAATTCAGCCGAGAAGCGGTTGGCGCGGGTGTTGCTGTTGCTGGCGCATTTCGGGAAAGAAGGCAAGCCGGAGCCGGTCATCGCGAAGATCAGCCAGGAAACGCTGGCCGAAATGATCGGTACCACGCGGTCACGAGTCAGCTTCTTCATGAACAAGTTCAGGAAGCTGGGCTTCATCGACTATAACGGTGGATTGCACGTGCACAGCTCCCTCCTCAATATCGTCTTGCACGACTAGCATTCTCTCTTAGACATCGTTGACTTCGAGCAGCGCGAGGGCCGGTGCCTTCCTCCTCATTTCCTCAAAACTGAGCAATTTTGAACAGACCGAAATCTGTCTTGTCGGATAGATTTACCTTCAATACCGACACGATTGGTCTTTCATGCCTAACCATAGGCTACGGGTTCACCATACCGCCGTCTTAGGGCTTCTGCTTCACTCGGCCTTTGGCGTGCAAGGCTGCTTGGCCATTACGTGGCTGGGCGCGGTCGGGATCGATATGACCCGGACCAGTGACATTGAGTTCCGGTCATTCGAGAACTCGTGGGCGGTCGCACCGCAAGAGCGGCACCACCTGGGATTGGTGAAGAGCGTCGCGGTGATGCCGTTCGTCGGAGATCCGGCAATGGCTGAGCGGTGGATTGCTGTCCTTCAACACATGACCGATCTTCGCGTGGTAAGCCTGTCCGGCGCGACTCGGCAGGGGCATCTGAATGTAAACCCCGACTTTTCCCACAGGTCGGCCGACCGCGGGCAGATAGAGCTGGCGAAACGGATCAGCGCGGAGTTTCAGGTGGATTGCGTGCTGTTCGGGAGTGTGGCCGATCACGAGGCGCAGAGGCGTCTTGCGGGATTAAAGGAGAGTTCCCTGCGGAGGCTCTACCTGCATCTGATAAGCGCAGAAGGGAGCCTCTTGTGGAAGACCGAGCTCCCTTACACGATTGTGAAGGGGGCCAAGGACCTCGATGAGGAAATGGTGACACACGCTCTCCTGACTCGTGTGCTGGCCCAGGCCAACGAGGTTGGGTTAGCGGAATTGGGAGCGGGACACCAGCAGGCTGCATCACGATTCTTGCGCGACGGGTCCGACCATCAACAGACACAGCTTTCACCGGCGGTCGAGCGTCCTTGACGGTCATGGCACTTCTTCACAATCGAGCACGTTTGACCGGATTGCAATTTGGCTTCAAGCGCGAACGTTACGACGTGGTCTCCGAAAACCGAGCCGCCGGCAATTTGCGGAATCTGCGCCCTTACAGACAGCAGTCACGTAGGGAGATCGCTGAGTGCAAGGTCCCCTTACGTTATGACCAGCCTGTGGAAGCCTTCAATGATGAACGACGAAGCACGGCAAGGAACTCACCATGAACATCACTTGCGGTATGGACAGCGATTGTCCTCCCCTGCGCCGGGCACGATGCGCCCGTCTCACCGTTCGAGTCCGGGCATTCTGGTCTTTTCGCACAGGCGGCACTTGCTGCACGTGAATCGCGCGGCTTTGGACCTGCTGGGCCGCCTCGAACAGACGGAGACCGGACTAGCCACTCTGACGTTCACGAGGCTGGTCAGCGAGCTTCGCGTTCAAATCCAAGATACCCTCGACAACCGCAGAGACGCCAACGTCCGGGATCTCGTTGAATTGAAGCGCGTCATAGTGGAATCGGGGCGAAAGATCCTCCTTCGTGGATTCGGGCTGCCTGATCGGAATTCAAGCAACCTCTCGCGAGTTATCATTGTCCTCGAGGAGGTCAGTCTCCAGCAGGCGCAAGCGAAGGTTCAATCCGCTCATGGGGAGGGCGCCGCCCAGGAGCATGTCCCCGTGAACAGGTATAAATGAAACGCATTTCCAAAGTAGTAATTCATGGCCACCAAGTGGCCACCCTGGAGCATGAAAATGCGGGTGGCACCGACCTGGGCGCCTGTCCGCGCGCAGCGGGGTCCCTACACCGGGCGGGGTGCGAGCTTGCACCCGTTGCAATCGGAAAAGAGCAACGGGTACCCGACTGGTCGGTGACAGGACCCGCATTTTCATACCAGTCCTAATAAGGCTCTTTGATGTCTTGCTGATCATCAGACTAGATGGAACACGCGAGAAGCGCCATTCCGTCGAACACTATCCCCGGTCTGCCGAACAGGCAGACCATCGAGCATCGCTTTTTGTGCAACTCGGAAGGCTATGAACAGTGCGGAGGGGCCGGGCCGAGTGCTTTTCCCGCCAACGGCCTCCGCGGACAACCGTCTCTCACACGCCCCTCCGCCACTTCATCGAGGAAGCTGAACGATCAACCGTCCGTGCCATGAGGATCAGCCTTGCGATTGCCCTGCACGACCGGTTTCCCCTTCAGTGTCATGGGGTTAGGTCGAGCAGTCAGATCGCGTTGGTCCGGCCAAAATTCTTCAGAACTGAGCAATTCTGACCAGCTACGTTCCCTCGAGCAGCCTAGTATAGTTCTACGCAGGATGACTCTGTTCTACGCTGATTTGATCATTGCAGAAGTCGAGATTCGACCGAAGTAGGAACGTCTAACGTCCGCTGCACAGGACAGAACGGGAGAAGACGTCATGGCATGCGCACGATGCGGCGGGTTGGTGGTCGAGAACTGGTGGGACCTCGTCGGCGATGCCAGTCAGAAGTGGCTCCAGGGAACGAGGTGCGTGAACTGCGGGGCCATCGATGACCTTGTGATCCTGGCGAATCGTCTACGGCCGCATCCGGCTCGAATTATCGCTCCCCGCGGCGCAACCGGCATGGGAAAGGCGCCTGTCCCTTCGTTTCGCGGAAGGCCCAATAAAGTCCCTTTCTGAAGCGAAGTAACCTGGAGGTCGGCATGTACCTTCCGTTGGCGGTCGGACTCGCAACGCTCGTCGTGCTCTTGCTCATGACGATCAAGATCGTCCCGGAGTATCAGCGCATTGTCATTCTCCGGCTCGGCAAAGTCCTCCCAAGGGCGATGGGGCCGGGCCTGGTGCTGATCATTCCGTTGATCGATCGGCCCATTCGCGTAGACCTTCGAGAAACGTATCTCATCGTCCCCCACCAGACCTGCATTACGAAAGACAACGCCCCGATTTCCATCGACTTCCTGATCTATTCGAAAGTCCTGGATCCCATCGCCAGCGTGGTGCAGGTCCAGGACTTTGCGGGGGCCTCTCAAGGGATCGCCACGACGACGCTCCGGGCCGTCGTGGGCGATATTCCGCTCGATGATGTGTTGGCCAAGCGCGAACAGATCAACCATCTGTTGCAGGCCAGAATGGACGAAGTCACGCAACGCTGGGGAGTGAAAATTACAACCGTCGAGATCCGGGAGATCACACCCCCCAAAGAGGTTCAGGAGGCCATGACCCGCCAGATGTCGGCCGAGCGCAGCCGGCGGGCCACGGTGACCGAGGCGGAAGGGACGAAACAGGCGGCCGTGACCGTGGCTGAAGGCGAAAAGCAGTCGGTGATTCTAAAAGCCGAAGGGGATAAACAGGCCGCGATCCTGCGCGCAGAAGGCTTCGCTCTCGTCCTCGGCAAGATTTTCGACGTGGCCAAGGGGATCGATTCCAAAACCATGACGTTGCAATATCTGGACACGTTAAAGGTCATGGGCGCCGGCCCCTCCACGACATTCATCGTTCCAATGGAGCTCAGCTCGTTCCTGGCAGGCGCCTTGAAAGATGGAAAGAGAGCGATCAGCAACAGTGACGCCGTCGTCGGATCATGATTTCACAGCATCCGGATCAGTTTGTCTTCGATCTCATGACCCTGCCGCGGTCGGCGTCCTGACGACCGAGGAGCCGCGATATCGGAGGTTTCAGAACGGAGGCCTGGTCATGAAACAGGAGTCCACCCTTACTGCTCGGATTCTCGAAGCGGTGCACAAGAGGCTTGGTTGTCGGATCGAAGAGTTGGTCTCTCTTTTCCCGGACCACACGTGGAATCAGGTCTTCCGCGAAGTGAATCGTCTGAGCCGGAACCGCCAATTGCGTCTGATGTTAGATGGTCGAGGGGTTTTCACTGTCAGGAGACCTGACGAGGTCATGGCTTTGCAATCTTTAGCCGGCTTGCAGGGCACACAGTTGAAGCTTACTTCATGCCGTCGCAAGAGATTCACGACGTTTCAGCCGCGCTGACTGCCTCATCCCTCGCGCGGCCCGATGACGCTGTCGCGCGACCGATTTCCCGGTCTCCGTCGCCTGCTACGCCGGACTGTCTCTGAAGCACGCCGTTCTTGGGGGTACACACCAAGAGCGCCGTCTCTTGTTTCCGTCAGTCTCGCTCGGACAGGGAAGACTTCCCGGTGACGTATCGGGATCGCCCCTGACCCAGCGCGTCGTCGTGTTCGCAACGAAAGGAGTGCAGGCCATGAAACTCTATACGATGGTGTTCACAGGACTCGTGGTAGCGGGGAGTGTTTCCCTTGCCTTCGCAAATCCGGCGATGCTCCCCAAACATCCCGGGTATCCCGCAGGAGGAGAGTTTGCCAACGACACGGGGCAGCAGAACCTGACGCATTCACAATCCCTTCTGGATGCCGCGGTGTCAGAGGATGCGCATACGACCCAGAAACTGGTGGACCCGAATAATGCCAGGCTGCTGAAGCCGCAGGGAGCCGGCCAACTGCCGGCAGTTGAGGGGCCCAATATCAAGATTGAGCCGCCGGTCACTGAGGCGACTCGCATGCCCAAGCCGTAGCGTACTGTTCACGCGAGAAGGGCCCGGTGAAGCGGGTCAGTTCCCGACAAGTCCCGCGTGTCACCGGACATGTGCCTACGACGAACCGGCTCACCCCCGAGCCTTATATCCTAAGGGAGGAAAGAGCAATGACTACCTATCTGTTCATGAGGCGTACCGTTATTCTCACATCGCTCACGCTGATTGCATCGCTGTCCGCACTGGCTGCACAGCCGGGGGATCAACCTTCGCGCGGAGCTACACTTCCTGCTTCGACGGAAGCGATGAGTGCCGTGGCGGCGGGCGCGGCCGAGGACACGCTCAAAGCCTGTCTGGCCAGAATTCCCCAGGACGCCAGTATCGGTCAGCGTATGATCGCTGAAACGAGCTGCCAGCGGGAGGAGATGGACAGGAAAGTGATCCAAGCTGTGCCTAACACTGAATACGCATCTCAGTGAAAAGGAGGAGTTGGAGAGACGCGATACATCACAAACCCTGAGTCCGCGGCTTTGCCCGATCTGCGCCCATGCAATGTTGAGTGCAAAAAGAGCGGCAAGGGACAGCCAGATTTGATCGTTGAGAGGGAGTGGTCTGCAGCCTGCGCCGGCGTCACAGTGAGAAAGGAACACGTGGTGCTGGAGGCGCTCTGTAAATTGACGTGAGCCCCGTCAGGGGGCCGTGATACGCGAGGAGAGGACGGTGGATCTTATCCGACCAGCACGGCCATATCTCGGTTCGTCGGGAGTTCACAGACGCGACGGCTCCTGTTGGTGGATCCCTAGCCCAAAAACAATCCCTACCATCTGACCGCGCCGGAACGGCGCGCGGTCTGGTTTCCGAAGCTGAGCCTGCCGGTAATCGCGGCCTACACGCCTGAGTATTGGTGTGTGGATCTCGTGGATGAAGCCGTGGAGGATGTGAATTTCGAACACCCCTGCGATCTCGTCGGGTTGTCGATCATGACCTGCTACGACCCGCGGGCGCATGAAATTGCGACGGAGTTCAGGAAGCGAGGCAAACCGGTCGTCATGGGCGGCGTTCACCCGACCTATTGTCCCGACGAGGCTCTGCAGTATGCCGATGCCGTCGTTTGCGGCGAGGCGGAAGATCTGTGGCCCGAACTCATCGCCGACTTCGAGGCGGGGGCCATGAAGCGACGGTATCAGATGGAATCGTTTCCGACGCTGGAACAGTATAAGAGCCCGCGTGCGGAACTGCTGAGCCCCGATGCCTATATGACCAGGCAATGCAGTTTCACCACCCGAGGGTGTCATTTCGATTGCGAGTTCTGCAGTGTCTCTCCCTTCAACGGGAAGACCACCAGACGCCGGCCGGTTCAAGAAGTCGTCAAGGAATTGACCCGGATCAAACAATGGATTCGCGGCGAATTGGTGGAACGGATACGCCATGACTCGCTCTGGCACGCCTTCATCACGGGGGTTCGCATTCGCCTCGGCATTGAAGACGGCGCCATCTTCGCCTTCGTCGATGACTTGCACAACAGCAACCGGGCTTACTGCCGGGAACTTTGGACGGCGCTCAAGCCGCTGAAGATCAAGTGGGGATGCCAAGCCACGATGTTCCTGGGCGATGATCCGGAAATGGTCAAGCTGGCGGCGGAGAGCGGCTGCGTGTCTGTCTTCGTGGGGATGGAATCGCTGAATGAAGACTGCCTGGAGGAAACCCATAAGCCGTTTAACCGGGTGCAGAAGTTTTCGCAAGAGATCAAGATGTTTCATGACCATGGCATCATGGTGAACCCGGGGATTGTCTTCGGCTTCGATAACGACGATGAATCGGTCTTTGAACGTGCCGTGGAGTTCCTGGTCAAGAATCAGGTGGAGTTGGCCTATTTCAATGTGCTCACTCCACTCCCTGGCACGGCCCTCTATGAACGCTACACTCGCGCCGGCCGCATCTTCGACAAGGACTGGGCGAAGTATGACGGCAAACATGTGGTGTTCTATCCAAGCCGGATGACACCGGAGCAACTCCAGGAGGGCTTTTTCTGTGCCAACCATCGGTTCTATTCGCTGCCGTCGATCTGGCGCCGGTTGGTGGGCACCAAACAGCGATTCATCCCCCGTTTGTCCATGAACCGGCAGTTTCGCAAGTTAGTCAAGCGGTCCTGTCCGCAAGGGACCCTCTCGCCGGTCGCCGGGGCGCTCAAGACCCTGGAAGCTCAGTTGCCGACGCTGGAGACGGATCAACTCATCCCCAATGCGCTCCATGCCCTCAGACAGAAGCTGGGTCAGACCGCCGCACCCGCGCACGGATTGTGGTTGACGATGAGAGCCAAGCGGCATGACCAGTTTGCCGCGCTGTTTGTCGACCTTGAAGGGACACTCGATCGACTGAATGCGCAAGAACTGCTGAAACGAATCAGCGAGGCGGCGGAGAAAGCCCGGATCGACATCATCGTGAACTTTGAACACCTGAAACACGCGACGCCCGAGGCGCTCAGAGCCTTGCTGGACGGTGAGGCGTTGAAAGCCGTGGTGCCCTATGCCAAGGTGCGCTACCGGAAGTTCAAGGCGGCGTTTGAGAACGCGGTGCAGGAGCGCTCCATCGATCGACTTGAATGGCTGAGCCAGGATGTACAAGACACATAATATCCCCGTGCGCGACCGTCGCCGCTTCCTAAAAGCCGGTCGTTCGAGTGGAAGCGGCCAGGTGCGGGCGAGGCACCGGGGAACGGGGTTCGTACCGTAAGGCTGTCCAACCAGGAGAGAAGACCAGACGCAACAGGGCCCGGGCGCAGGGGAAGCGGTACGGAGACCCGTGTGGCGATGGCCTGCTCCGTCAACGCTTCGGCCTGAACCTGAATAGGAGGCGCCTCGCATGGAGTTGGCGTTCAGTCTCCTCATCCTGCTGGTTTTGCTGGCTGTCGTCTTGGCGATGGGCTTCAAGGTGCTGCGCGAATATGAACGAGCAGTGATCTTTCGGTTTGGAAGAGTGGCGCGAGGCCTCGTGGGCGGCCATGGCCCCGGCATCGTGGTCATCATGCCGCTTGTCGATAAGCTCTTACGCGTGAGCCTGCGGACCGTCGCCATGGACGTGCCTCCACAAGACGTCATTACACGGGATAACGTGTCCGTGAAGGTGAACGCCGTCATTTATTTCCGTGTCGTCGATCAGCAGCGAGCGATTGTCCAGGTTGAGGACTATCTGTATGCGACGTCGATGATGGCCCAGACTACGCTCCGCAGCGTGCTCGGCCAGAGTCAGCTCGATGATCTGCTGGCCAAGCGGGAAGAGATCAACGTCCACCTCCAGCGCATCCTTGACCAACAGACAGAACCCTGGGGCATTAAGGTTTCGGCGGTCGAAGTAAAAAACGTGGACCTTCCCCAAGAGATGCAGCGCGTGATCGCCAAGCAGGCCGAAGCGGAACGCGAGCGGCGATCCAAAGTCATTCACGCCGAGGGCGAATTCCAGGCCGCACAACGCCTGGCGGACGCGGCCACGGTCATGAGCCGGCATCCGATGGCTCTCCAACTGCGGTACCTGCAGACCTTGGTGGAGATCGCCGCTGAAAAGAATTCGACCACGATTTTCCCGATCCCCATCGACATGCTCACGCCGTTCGTCCAAGGTCTGCAAAAGCGCGAGGCAGGAGAGTAAAAGGAAAATTCTGGGCGAATGACGCGGCACGCAACAAATTGCACGACCACATCGCTCGATCCCGGCAATTGGCCGCTTGGGGGTGACGTGTGAGTCTCGCTCGGCCTATGGACAAAGAAAACAGGCTCTTCAGGAAATCGTGTGGGTCTTTCTTTTTCCCTCTCCCTTGAGGGGAGAGGGGAGGGTGAGGGTGAACGCCGGGGTTGGTGGACAAGACTGTGATGCCCATGGAGGCCCCCGATGTTTCTGAACAGGTCACGGCCCCATGCCGATCTCCCCCTCACCCGCACCCTCGCCCCCGCAAAGCGGGGGCGAGGGATGTCCTGGAGTTCTATACCCACACAAGATCCGGAAGAGCCAGTATTCTTTTCCACCGCAAAGTCAGAGCGTCGGGGGAGAGGTTGGACGAACCTGCCAGGCGCAATCGCGCGGATTCACCCGTTGCAACGAGGAGCGACAGGTACCCGGCTCCGCGCTTGCCGAGCAGATGCGGTCCGCGAAGCGGACGGCGAGCGCTGTCCGAAGCTGCGTTCATGCAACGCACAGGACGCAGCAAGTTGCGCAGCCGAGCGGGGTACCCGTTGCTCCTCTTCATGCAACGGGTCTTGGAGGCTTAGCGCGGTCGAGCCGGAGCGCTGAGCAAGGCAGGTTCGGCCAACCTCTCCCTTACTCGACGATCGTCACCGTCATCTCCACCCGCTCCGTCGGCAGATCGCGCGAGTCGCGGGGCAGGTTCACGATCTTGTCCGCCACCCCGATCCCTTTCACCACCTCGCCGAAGACGGTGTACTTCCGATCCAAGAACCGGGAATCCTCCACCACGATGAAGAACTGCGAGCCGGCGCTGTCCGGGTCCTGCGCCCGCGCCATCGACACGATGCCCCGCTTGTGCGGAATGTCGTTGAACTCCGCCTTGATGGTGTAGCCGGGACCGCCCGTGCCGTAGGTGTCTTTCTTCGTCGAGTCCTTCGTGTTCGGATCGCCGCCCTGAATCATGAACCCGGGAATCACGCGGTGGAAAATCGTGCCGTTATAAAATCCGGACTTGGCCAGCTTGATGAAATTCTCCACGTGTTTGGGCGCGACATCGGGAAAGAATTTGATTTCCATCTCGCCGTATTTCGTCTTGATGATCGCCCGCGGTTCCTTGCCGCCAGACGCCTGATCGGCCGCCGGCGCGACCAACGGCCCCCCCAAAAGCATCGCGACGCTCACCCCTGCCAGGACTGCACGGATTGTCCTCAACATTAACATTCAGCGCCCCCTTTCTCTCTCGCTCACCGGTCTCATTCCACCGACAGGGCCGTCAGGCCCCGACCTGCTCGAGCGCCTGTTTGGCCGCCATCTGTTCCGCTTCCTTCTTGCTGTGCCCCCTTCCCACGCCGACCACATCCCCCCGGATCGTGAGCTCCACCTCGAAAAGCTTCCGGTGGTCGGGCCCGGATTCGCGCACGGTCGCATACTGCGGCAACGTCTCGAATCGCTTCTGACACCACTCTTGCAGCAAGGTCTTGTAATCATCCATCTCCGGCCGGGCTTTCTGGTTCTCCACCCCGCTCAACTCGGGAGCCAGCACGCGCAGGGTGAACGCCCGGCTGGCTTCCAGCCCCCCGTCCAGATAGACGGCGGCGATCAGGGCTTCCAGCGCATCGGCCAGCAGCGAATTCTTTTCACGTCCCTTGGTCAGTTCTTCGCCCCGCCCGAGTCGCAGCAAGTTGCCCAGGTTGAGCCGGCGCGCCGCCTTGGCCAGCGAGGTCTCGCTGACCAGTCGCGCTTTCAGTTTCGAAAGGGCGCCTTCCGACAGGTCGGGGAATGAGGACGCCAGGTGATCGCTGACGATGAGCGCCAGCACCGCGTCGCCCAGAAACTCCAGCCGCTCATTGTGCTTGCCCTGTTTGCCCTTGCTTTCGTTGACGTGGGACTTGTGCGTGAGGGCTTGGTCGAGCAGGCCGGGCCGGCGGAACTGATAGCCCAAGGCTGCCTGGATGACCTCGATGTCCGCCACAGTGTCGGTCTTGGAACGCGCCATATGCGCGACACGGTGCGACATGCAGGTAAATGAATCAGGCCGGATACTCAGACAGGCGCGGCCCAACCGCGGCGGTCTTTTCCCGCCATCGCGTTATGCATCAAAACGTTTGAACAACAGGCAGGCGTTCACGCCGCCGAATCCGAAGGAGTTCGAGAGCACGACGCCGGGCGAGGCCTGGCGAGCCCGATTGGGCACATAGTCCAGATCGCACTCGGGATCGGGATTCTCCAGATTGATGGTCGGCGGCAACACGCCGCGGTAGAGCGCCAGCACGCTAAAGACGGCTTCGACGCCGCCGGCTGCGCCCAGCAGGTGCCCGGTCATCGACTTCGTGGAACTGACCGGAATACGACAGGCCCGTTCGCCGAACACCTGTTTGATGGCTTGCGTTTCAATTTTATCGGCAAAGGTCGACGTCCCGTGCGCGTTGATGTACCCGATTTCATCCTTGGCGATCCCCGCATCCTTGATGGCCAGTTCCATACACCGCACCGCCCCTTCTCCTTCGTCGGGCGGCGCAGTGATGTGATAGGCGTCGCTGTTCATGGCATAGCCGATGACCTCGGCATAGACCCGTGCGCCCCGCCGGCGCGCCCGCTCCAATTCCTCCAACACCACCACCCCGGCGCCCTCGCTGAGCACGAAGCCGTCCCGATCACGATCGAACGGCCGGCTGGCCCGCGGCGGATCGTCGTTCCGCGTGGACAACGCCCGGGCTGCGGCGAACCCCGCCACCGCAGTGGGCACGATGCAGGACTCGGTGCCGCCGGCCAGCATCACGTCCGCCTCGCCCCGCTGAATGATCCGGAAGGCGTCGCCGATACAATGGTTCCCGGTCGCGCACGCGGTCACGGCGCAGGAGTTGGGCCCCTTGGCGCCCAGCCTGATGGCCACCTGGCCCGAGGCCAGGTTGATGATGACCATGGGAATGAAGAAGGGCGAGACCCGATCCGGTCCTTTCTCCAGTAAAACCTTATGGTAGTGCTCAATCGCCGGAAGCCCGCCGATGCCGGCGCCGATATACACCCCGACGCGATCCGCGTCCTCGGGCGCGATCTTCAGCCCCGCGTCATCCACCGCCATCTGGCTCGCGCCAACGGCATAATGGATGAAGGTGTCCATTTTCTTGATTTCCTTTTTCTCGATGAAGTGGGCGGGGTCGAAGTCTTTGACTTCCCCTGCAATCTGGACAGGATAGCCGGCGGGATCAAAGCGGGTAATCCGGCCGATCCCGGACTGCCCGGCGCACAACGCTTTCCAGGTCTTTTCGAGGCCTGTGCCGAGCGGCGTGACCAGCCCCAGCCCCGTCACCGCGACCCGTCGTGTCACCCGCTCGCTCATCCTCGGCCTGACCTCGTCTTACACCTTCTCCTTAATATACTCCAGCGCCTTCCCGACGGTGAGGATCTTCTCGGCGTCCTCATCCGGGATTTCGATCTCGAATTCCTCCTCGAGCGCCATCACCAGCTCGACCGTATCCAGGGAGTCCGCGCCAAGATCTTCGACAAAGTGCGCCTCCGGAGTGACTTCGTCCTCCTCGACCCCCAGTTGCTCGGCGATAATTTTCTTCACACGTTCTTCAACGGTCGCCATTGACTTGCCCACCTCCTTCCCCATGTTCCCTTTCCTTCCTGCATGTCCTGGATCCTGGCTCCGGATCTTGGAATTTTCAGTTCCACCCTCGTCAGAACTCAACGCTCATCACTCAGCGTCCGCGCAGCGGCCGGCGCGTCACGCCATCAACATCCCGCCGTTGACGTGCAGGACATGACCGGTGATATACGACGCCTCGTCCGAAACGAGAAACCGGACGGCGGCGGCGATATCGTCCGGCCGGCCCAGCCGGCCCAGCGGGATCTGCTTCTGCAAGGTCTCCTTGACGTCGGCCGGCAATCCCTGGGTCATCGCCGTGTCGATAAACCCGGGCGCGACGGCGTTGACGGTCACGTTCCGACCGGCATATTCCCGCGCCACGGTCTTTGTGAACCCGATCACCGCCGCCTTGGATGCGGCGTAGTTGGCCTGGCCGACGTTGCCCATCACGCCGACGATCGAGGCGATGTTGACTATCCGGCCGTAGCGCTGCTTGGTCATCGGCTGAAGCACCGCTTTCGTGCAGTGGAAGGTGCCGTTCAGGTTGACTTGCAGCACGAGATTCCAGTCTTCCTCTTTCATGCGCAGCAGCAGACCGTCGCGGGTGATGCCGGCGTTGTTGACGAGGATATCGACTTTGCCCCAGTCCTTCAGCGCCTGGTCGACCATGGCCTTCACGTCGTTGAAGTCCGCGACATTGACCTTGACGTTCAACGCCCGCCGGCCGAGTTCTTCGACGGCGGCGACCGTCTCTTGCGACCGGCCGGGATCGAGATCGGCTACCACGATGTCGGCGCCGTCGCGGGCCAGCGTCTCCGCAATCGCCCGCCCGATCCCCTGCGCGGCGCCGGTGACGATGGCGACTTTACCTGCTAAACTCACGACAAACCTTTCGTCGTTAAATGTTAATCGTTATTCGTTATTCGTTAAACGCGAGAGTTCATGCCGGATGCCTTTGACGATTCACGATTAACGGTTCACGTTTAACGCTCTGAGGGTCGCGTCCAGCGACTTCGGGTCATGGACGTTCAGCGTCACGGCGTCGGGCAGGATGCGCTTGATCAGTCCGGCCAGAACCGTGCCCGGTCCCACCTCAATGAATGTCGTGACGCCCAACCCCGCCATAGTCTTGATCGAATCTTCCCACAGCACCGAAGAGGGCAACTGGCGGATCAACGACGCCCGCACCTCGTTGGCCAGCCTGAGCGGTTTGGCATCGGCGTTGTTGACCAGCGGCACCGTCAAATCCGACCAGGTCGCTCGCGCCATGTCCTGCGCGAGCCAGTCCGCCGCCGGTCGCATGAGCGGCGTATGGACCGGCACGCTGACCGGCAGCGGGATCGCTTTGCGACTCCCCTTGGCTTTCGCCAGCTCGATCGCCCGCTCGACCGCGGCTTTTTCCCCCGCGATCACCACTTGCCCGGGACAGTTGAAATTCGCCGCCGCGACGACCCCGACCGGCGAGGCTTCCCGGCAGATCTCTCTGACGGTCTCGCCCGTCAAACCGAGAATCGCGGCGACCAATCCGCTTCCCGGCGGCACGGCCTCGGCCATGTATCGCCCGCGCTTCTGGACGAGCCGGACGGCGTCGCGAAACGCCAAGCCTCCGGCGGCGACAATGGCCGAATATTCGCCGAGGCTATGACCGGCGACGGCGAGAGGCTTCGCTCCGGCCGGCTCCAGCAGACGCAACGCGGCGACGCTGCTGGTGAGCAGCGCCGGCTGCGTGTATTCCGTCAGATTCAGCCGATCGGCCGGTCCCTCGAAACAGAGCGCGGCAACGTCGTAGCCGAGGACGGATGACGCCTCTCCGTAAACCGTTCGGACTGCGGGATGCGCTTCGTAGAGCGCTCGCCCCATCCCGACCGACTGTGAGCCTTGGCCGGGAAACACCAGCCCGATTCCGGACGCCATAGCGCGCTATGATATGGTAGAAATCCGATTCAATGTCAACGAGAAAAACGTTCTGCAGGAGCGTTCTGCACTCAGCCGTCGGCGGTCAGTCTGAAAGAACGCTTCCGGAGTTGAACGCTGATCGCCGACTGCCGACGGCTTCGCCGTTCACCAGCGAATCATCGCCGAGGCCCAGGTCAGCCCGGCGCCGAAGGCGCCGATCATGACCAGGTTCCCTTCCCGCAACCGTCCTTCGCGCACCGCTTCATCGAGCGCGATCGGGATCGACGCTGCGGACGTGTTCCCGTACCGGTCCATGTTCAGAAACACTTTTTCGAGAGGCAGTCCCAGCCGCTCCGCGACGGCCTTGATAATCCGCACGTTGGCTTGATGCGGGACGTAGAGATCCACATCCTCGATCGACAGGTTATTGTGGGCCAAGGTTTCCCGCGCAATCTCTTCCAACGTGCGGACCGCCACCTTGAACGTCTCGTTGCCCTTCATCTTGATGTACTGCAGCCGCTCGCTCAGCATCTTCTCCGACGGCGGATGGCGCGACCCGCCGCCCGGCACCACGATCAGATCGCACAGGCTGCCGTCTGAGCGCAGATGGGAGGAAAGGACGCCGCGTTCGCCTTCGCCGGCGCTGAGCACGACCGCCCCGGCTCCGTCGCCGAACAGGACGCAGGTGTTGCGATCCGTCCAGTCGGTGATGACCGACATCACCTCGGACCCGATCACCAGCACATGCCGCAAGCCGGTCTTGATGTAGGCGTCGGCGACGGCCAAGGCATAGACGAAGCCGCAACAGGCCGCCGAGATGTCGCACGCCGCCGCGCGCGTCGCGCCGAGTCGATGTTGGATGAGACAGGCGGTGGCGGGAAGCGGCATGTCCCCGGTGCAGGTGGCGACCAGGATCAGGTCCAGGTCCGCGGGCGAGAGTCCGGCGGTCTTCAGCGCCCGCTCGCCGGCCTGGACGCCCAGATCCGAGCAGGCCTCCCCCTCGGCGACGACGCGACGTTCGCGGATGCCCGTCCGCTCGACGATCCACTGATCCGACGTGGCGACCAACCGTTCGAGATCGGCATTGGTCACCACGCGTTCGGGGACATACGAGCCCGTTCCGGTGATCCTGGCCTTCATGCCGGAATGCCTTCCTGCCCCGATTGTCGGTGCAAAGCCAGGCTTTCCTCGATGTCCCGACGGATCAACTCGTTCAGCCGGCTCTCGACCATCGCCTTGGCCCGTTTGATCGCGTTCTTGATCGCCTTGGCCGACGAACGCCCGTGGCAGATCATGCACACGCCGTTCACGCCCAAGAGCGGCGCGCCGCCGAACTCCGCATAATCGATCCGGCGGCGCAGGCGAAGGAGCGGCCCGGCCACCAGCGGATAGGCGAGCCGGCCCAGGAAGGAGCCGGCCAACTCTTTCATGAGGAGCTTTTTGATCGTATCGGCCACGCCTTCGGAAATTTTCAACGCCACGTTGCCGATGAAGCCGTCGCACACGATCACATCCGCCGAGCCGCTATAGACGTCGCGGCCTTCGACGTTGCCGATAAAGTTGATCGGGAGGGCTTTGAGCAGCTTGAAGGCTTCTTTCGTGACCTCGTTGCCTTTCGTGTCTTCCTCGCCGATACTCAGGAGACCGACGCGGGGATTGGGCTTGCCGTACAGGTGCTTGGCGTATTCGTTTCCCATCAACGCGAATTGCTCCAGGTGGCTCGGCGTGCAATCGACGTTCGCGCCGACGTCCAACATCACCGCGGTGCCGGTGAGCGTCGGCAGCGTCGTGGCGATGGCGGGCCGTTCCACGCCTTTGATCACCTCCAGCACGAAAAACGCGGCGACCATGCTGGCGCCGGTATTGCCTGCGCTGATGACGGCGCTCGCTTCTCCGGATTTCACCAACTCGGTCGCGATCCAAATGGACGATTCCCGTTTCTTTCGGACGACGGTCGCCGGCGATTCGTGCATCTCCACGACCTGCGGCGCATGCCGGATCGTCAGACGAGAATCAGCGTACTTGGCCCGCCCGAGCTGTTCCTTGAGCTGCGCCTCGTCCCCGACGAGGACCACCTCAACATCCAGCTCGCGAACGGCTTGAAGGGCGCCCTCGAGAATAGGCGGCGGCCCGTGATCCCCGCCCATCGCGTCGACGGCGATTCGCATGCGTTGTTGATGGATACCCACCGGCGTTGATGATCGATCGGAGCGCAGCGCCTCGTCTCACCATGAACTGGGGCGGGCGACCGACCTGCCACCCGCGGCGCCCGCGCACCCGGACCTGGTTGAGAAGGGATCCCGCGCGTTACGCTTCCTCGACGGCAATGACCGCCTTCCCCTTATAGGTGCCGCAATTCAGGCATGTGTAATGCGGAAGCTTCAGCTCGTGGCACTGTGGACACACGGAGAAGCCCGGCGGAATGATTTTCGATTTGCTGGTTCGCCGCCGATCTCGGCGGGCCCTGGAGAGCTTATGTTTTGGATTCGGCATGGTGACTCCTTACTCGCTCGCTCCGATATTCGCGCCCGCGGCGACCGGCGTCAGCCGCCCTGCTCCGGGTCTCTGAATCGCCTGAGCACCCGGAACGGCGAATTATCCGGTTCCTGCGGACACCGGCAGCGGCCGACGTTGAAATCCTGCCCGCAGACGCCGCAGAGACCCTGACAGTCTTCCTGACACAGCGGCTGCATCGGCTCGGCCAGGATGACCTGTTCCCGGAGCATCGGGGCCAGATCGATTTCATCTCCGGTATAGAGATAGGGTTCGTCCTCTTCGTCGGCGCCGATCGCGTCCAACCGTCCATGCGGCAGCACGCGCGTCGCTCCGCGCAAGGCGCCGGCGCCTTCGCTGACGTACTCCGCGTCCACGGACACCGAGAGCGGATCGGCAAAGTCCTTCAGGCAGCGCACGCACTGGCGAAGAATCATGCCCTCCAGCAGGCCGCTGGCTCGGATGCTGCCGCTAAGTTTGACCAACTCCAAGGCCACGACGAGAGCGCCCTGCACCAGAGCATCCCGTTCGCTCAATCCCAGTTCTTCCGCCGTGACGTCGCACCGGAGAACCAGTCCTTCCTGGGGGATGTCGGACACCTTCGGGGTCAGTGAGTTCATCGACGTCACCATAACCTGAGCGTTGCTCCCCCTATACCGTCAGACCGCTGCGATGTCAAACCGATCGGCTCGTTGCACAGGCGGCACCGAGCTCAGCGCTCCTCCGCAAAACTCACCAGGGCGATGTGCCGGGCGCGCTTGATGGCGATCGTCAGCTCGCGCTGATGCCGCAAGCAGTTGCCCGAAATCCGGCGCGGCACGATCCGGCCCCGCTCCGTCAAGAAATTCTTCAGCAGTCCGACGTCCTTGAAATCGATTCCCGCCTTGTCGATGCAGAACCGGCAGGGCCGCCGTCGCTGAAACAACCGTCCTCGTTCCATGAACCGCCTCCGTTATGGCTGCTCTTCGAACTCGTAGTTCGTATCATCCGACGTCGGCGCGTCGCCGCCGCCCGCCTCGGGCCGCTTGGGCAGGAACGTCACGGTCTGCGCGACGACCTCGTGCTTGCTGCGCTTCTGGCCGTCCTCGGTCTCCCAGCGGCGCTGCTGCAGCCGACCGTCCACGATGACGCCGTTCCCTTTGCTGAGATACTGGCCGCAGTGCTCGGCCTGCTTGCCGAAGACGACGATATCGACGAAGCAGACTTCCTCTTTCAGTTCCTCCCCCTGCTTGTACCGCCGGCTCACCGCCAAGCCGAAGCTCGCCACCGGCGTGCCGCTCGGCGTGTAACGGAGCTCCGGATTGCGGGTGAGGTTGCCGATGAGGATGACTTTATTGAACCCGGCCACTGTCCGACTCCTGGGCGTCGCCCGCCTGTTTCTTGGAAACCGGCTCCTCTTTCAGTCGGACCGTCAAGAACTTGATGACCGAATCTTCGAGCCGGTACGAGCGTTCCAGCTCGCTGACGACCGTGCCCGGCCCTTTGAAATAAAAATAGATGTAGGTGCCTTTCCGCTCACGCTCGACTTCATACGCCAGTTTCTTGCGGCCCCAATTCTCCGCCTTGACCAGCGTGGCGCCGTTCTTCTCCAGGACCCCCTTCATCTTGTTGATGATCGCGCCGGTGTCTTCATCGGAGAGCGACGGACGGACGATAAAGATAGACTCGTAGAGCTGCTGCATGCAGACAACCTCCTGGACAAAGGCCCCCGAACGCAGTCGGGAGCGAGGGATATGAGCGTCGGATGAGGAGACGCAATCGGCGGTGGAAGCTACCACAGCGCCAAACGGGCTGTCAAATGAAAGAAGGTCGGGGAGTTCATGGATGGGCGAGAGGTCAGGGGTTCGGGGCGAGGGGGGAAGAGACTCCGACCTCTAGCCTCGGGCCTCTCGCCTCGAGCCTATTTCTAACAGCGACCGGCTACTCCAGCGCAGCCAACGATCCGAGAATATGATACCCGCCGTCGACGTAAATGACTTCCCCGGTAATGCCGCGAGCCAGCGGGCTGACGAGGAACAGCGCCGTGTCCCCCACCTCCGCCTGCTCGGTCGCCCGGCGCAACGGCGCCACCTCCCGATGGTGATCGACCATTTTGCTGATCCCGGAGACGCCCCGCGCGGCCAAGGTCTTGATGGGGCCGGCTGAGATCGCGTTCACACGGATATTCTTCGGGCCGAGGTCATGCGCCAGGTAGCGCACCGTCGCTTCGAGGGCCGCTTTGGCCACCCCCATGACGTTGTAATGCGGGACGACCCGTTCGCTGCCCAGATAGGTGAGCGTCACCACCGACCCGCCGTCGGTCATCAGCGGCACCGCCGCGCGCGTGAGAGCCACGAGGGAATAGGCGCTCACATCCAACGCCATGGCGAAGCCCTGACGGGTCGTGTCGACAAACTGGCCGGCCAGTTCCTCGCGCGGCGCAAAGGCGACGGAGTGGACGAGGAAATCGAGCCGGCCGAACTTTTCGCCCACCCGCTTCATCAACGTGTCGATCTGAGCATCGTCCCCCACGTCGCAGGGGAACGCCTTCGCCCCCGGCATGGTGTTGACCAGTTCCACGACATTTTCCCGCAACCGCTCGTTCTGATAATTGAACAACAGTTGCGCCCCCGCCTGAGCCGCCGCCTGCGCGATCGCCCACGCGATGCTGTGCTTGTTCGCGACGCCGATAATGAGGCCCTTTTTGTCTTTCAGCAACATCGTGCCCTGTTCTCCCGGCTGTATCGTGAAAACCCGTCGCTCGTGATGCGTGATGCGTATCTCGTGAAGCGCACTTACAAACGGACACAAGACGACCGGCGCTTCACGTCAAGACTGGGCGCTCAAGATAGCATGATTCTGTTTCAGAGTGAACCTGGTTCCGGTGGAGTCTTTCGGTGAGTCTGGGGCTCAGATTCTCGTCGAAAAGCAGTTTCACACTGCTGACGAGCCGGCGAGCCGCCGTTCGCGGCCGGCGGCGAAGGCCAGGCGGGCGCAGATGTCTTCCGCTCGTCTCCTCTCCTTTGCCGGACGAAACAACTCTGTCACAACGTTCGCGCCCAGGAGTACGATCGCAGGGAGTGTCACCTGCAGCGTCGTGTTAGGCGTCCATCCCTCACAGCAACTCACGGAACTGTTCAACGGTGAGACCAGCATCACGAACGATAGCTCCCATCGTGATCGCGTTGACGGATTGTGGCGAGGGATGGTCAGTATGCGTTGTCCATTGCTCATCACGATATGCTTGCCTTGGCGCACGACGCGGAAGCCTGCTTTCTCAAGCGCGCGCACGGCGTCAAGGTGGTTCACTCCCGGTATTTTGGGCAAGGCTACACTGCGACTTCGATCGCGCGCACGTCTTGCCCACGAATCTCATCCTCTACGGCCGCCAAATATTCGCGGATGGCATGCTGAATATGTTCAAGCGCCTCCTGCTCCGTGGCGCCTTGCGACCAACAGCCAGGAAGCCCTGGGACCGACACGGCGTAACCTTCCTCGGATTTGTGCAGCGTGACGCGGTATTTCATGGCAACCTCGTGCAAAGATTATCTGTGGCCCACCTTCAACCCCGGGCAACGGTTCCTGGAACCATTGTCTTCCTCAAAAATGATTCCCGACCCCTTTCTTTTTTCCCGCTTCTTCGGAGAATTCGGCTGGCTTCACGGTGATCGGCGTTGTGCTGCCTAACGTTCGCGATGACCCGCACCATATGGAGCGCGTAGCGGCGACCCGGCGGTGTCGGCGTCGATCGCGTTGTTAGGTGGCGGAGCTTTTCCCACTGGCGGCCTGCGCTGCCCAAGTTTGAATGATCTTCATCGTGGGCTTATAGAGCTTGGAAAACCCCTGCACGATGTCCGCGAAACTCACCCAATAGAAGCGCGGCTTGGTCGACAACCTGTTTCTGTCGAGCGCGAGCGCGAAAACGACCGGATATTCTGCCCCGACGATTGTCATATCGGTGTTGATGAAGGAGTGCTTGAACGCATTTGCTATATCGTTGAGCGTAGAGAGATAGGACTCATGGGGTGCAAACAGGTCTTTCACTTCCTGTGGCGGACTGTGCTTAAGGCCGGCGATGGAATCGACTTTGATCGCATCCGGCCATACTCCGTTGCTCTTCCACTCGCTGATGACATAAGCGAGAGAGATAAGCTCGTCCGCCGTCTTCCGGAGCCAATAGACTACCTGCTCTGCGTAGAACTGGTGTTCAAGTATGTCTTGCAGCGGATTCTGAGATTGCTCGTTCTTTGGATGAACGTAGGTGGCAAATACGCGTGCGATCTCGAGATTGACCCTATCGAGACGGCGAACAATGTTCATCCCCTTAAGCAACAGATTCCCGTACGGCGTGTCGCTAGGAAGCTGCGGCATATGGACGATATTGAGCGGTTGAAGCGGCTGCTTACCATTGTCTATTTGAGGAACGGTCGCCGCCATCTCCGCCACCTAACTATCAAGTCTGCTGCCGCCTACCCGCGCAGCATAGCACAGTAACCTAAGCACTTCGCTGAAGAGTAAGTCTACTTGCAAATCCAAGACTTGTTCAATATTTCATCTTGCTTCGCCCCCTGGGATAGACTGCGATTCCCGCAGTCTATCCGGCGATCAGCACGCAGTATATCCCGGCCAATCGCTTGGAGTCGGGAGAGGTCAAATAGACCGTGAATCGCTCAGCCAGCTTCAGCTTTTTCAGAAGGGGAAGTATTGACTTCAGAAAGGACCACAAGCAAAAAGCCTTTACGGGGTAGGAAACTGGTCTCTCGAACCATTTCCCCCGCAAACGGGAGGGTGAGGCCTGGTCGCGAATCGCGCGGAGGCTCGGGGCGCACGACACGACGAATAAAAAGTGTCATGTTTGTGCGCGCCGGCGAGTCGGTGAGGCGGCAGGGTGATTTCGCAGTTGCTGACCGGGTGCGATCGCGTAGCAACGCCGAAGACTGTTTGAAGCTGCGTTCGCGCGAACGCGTCATACGCAGCGAGTTCCGCTGGCGAGCAGATAAGAGGCTTCGTGCGGTCGAGCCGGAACGTTGAGCAGACAGGCTCCATCCTCCCGTTCTTTGACCACTCCCTGTCAGCGTTGTAGAGATATTGGAGGGTAAGAAGGCGGGTGGCGCCGACCTGGGAGCCTGCTCGCCCGCAGCGGGGTCCCTACACCGGGCGGGGTGCGAGGACGAGCGGGCTGGTCGGTGACAGGACCCGCCTCCGGATTTCGGACACTAAAACTTCACACATTGAACCGGAAATACACCACATCCCCTTCTTTGATCACGTAGTCCCGCCCTTCCAGCCGAAATAATCCCTTCTCCCGCACCTTCGCCTCCGAGCCGCAGGCGATCAAATCGTCGTAGTGGTAGACCTCCGCGCGGATGAAGCCGCGCTCCATGTCGGAGTGAATTTTGCCGGCCGCCTCCGGCGCCTTCGTCCCCTTGCGGATCGGCCAGGCCCGCGCTTCCACTTCGCCGGCCGTGAAGAAGGTGATGAGGTTCAACAACTCGTAGGCGACGGCGGTGAGCCGCACGAGGCCGGACTGGGCCAGGCCCAGGTCCTTCAAAAAGGCGGCGCGATCCGGCTCGGGCAGGGTGGAGATCTCCGCTTCGATCTGGCCGCAGATGAGCACCACCTTGGCGCCTCGCTTGTCGGCCAGCTCCTGCACCGCCCGCACATGCGGATGCTCCGCCGTCGTGCCTTCCTTCACGTTGGCGACGAACAACACCGGTTTGGCGCTCAGAAGCTGCAGCTCGTTCAGCATGGCCCGTTCGTCCGGCGAGAAGGCATGATTCCCCAGCCATTCGCCCTTGTTGAGCAGGTTGGTGAGCCTCTGCACGACAGCCAGTTCCTTGCCGGCCTGCCCCTCGCCCGATTTGGCGCGCTTCTCCACCCGTTGCCGGCGACGGTCCAAGGTCTCCAGATCGGCCAAGATCAGCTCGGTCTCGATCGTCTCGACATCGCGCTGCGGGTTGACCTCACCGCCGACGTGGACGACGTCCGGGTCCTCGAAGCAGCGCACGACGTGCATGAGCGCGTCCACTTCCCGAATCTGGGCGAGAAACTGATTGCCCAACCCTTGGCCTTCGCTCGCCCCCTGGACCAACCCGGCGATGTCCCGCACCTCCAGCGTGCTCGGCGTCTTCTTCCTGGATTGAAAAATCTCGACCAGCTTGTCCAGACGCGGGTCCGGCACCGGGGCGATCCCGACGTTGGTCTCCACGGTCGAGAAGGGATAGTTGGCGACGACCGCCCCCGCGCCGACCAGCGCATTGAAGACGGTCGACTTCCCCACGTTCGGTAAGCCGATCATGCCGCAACACAAACCCATGCTCTTAACCCGATGAGGAATGAGAAATTAGAAATGAGGAATGGTCATGAAACATCCACCAATTCCATTGATCGACGGCCCGGAGCGTTTCACATTCCTCATTCCTCATTCGCGTCCTCGCGCTCTCGCACGTTAAATTCATTCATCGCCGCGGCGACTCCTTTGACCACGATGCATTCCAGCGCCTGCACGGCGCGGTCCAGGACCGGCTCGATCCGGGCCCGCTCATCGCGCGAGAAGGGTTCCAACACATAGTCGGCCGAGTCCTGGCCCGGAGCCGGGCGCCCGATGCCGATCTTGAGGCGAGTGAAGTTCGGCGTGTCCAGCGCGGCCAGAATCGAGCGCAGGCCGTTGTGGCCGCCGTGGCCTCCGGCTTGTTTGATCCTCAGCCGGCCGAGTTCCAGATCCAAGTCGTCGTGGATGACGATGAGCTGCTCAGGGGAGAGACCTAACTCGTGCAGCAGGGCCTTGAGTGGAGGGCCCGTGACGTTCATCCAGTCGAGACGGCCCGCAAGCTCGACGGACTCCGAACCGACCGTTCCCGCGCCTCGTACGGCGATCCCGTGCCGCCGAAGACGAATCGACCACCGGGCCGCCGCCCGCTCGAGGACCCAGATGCCGATGTTGTGGCGCGTATGGGCGTAGGCTGCTCCGGGATTCCCGAGCCCGACGATGAGGCGCAACGCTACTTCTTCTTTTCAGGTTCTTTCTTTTCGGCTTTCGGCGCTTCTTTGGCGGGCTCTTTCTTTTCGCTGGCTTTCGCTTCGGCCGCGGGAGCCGCCGCTTTTTCGGCCCCTTCGACCGGCGCCTCTTCCTTCCCTTTCCCGATCACCTCGGGCTCCTTGCCCGGCTCCGCTGCGCCGCTGGTGAGCAGCGCTTCCAGCTTGGCTTCGGACATCGGGGCCGCGACGCTCACGACCATCTGATCGGCATCGTCCAGGAACCTGACGCCTTCGACTTTGGGCACCTCCCGGACGTGGATCCCCTGGCCGATCGCCAACTGGGAGGCGTCCACCTGAATCGCGTCGGGCAGGGCCGAGGGCAGACACTCGACGTACAGCTCACGCAAATTGTGGTGGAGCACGCCGCCTTCCTTCACACCGGCCGGCACGCCGCCGATGAGCTGCACCGGCACTTTGACCCGGATGGGCTTATCCATCGACACTTCGAACAAATCCGCGTGCAACACCTCGCCCGTCACGGGGTCGACTTGAAAGTCCCGCAGCAGCGCCGTCCGTTTGGCTTTGGCCTTCGCGCCATTCACCGTGAGCGAGATGAGCGCGGTCGTGCCGGCATGGGAACGCAGAATGGTGGTGAGATCGTCCGGCTTCATCGTGAGCAGAAGACATTCCCCTTGCCCGTACAGCACCGCCGGCACGCGACCGCTGCGCCGGAGCTGCCGCGCTGCACCCTTGCCGGACCGTTCTCGCACTTCAACCGCCAGATCGAATTTCATGTGATTTCTCCCCCAACAAGCAAATAGCCGCTAGCGAGTAGCCGATGGCTCGGAATCTTCCAGCTGTCCGCTGCCCGCTATTCGCTATTGGCTTCCGATTACGCAAAGAGCGAACTGACCGACTCCTCTTCGTGGATCCGCGTGATGGCTTCGCCGAGCAGCGGCGCGACGGAGAGCAAGTGCAGCTTCGGGCACAGCCGCTCTTTTTCTTTCAACGGAATCGTATTGGTGACCACAATTTCCCGTAAACAGGACTGTTGCAGCCGATCCAGGGCCGGCCCCGAGAGCACCGGATGGGTGCAGGCCGCCCAGACCTCCCGCGCCCCCTTTTCGGCGCAGGCCTGCGCGCCCTGGACGATGGTGCCCGCCGTGTCGATCATGTCGTCGAGGAGCAGCGCGCTTTTACCCTCGACATCGCCGATGATGTTCATGATCTGCGCCTGGTTCGGTCCCTCCCGTCGCTTGTCGATGATGGCGAGGTTGGCTTGGAGCCGCTTGGCGAAGGCCCGCGCCCGTTCCACGCCGCCCGCGTCGGGCGACACGACCACGAGGTCCGCCACACCGCGCTTGTTGATGTATTCCAACAGCACCGGCGTGGCATAGAGGTGGTCCACCGGGATGTTGAAAAAGCCCTGAATCTGTCCCGCATGGAGATCCATCGTCAGCACGCGATCGGCCCCCGCGGTCGTGATGAGATCGGCGACGAGCTTCGCCGAGATCGGCACGCGCGGCTGATCTTTTCGGTCCTGGCGCGCATAGCCGAAATACGGAATGACGGCCGTGATCCGGCTGGCCGACGAGCGTTTGAGGGCGTCGATCATGATCAACAACTCCATGATCGAATCGTTGACCGGCGCGCAGCAGGATTGCACGACGAAGACATCCGCTCCGCGGACGTTTTCCTCGATTTTCACCCGCACTTCCCCGTCGCTGAAGGAGGAGACCGTCGCCTCACCCAACCGAATCCCCAGATACGCGCAAATCTCTTGCGCGAGCGCAGGATTGGCATTGCCGGTAAACAGCTTGAGCGCCTTGTTCATCGTGGTACCTCGAACGCTGTGAGAAGCCGTCGGATCGTTCAGAAGTCGCGAGATGTTCTTCTGCTGGGCGGGCCCGGCGGGTCTCGGCGTAACGCCCCGCCTCCCTCTTGTCTCTTCGTTGCGTTCTCGAGGAAGCCGGTTAGGGGATTGAACTCTAACGAAAAGCGCTGCCGGTTGTCAACCAACGCGAAGCGACGCCGTCGTTGGCGCGCTCTGACAAGACAGGGCCTCGGTGCAGGCCTGAACGGCATAGGCCCGGCACCATTCGAACCGGCCCATCGTCGCCTGCGCCTGCCGGGCCGTCGTCTCGTCGCGAAAGACGCCGAATACGGTCGAGCCGCTGCCGGACAGCAGCGCCGCCTCCGCGCCTTGCGAAAGCAGCCGCGTTTTGATCGTGCGGAGCACGCCGTACTCAGGGAACACCGCCGCCTCAAAGTCGTTCTCGGCCAGCGGCAACAGATCCTCCCAGGTCACGGCTTCACGCGCTTCCATAGCCCGCAAGGCGCCGGAGAGCGACGGCGCGCTGGAACGTGTGGCCGAGAGCCGTTGATAGGCCCAGCGCGTCTCGATCGGGAATCCAGGGGTGACCAAGACAACCCACCGTTCACCCGCCAATCGGAGCGGTTTGACGGCTTCCCCGCGGCCGGTCACCAGAGCGCTCGGGGCGAAGAAGAAAAACGGCACGTCGCTCCCCAACTGTTGACCCAACTCCGCCATGTGGGCGACCGTCCACCCCAGACCCAGAAGACGATTCACCCCCAGCATCGTCGCGGCGGCGTCGCTGCTCCCCCCGCCGAGCCCGGCGCCGTAGGGAATCCGCTTCATGAGCTCGATCTCCAGTCCGACGTTCAGGCCGGCCCGCTCCAGCGCCAGCGCCGCGGCGCGATAGACCAAATTCCGATGGTCCGTGGGCAGCGTCGCGTCGTCGCATCGGAGCGCCACCCCCGCTGTGTCGTGCCTGACCCGCAACCGCACCTCATCTTCCAGCGCGACGGTCTGCATCACCGACCAGAGATTGTGATAACCGTCCGGCCGTCGATCCAGCACGCGCAAGATCACGTTGATCTTCGCCGGCGCGGCGACCCGCGCCTCTTTTTCTTCCACCGTCGCCCTCATTCACCCTCATCGCTCGTGAACCGTGAACCGTTCGTCAGCATGGATTTCTGATCCTTCTTGCACTTCACATTTCACGTTTCACGTTTCACGCTTCACGCTTCACGTCTTAGTCCTTTCCCCCCTTGATCGCGTACTTTTCCAACCGATAGCGGAAGGACCGCGTGTTCAGCTTCAGCAGGCGGGCGGCCTTTTTCTTAACCCAGTTGGCCCGTTCCAGGGCTTTCAACAGTAATTCCTTCTCAATGGAATTGATCATCGCCTCCAAATCGAGCCCGTCCTCCGGCAGATCGGTCGGATACGTCTGCGGCTGCGTCATTGGACGGTGCAGCCAGCCGCGGATCTCCTCATCGGTCACCGACTGGCCGGATGAAAAAGCCACCACCCGCTCGATCAGATTTTCCAGTTCGCGGACGTTGCCTCTCCATTCGTGCGCCAGGAGCGCCCGCATGGCCTCGCCGGTGATGGCGGGAACGGGCTTTCCGCTTTCGCGGGCAAACTTGTCCAGAAAGTGCTGGACCAGGAGCGGAATATCCCCCGTTCTGAGCCGCAGGGGCGGCAGGACGATGGGGATCACGTCCAACCGATAATACAAATCCTCGCGGAACGTGCCTTCGGCCACCGCTTTCTCCAGATCCTTGTTCGTGGCGGCGATGATCCGCACGTCCACCTTCACGTCCTGCGTCCCGCCGACCCGGCGAAATTCACGCTCCTGAATGACCCGCAAGAGCTTCACCTGGGTGGCCGGCGAGGTGTCTCCGATTTCGTCCAGGAAGACCGTGCCGCCGTTCGCCACCTCGAACAGACCGGCCTTGTTCGAGACCGCTCCGGTGAACGAGCCCTTCATGTGACCGAACAACTCGCTCTCCAGCAGGGTCTCCGGCACCGCGCTGCAATTGACCGTCACGAAGGGCATCGGCGCGCGAGCGCTATTGTAATGGATGGCTCGCGCGATCAACTCTTTCCCGGTTCCGCTTTCTCCGAAGATGAGCACGTTGCTCTTGGAATCGGCCACCTTGCGCACGACATCGAAGACCTTTTGCATGGCTTCGCTTTGTCCGATGATCTGCGCGAAGGAGGACTGGCTGGCCATCTCGCGCTTGAGCAGCATGTTCTCGGTCGACAGCCGACGCCGCTCCAGCGCGTTGCGGATGATGAGCTGGACTTCGTCTACCTGGAACGGTTTGGTCAGATAGTCGTAGGCGCCGTGCTTCATGGCCTCGACGGCCGACTCCGCCGACGCGAACGCGGTGATCACCAGCACCACCGTGTCCGGCGAGGAGGCCTTGACCGCCTTGAGCACGTCGAGCCCGCCCACCTTGGGCATTTTGAGATCGGTGATCACGAGGTCGAAGATTTCCTTCCCGAGGTGGGCGATCGCCTCGTCGCCGTCGGAGGCCGTCGTCACCGTATATCCGGCCCGTTTGAGCATGATGCTCAGGACGTCGCGCATGCTCTGTTCATCGTCGACGACTAGGATCTTTTCCACGGTCCCCTACCTTCGTGCCACAGCCTTGGTCCGGCCTCGGCCGACCTCGGCAGGCACACCGTAAACCGAGAGCCCTTGCCTTCCCGGCTGTCGACCTTGATCCAGCCGCCGTGCAGATCCACGATCCGATGCACGGCGGCCAGGCCGAGTCCGGAACCTTCTTTTTTCGTCGTGAAGAACGGCAGGAAGATCTTGTCCAGGTTGCCCTTCGGAATCCCCATCCCCGTATCCTGGAACGCGATCTCGATCACCTCACCGCTGCGCCCGCCCGCATCGACGCGTCGACAACCGGTGGAAATGGTCAATTCTCCGCCTGACGGCATCGCTTCAAACGCGTTTGTCGCCAGATTCCAGAAGACCTGCTTCAGTTGGTCCTGATCGGCCTTGATCGTTAAGGGGCCCTGGGCCAAGGACGTCGACATCGTGATGTCGGTCTTGGTCCGCGCTTCGTGCGCGATGAGGTCGAGCGTGTCCGTCAGGACTTTGTTCACGTCGCACTCCGCCAGATTGAGGGCGGGCGGCCGCGCGTACAACAGAAATTCGGTGATGATCGTGTCCAGTCTCGTCGCTTCCCGGACGGCGATATCCATGAGCCGCCGGCTGGTCTCGTCGGACGCGACGTCTTTGCGCAGCATCTGCATCGCGCCGGCCAGCGCGCCCAGGGGGTTCCTGATCTCGTGGGCCATGCCGGCGGACATCTCGCCCAGCGTGGCGAGCCATTCCCGTCGACGCATCTCTTCTTCCATGTCTCGAATCTCGGTCAGGTCCTTGAACACGCCGACCAGGCCGGTCTGTTCACCCTGCTCCTGGAGCGGCGACAGCGTCATGCCGAGGATCAAGCGGCGGCCGTCCGCGCGTTTGCACTCGACTTCGAACCGGGAACAGGCGAAGAGATCCTCCGCTCCTTCCTCCGACCGATGATTCGGATGCCAATTGAAGATTTCCTGCCAGGGTCGGTTCTTGACCTGTTCGAGACTATAACCGGTCGCTTCCTGGGCGGCGCGGTTGAACGAGGTGATCAATCCCGCCGCATCCGTCGTGAAGACGCCGCTGCTGATGCTCTGGACGATGTTCTCGTGGAACGCCTGGAACCTGGTCAGCCCTTGCTCCTTTTCCCTCAGGCGCAAGTCCGCCCGATTGAGCTGATCGACGAGCGCGCCGCTGAGGAACCCGACCACCAGGAACGCCAGCGCATAGACCCCGAAGTTCTGGAGCGTCTCCGCCGCGGACAGACGCGAGGGATGCAACCAGCCGAGCGGCTCCAGCACGCCGTACAACTGCAGATTGGCCATGACGCCGAACAGGATGACGCAGAGTCCCGCCGTCACCAATCCGACCCGCCGGCGCGGCACGAGGCTGGCCAGCGTCACCGTGATCACGTAGAGCACGGCAAAGGGACTTTCGACCCCGCCGGTCCTGGCGACCAGCACGGTCTCCAGAACGAAATCGACTCCGATCTGCAGCCAGGCGAAGAACGTCAACGACCGGGGAGTGGACAGTTGCCGGAGGATGATCACATACGGAATCGTGATCGCATACGTGAACGCGATCAGGGCGTAAAAGGTGGGAACGCGCTCGCCTCTGGCGACCTGGAACGTCAGTGAAAGGCCCAGCAGGAGCGTGACCACCACGACCCGCAGGGCCATCAACCAATGGAGTCTTGTCCTCAGATCGTCCATGCATCCAGCGGGCTGCCTGTCCGGAAACGGTGGTCGGCGACATCACGGTGTCGGGTCGTCGATCTCGTGATGCTCCGCGCGGGCCGAAGCCGGGGACCGGAAGACTGCTCCGCTCATGGAACTGAGGCAGGATCCCTTCGGAGGCCATTGCGGTCAGACCCGGCTGCGACCGCCGATCCCATCGACTCGGAGGAGGGTGAACAAGGCTTCTGCCCCGGCGTCACGCGACCGCGCGGTTCCAGGCCAACGGACGGTTATCCGATCGCCGACGCCATCTGGAAGATCGGCAGATACATCGCGATCACGATGAAGCCGATCACCGTCCCCAGAAACACCATCATCATCGGCTCGAGCAGCGCGGTCAATGACGCGACGGCTTGATCGACTTCATCCTCATAGAAGTCGGCGATCTTGCCGAGCATGGCGTCGAGCGCGCCAGTCGATTCGCCGACCGCGATCATGTGAGTCACCATCTTGGGAAACGTCTCGCTTTTTGCAAGCGGTTCGGCGATGGTCTTTCCGCCGCTGATGCTCACCCGGGCTCCCATGATCGCCTCTTCGATGACTTTGTTCCCGGAGGTTTTGGCGCAGATAATGAGGCCGTCCAGCAGGGGTACGCCGCTGGTGATCAGCGTCCCGAGCGTCCTGGTGAATTTGGCGACCGAGGCTTTGCGGATCAAATCGCCGAATACCGGTGTCTTCAGCAGCAAACGGTCGATGACCAGCTTGCCTTTCGGCGTTCCGTAGTATTTCTTGATGCCGTAAATCGCCAGGACCATGCCGATCGCCATATAGATGATGTAGGACTGGACGAAATTGCTCATATCGATCACGAGCTGCGTCGGACCCGGCAGACCCATTTTCCCGCCGGACATTTCCGCGAACATCTTGGCGAAGATGGGAATCACCCAGATCATCAGCACGGTGATGACGATGCCGGCGACGCCCAGGATGGCGGCGGGGTAGACCATGGCCGACTTGATCTGTCCCTTCAGCTTCATGGCCTTTTCGATGTGTTTGGCCAAACGGGTCAAGATGGTGTCCAACAGGCCGCCGACTTCGCCCGCGTGAATCATGTTCACGTACAAGTCGTCGAAGACCTTGGGATGTTTCCTTAACGCGTCGGAGAAGGTCGATCCGCCTTCCACGTCGACCTTGACTTCCCCGATGGTCTTGGCCAGCACCTTGTTTTCCGACTGGGTCGAAAGGATATCCAGACATTGAATCAACGGAAGGCCGGCGTTGATCATGGTGCCGAATTGGCGGGTAAA
This sequence comes from Nitrospirota bacterium, assembly GCA_040755395.1. NCBI lineage: Bacteria > Pseudomonadati > Nitrospirota > Nitrospirota bacterium. The sequence continues at coordinate 381,228 of JBFMAX010000001.1, forward strand.
CACGACCAGATCCTTGTCGGTGATCGCGGACCCGAATGAAAGATTCAGCCCGCCTTTCTTGCCCGCTTTTTCTTCCAGACTGGTGACGATGACGTTCTGCTTGCGCAGTTGCTCGACGGCTTCGTCGCGGGTTTTGGCCGTCAATTCGCCTTTGCGGACCGTGCCCGTTCTGGTTCTGCCGACGTATGCGAAGGTGCTCATCTGGTGATCTCGACCCGGTGGCTCTTCGGTGGATCAGAAACGCTCTTCGGAAGAACGTGGATGTGAAACGAAGTCTACTGGACGACCTGGGGCTTGTCAAAACAAATGCCGAATCGCGCGCGCTCGCGGCGCCGGACGCGTGAAGCGACCGCACGACCCGGTCACGCCCCGCTGGCGCTGACATGAACATAACCGCGGTAGAGATAGTGGAAGCCCGACGTCAATGTCAGCGCCACCATCAAGTACAGCAGCGGTTGGAGGAGCCCGAGATCCATCTGCCTCGAGGCCAGGAAGACCGCGAGAATGATATAGGCGAGTTGAAAGAGCGTCGTGCCTTTTCCCAGGATCGTCGGGGAAATATCGACCCGCGAATCGGTGAGTTGCGCCAACACGGTGCCGGCCATCAGAATCAGATCCCGACTGACGACCACGATGGCGATCCACGAGGGAATCAGATGCATCACCGCCAGCGTCACGAACCCCGACGTCAGCAGCAGCTTGTCGGCCAGCGGATCCAGGAACGCGCCCAACCTGGTGCGTTGGTTGGCGACCCTGGCGATGGTCCCGTCGAGCCCGTCCGTCACGCCGGCCAACAGCAGGACCATAAGGGCGTGGTCGTATCGTTCGTAGACCAGGAACCCGACGTACACGGGGATCAGGAGAATGCGCAGGATCGTCAGGCTGTTGGGAATGTTCATGGCGTCGCTTGAGGCCGCCGGCGGCGCGTTGCGCTCGTCATCCGTCGAGAAGCGGGGTCATCTTAGGGACCGGGCCGGAACCTTGTCAACGCGGTTGCAGTCGACCGGACAGGCACCTATAATTTGCCGTTGGTGCGCGCCGGATCGCGCACATGGAGGTCAACACGATGAGCACCCTGCCGCTGATGTTCAAGAAAGAAGGCCTGGTCGAACGCTATCAGATCGAAGGGGTCGACCCGAGCGATCGGTATTTTAGCCGCTCGATCCTGGTCAATCGGACCGCCAACGGCTATTTCGCCAAAGTCATGTACGAAGCGCTCGCCGTTGAGGGACAGACCCACCCCTCGATCGCGGCGGCGGTGAAAGACGTCGTGGACAAGTTGAGGGCGCTGGGGTTCCGGCGGATGAGGACCAGGCCCAACTTCAAAGGTCGCCGCTACCTCGCCGAAAAGGAAACGTGGACCGACTACCCGGACGAAGCCTAAACAGCGAGCAGCGAATAGTTGGAAGCTACTGGCTGCCCGCTACTAGCTCATAAAAGATCAGGTCGTGAATGAAAGGACGGAAGCGCTGAATGTGAGTGTTCCGGCGGGTCGGGTGGACGCGGTTTGACAGCAACACCACTTCCAGCTCCCGGGTCGGATCGATCCAGAGCGAGGTGCCTGTATACCCTAGGTGCCCGAACGACAGCGGGGAAAATCGGCTCCCTGACGACGACGGCACCGAAGGCGTATCCCAGCCCAGCGCCCAGCTCGATTGCGGGATGCGATCCTGCCGGGTCACGAATCGGCGCACCAGCTTCGGCTCGAACAGGCTCGGCCGCCCATGGTAGGCATCGAGCCAAGCGCCGGACACCGCTAACACCGCCTTCGCCGTCCCGAACAGTCCCGCATGGCCGGCCGCGCCGCCCAGCGCGTAGGCGTTTTCATCGTGCACCTCCCCGCGCAGAACCCGTCCTCTCCATGCATCGCGCTCGGTCGCGGCGACCGCATTCTGCTCGGCCACAACCCTGCCGCCCACCGCTATTCCTCTGTCCGTAAGCGTCGCAAACCCCAACGGCTCGGCTCCGAGCGGGTTGAACAGGTATTCCCGGCAAAAAGTCGCCAGCGACTGCCCGCTCAGACGTTCCACGATGAAGCCGAGCAACATGAATCCCAGGTCGCTGTAAAGACTCCGCTCTCCGACGGTATGCAGCAAAACTTCGTCGCGGATGTAACCCAACACCGCCCGTCCGGCGGCCTCGCTGCCCAAAAAGCCCGGGGTGAGGCGATCCTGTTCCGCCACCCGCTCGTAATAGGGTCTCCACGCCGGCAACCCGGAGCTGTGCGTCAGCAGATGAAAGACCGTCGCGCCGCCGATCGGGGAGCCCTTGAGTTCGGGAAGCAGATCATCGAGGCGACGATCGAGCGCCAGCCGGCCGTGCTGAACCAACCAGAGAACGGAAGTGGTCGTGGCGAGCGGTTTGGTCAAGGACGCGAGATCATAGATCGTCTGTACCTGCGCCGGCGAGCCCGGCGGCTCCGACGAAACCCGACCGACGGCCCGGTGATAGGCCGGCCGCCCCCGCAGGCGCACCGCCAGCACTGCGCCGGGAAATACGCCCTCCTCCACGGCGGTTTCGAGCGCGCGGCCCACCGGATCGGTTCCGCTCATGAGACCCTTTCGCGATGGCCGGGAAGACCCGGAGGTCGAGACTGTCTCGCCGTTCCGGCTCGGGAGGACGCGCACGGCGGCGCGAAGCAGGGCGGCTGTGGAATGACCTGCTCGGAGGGCGACGGTCCCTCAGTGGCTGGAATCACCGGCGAGCTTTTCATCCGGAGCGGCCTGGTCGGGATGGTACGCCTCCCCTTCCTCGATCTCCAGCATCCGTTCGAACGTGCGGATCGTGGCGCGCAGCCGCTCGATCATCAACAACCGCTGCTTCCGCAGTTCGGTGAGGTCACGTTGCGTATCGGCCAGTTCCGCCCGGGCCTGCCGAAGCACCTCCGCGGCTTTCACCTCGGCTTCTTTGAGCACCAACTCGGCGTCCCGCTGCGCCGAGCGCTTCATCTCGTCGGCCAGCGATTGCGCGGACACCAGCGCGTGCGACAGCGTCGCTTCCGTTTTTTTCACCTCGGCCAGTTGCTGTTCGACGAAGGCGAGTTTCTCCCGCAGCACGGCGTTGTCCCGATTGAGGGCTTCGACGGTCTGCGCGATGTCCTCCAAAAACCGATTGACCTCCTGGCGGTCATAGCCTCTGAACGCGACCCGGAAGACCATTTGCTGGATATCGAGCGGTGTGATCTTCATGAGATTTCCCCCGCAGAGTTATTCGATGTGCATACGCGTCGCCATCTCGAACAACGACCGCACGAGCGCATACTGAAGGAAGACAATGATCAGGATCGCCACCACCGGAGAGAGATCGATGCCCATCCTCCACCCGAGCCACCGGCGGATCGGAGCGAGCACGGGCTCCGTGGCCCGTTCCAGAAATTGCACGATCGGGTTCCAGGGATCGGGATTCACCCAGGAAATCAGCGCTCGCGCGATAATGACATACATATAGAGTGTGAGGACCCAATCCGCCACATGGGCGATCCCTTCCAGCACGTTGGCCGCCACGAACATCAGCGTCCCAGATCCTCCGACCGCCGTGTGGCCGCTTCCACGGCGGCGATCAAACAGGCCCGCACGCCGCCGCTCTCCAACCGATGGAGCCCGGCGATCGTCGTTCCTCCGGGAGAGGCCACCCGGTTCTTGAGCGCGCCCGGATGTTCATCCGTCTCCAGCAGCATGCGGGCGGCGCCTAACAGCGTCTGGGCGGCCAGCAGTTCCGCTACGGCCCGCGGTAGCCCCATCTTCACGCCGCCGTCCGCCAGGGCTTCGATCGCGACGAACGCGTAGGCCGGTCCGCTGCCGCTCAAGCCCGTGACCGCATCCATCAACCGCTCCTCCACCGTCACGACTCGACCGACGGATTCAAACAGCGCTTTCGCAATCCGGCTGTCTTCTTCGCCCACTCCAGGACCGTCGCTCAAGGCCGTCATGCCTTCCCGAACCAGCGCCGGCGCATTGGGCATCGCCCGGATGATTCTCGCCTGCTGCGGCACCCGGCCGGCGATCCATCGGACGGAGATGCCGGCCGCAATCGAGATGACCAGACGGCCGGGCAAGGCAGGAGCGAGTTCGCTTAGCACGTCGGCCAGAACCTGGGGCTTCACGGCCAGGACGACCACATCGCCCCATCGCGCCGCCGCCAGGTTGCTCGAGCCGACCCGCACGCCGAACCGCCGCTTCATGACGTCCAGGCGCGCGGCGTCCGGGTCGGTCGCCCACACACGGTTCGGCTCGCAGGCCCGCGAAGAGAGCAACCCTCCGACCAGAGCCTCGGCCATCTGGCCGGCGCCGATGAACGCGAGTTGCTTCCCGTCCATGACATCAGGCATGACGCGCTCCGAAAATCGCCGTACCGATCCGCACCATCGTCGCACCTTCTTCGACCGCGACCTCGTAATCGTGCGACATCCCCATCGAGAGTTCGTCCATGCTGATCCGCTCCAGACCGGGACGCGCCAGCGACTGAGCCAGCTCCCGGAGCCTCCGAAAATACGGGCGCGCGTCTTCCGGATCGGCCGACGGCGGTGGAATCGTCATCAGTCCCCGGATGAGCAAGTGCGGCATGGCATTCAGCTCCGGGAGGACTTCCGCCACAGCACCCGGGGCGAACCCTCCTTTGCTGGCCTCTCCGCCGATGTTGATCTCCAGCAAGACCGGCTGGCTGATCCCGGCCTGTTCCGCCCGGCGGTTGATCTCCGCCGCCAGTTCCACGCTGTCCAGCGAATGAATGAGCTCGAAGACCCCGACGACCGCCTTGGCCTTCCGCCGCTGCAACCGGCCGATGAAGTGCCAGCGCGCCAGCCCGTGGCCGATCTGTTCGATTTTCTCCAGCGCTTCCTGCAATCGATTCTCGCCGAACTCGGTCAGACCTGCGGCCATCGCTTCGCGCAGGCGGGGCGCGGGGACCGTTTTGGTCGCGCCGATCAGCCGGATGCGGTCGGGTTGACGCCGGACGCGCTCAGCGGCGCGGCGAATGTTCTCGAGGACGGTCCGGATGTTTCGGGCGATCGCATGGGACTCAGGCGCATCCGTCAACGGAATCGACCATCAGCCGCGCAGGGATACCCGCCGGTTCGCCGACCGGTCCTGCATCGGCACAAGCTGGCATGTGCTGTCATTGTACCGGAAGCCCGGCGTGTTTGTCAGGATTTCACGTCGCACGGTTCTACCTGCCGCGTCGGCGCAGGAGGACGATGCCGCTGACCATCGTGCCGTTCACGGTCCCCTCGCGACGATACGAGTGGAACAGGTCGGGATGGCAGACCGTGCAGACGTTCACGCTGTGGATCCTTTCTTCCTCGACGCCGACCGATCGGGCCTGTTGCCGCACCAACTCCCGCAGGTTCAGCATCGCTTTGCCGCTCCCGCGCTCGCGCACCACGGAGCGCCATCCGCGAAAGCCCGCTCTCAACCGAGCCAGGACCGGCTCGTCCACTTCGTAGCAGCAGGGTCCGACCGCAGGACCGATGCCCATCTGAACCGAAGAAGGCTCGGACCCGAACCGTCGCTTCATCGCCTCCAGTGTCTTGGGGACAATGCCCGCGACGGCGCCGCGCCAGCCGGTGTGGACGGCGGCCACGACGCCGCGCCTCCGGTCATGCAACAAGACCGGCACACAGTCGGCCGTGCGGACCGTCAGCAGCACGCCCGGTTGATCGGTGATCAGGGCGTCCCAGCCGCCGTCGAATGTGTCGCCGGCCCGCAAGGGCCGATCGATGACCAACGCGTCGGTCCCGTGCACCTGTTTTACCGACACCGTTGTCAAGCCGCCGTCCGTTTCAATCCGCTCCGGCTGTCTGCGCGTACCGAAGAAGTGGCGCACACCGTCACGCGCCGTGGCAAAGGCCGGCAATGTGATCACCAAAGTCCGCATCTCCGCACGGTCCCCATGAGCCTTCGGCTTACCCGCACAGCATGAAAAATGTCCCCGGCGAGTAGCGAACAGCTAACAGCGAGCAGCGCCGAGCGACTCGCTGCTGGCTATTCTCTGTTCGCTATTTTCAATGCGGGCTCACTGAGCGCTCGTCATGCGACGTCCTTTTCCCGTTGACCAATGACCAACGACGGTTGGCGAATCAGTCAGCCTGCTTGCGCAGGAACGTCGGGACGTCCCACTCGTCATCGGCCATCAAGCTGAGCCGTTCCTGCGCTTCCCGTTGCTCGCTCAATTTCCGAAGAAACGCCGGTCGGTCCAGGTCCCGATGCGGCAGGTCCGGCCCTCCCGCGTGGACGCCGGCCAACACCTGTTGGGCGGTGCGAGGACTTCTCGCCGCCACCCGCTCGGCGGCCGCGACGGCGGGTTTGGCGTGCTGCTCGTCCCGCTCGAACCCGGTGGCGATGACGGTCACGACCAGGTCGTCGCCCATATCCGGATTGATCACCTGGCCGACGATGATGTTGGCTTCCGCGTCGGCGGCTTCCTTGATGATCGACGCCACTTCATCCACCTCGTGCAGCGACAGGTTGGGCCCGCCCGTGATATTGAGCAGAACCCCGCGCGCCCCCTCGACGCCGCCGTCCTCGAGCAACGGGCTGGAGATCGCTTTCTGGGCGGCTTCCATCGCGCGATTGGCGCCGCGCGACACGCCCATGCCCATGACCGCCCGACCCGTGTGGCTCATCACCGTCCGCACATCGGCGAAATCTACGTTGACGTGACCGGTCGTGGTGATGACGTCGGCGATGCCCTGAATCGCCTGTCGCAGGACATCGTCCGCGACCTTGAACGCCTCGAGCAACGGGGTGGCCTTGTCCACAATGCTCAACAGACGCTGGTTCGGAATGACCAGGAGCGTATCGACATGCCGGCGCAGGTCGCGCAGCCCCTCTTCGGCGTAGGCCATCCGCCGGTGTCCCTCATATTGGAACGGCTTGGTCACCACGGCGACCGTCAGGATCCCCAGTTCTCGGGCGATGCCCGCGACGATGGGCGCCGCGCCCGTGCCGGTCCCGCCTCCCATGCCCGCGGTCACGAAGACCATGTCGGCCCCTTCCAGCGCCTCCCGAATTTGGTTCTGGCTTTCCAAGGCCGATTCCTTGCCGATTTCGGGCTTGGCGCCGGCGCCCAAGCCTCTGGTCCGTTCCGGCCCGAGCTGAATCTTAAAGGGAGCGTGGGCGCGTTCGAGCGCCTGTACGTCCGTGTTGGCGGCGATGAATTCCACCCGGCTCAACCCGGCTCCGATCATGGTATTAACCGCGTTGCAGCCGGCGCCGCCTACGCCGATGACCTTGATCCTGACCGGCGTAAGGATATCCTCCTGAAATGCAAACATCGCGACACCTCCCTTTGTGCGATGCGCCCGCTCGAAAGCTCGCAGGCGAGGTTAAAAAAACTCGAACATCCACGACCGCATGCGCTCGAAGACCCGCCCCAGGGGACGCCCGCGCCGCAGCCCGGCGGTTTCCAATTCTTCGGCGTGGTGCCGGGCGTGCAACAACAGGCCCACCCCCGTCGCATGCATCGGATTGCTGACGATGTCCCGTAACCCGCCGACCCCGCCGGGCGTTCCCCGCCTCGCCGGCAGGTTCAGCACTTTCTCCGCCGCGTCCGGCATGCCTTCCAGCAGCGAGGTGCCCCCGGTGATCACCACGCCCGCGCCCAACATTCCCTCGTACCCGGCCCTGGCGATCTCGCGCTTCACCAGATCGAACATCTCCTCCACGCGCGGCTCGAGAATGTCGGCGATGTCCCGCCGCGACACGGTCCGCGGCGGCCGGTCGCCGACCGAGGGCACCTCCACCATTTGATGGCCGTGGATCAACTCATTCCTCGCGATCCCGTGCTGGATCTTGATCTTCTCCGCCTCGGTCTGCGAGGTGAGGAGCCCGATGGCCAGATCCTTGGTCAGGTTCTGTCCGCCGATCGGCAGGATCGCCGTGTGTCGAATGCTGCCGTCCAGGAAAATGGCGAGGTCCGTGGTGCCGCCGCCGAGATCCACCATCGCGACGCCCAATTCGCGCTCTTCCGGGCTCAGCACCGCTTCGCTGGAGGCCAACGGCTGGAGAATGATGTCCACCACATCCAGGCCGGCCCGGTTCACGCTCTTGATGATGTTCTGCGCGGAGGTGACCGCGCCCGTGATCACATGCACGTTCACTTCCAACCGGTTACCGGACATGCCCAGCGGTTCGCGGACGCCGTCCTGGTCGTCCACCATGAACTCCCTGGGGAGCACGTGCAGGATGCGTCGCTCGTGGGGAATGACCGCCAACGTGCGGGCGCTTTCCACCGCCCGCTGGATGTCCTCGCGCGTCACCTCCCCCTTCTTCAACGCCACCACGCCTTTGCAGTTCTCTCCCGAAATATGACTGCCCGCGATGCCGGTGTAGACCGAATTGATCTGAACGGCGGCCATCAGCTCCGCCTCCTCGACCGCCTTCTTGATCGACTCGACGGTGCTTTCGATATTGACTACGACCCCCTTGCGCAGACCGCGCGATGGACTGGACCCGACTCCGATGATGTTCAGCGCGCCGTCATCCGTCACTTCGGCGACAATGGCGCAGATCTTGGTCGTCCCGATATCCAGCCCCACGAGGATCTGGTCTCGTTTCGGCACCGCTTACCCCCTTTCTCGGACGATCACGCGACCGGAATAGCGCAGGTCGATCTCGCTGGGCCCGCGCCCGTCTTCGTCGAACGTCACGGAGCGGAGCGCCGGTCTGATCTTTCGGAACCGCTCCCATTGCTCGTCAACTGGAGACCGTCCGAATTGGAATCGCACGCCGTGGACGGAGGCGACAAGATTGGCCGGATTCCCGACGTCCACCTCCACCCGGCCGCCGAGCGTCTGGGCCACCAGGTTCGCCAGGTCGACGCCGGCCTTCGTCGCGCGGCGGGCGGCGGGATCGCCGTGCAAGAGGCCCTTGGAATCGATCCCGGTCAGCAACGGAAGCGTCGGCTCGTCGCCGCCTCCCAACTTCGACAACACATGTCCTTCGTCATCCGTGAGCCAACCTCCCGAGGCCGTCCTGACAACCGCCGCCGGCTTGCGTTCGGCGACCGTCACTTGCAACTCATGGAACGGCACACGCCGAATCTCCACCGTTTTGATCCAGGGATGCGCGGTGAGCCGATCAGCCAGTTCCTGCGGGTGCACGGAAAACAGCGTCGCGTCTTCCTTCAGCGACAGCCGATCGAGAATCTCCTGCCTGGTCACGCGATCAAGCCCCTGCACCGTCACGGCCTGGATTGCGAACCATTGGCGGATGACCGGACCGGCCGCCCGCGACACAACGGAAGTTCCCCACACGGCCAATCCGCTCAGTATCAGCCACCCGGCGAACCGAAGCCCCCGGCGAAGCGAACGGCGTCGCTCCTCGCGCCTCCGCTCCCAGGCCGCGCTTCCTGGTTCAGGCCCGCGACCGTGCCGTTGATTCGGTCTGGGCCCCTCCGCCGGCTTCTTCCGCCCCCGCAGTGAGATGCGTTTCTTGGTCATGGACTCGAGTGTCCTGGCCCTCATCCGGTCCAAACTCGCCGATGCGCGGCGCGTCTGAGCGCAGACTCGAGAATCCGCTCGGTCAAGGCGTCATAGTCGATCCCGGCCTCGGCCGCCGCCATCGGCAGCAGGCTCGTCTCCGTCATGCCCGGGATCGTGTTGAGCTCCAGCACGTAGGGACGTCCGCGCGGCGTGACGCGGAAATCCACCCGCACCGCGCCCTCACAGCCGAACACCTCGTAGGTCTTCACCGCCAACTCTCGCAGTCGGCGGGTCACGTTCGCCGACAGGGGGGCCGGACACAGGTACCGGGTCTTCCCTTTCTGGTATTTGGCGGCGTAGTCGTAGAACCCGCTCGGCGCCACGATCTCCACCGCCGGCAGGGCGGAGACCTTTTCCTCTCCTTCACCGAGCAGAGAGACCGTGATTTCGTGTCCCGGAATGTAGGCCTCCACCAGCGCCCGCCGGTCGTACCGATGGGCGAGCGCCAGCGCGTCCTTCCACTGCGATGGTTTGCGGACGACGCTCACCCCGATGGTCGATCCCTGCGAAGCCGGTTTCACGACGACGGGCCATGTCAACTTGGCCGAACGGAGGACGCGCCCGCTCGACATCGCGTCGCCTCGCTTAACTACCGTTCCCGGAGGCACCGGCACACCGTGTTGGGTCAGCAGCGCTTTGGCCGTCACCTTGTCCATCCCCATCGCGCTCGCCAGCACCCCGCACCCCGTGTAGGGCATGCCGATCGTTTCCAGGAATCCTTGGATCGCGCCGTCTTCGCCGCCCGGACCGTGGAGCGCCAAAAAGGCCAGCTCGATCTTGTGTTCCTGCAGATCCTTGTAGAGAGACGGCCCGACATCGATCGGCACCGCATCATAACCGCGCCGGACCAGAGCCCGGTGGACGGCTTGGCCGGTCCGGAGCGAGACTTCCCGCTCGGAGGACTGGCCTCCCATCAGCACGCCGATACGGGCTCTGGTCAGCGGCATACTCACCGGTTCGTCGAGTTTGTCTGGTTCATCTGGTTTGTTTGGTTGCGAGGCGGCCCTGTTTCTCCGACTCGGATGTTCTCCCGGCATCTCAGCACGAAACAAACCCGATCAACCAAACACACCTCTGCGCCCGTCTCTACGTTTGGCCAACGATCTTCAATTCCAATTCCAGGGTGACGCCGGTCCGCCGTTCCACTTCGCGGCCGACTTTCTTGATCAACGCGATCACGTCCGCCGCCCGCGCCTGTCCCCGGTTCACGATGAAGTTGCCGTGCTTCTCGGACACCTGGGCGTCGCCGATGCGCGCTCCCTTGAGCCCCGCCGCCTCGATCAGCTTCCCGGCCGGCTCTTTTCCAGGGTTTTTGAACACGCAGCCGGCGTTGGGCAGCGTCAACGGCTGCGTGTCCTTGCGATAACGCAGGTAGTCTTTGACCACCCGCTCGATCTCCTGGCGGGAACCGGGCTTGAGCTGAAGCCACACGCCCACGACGATTCCTTTCGGCAACTTCGCGCGTCGGTAGCCGAATTCAATGTGCGACGCGGGGCGCTCGACGAGGCGCCCCTTGGGATCTACGATCCGCACCGCTTTCACCGCCGATTGCATTTCACCGAGCCTCGTGCCCGCGTTCATCACCACGCAGCCCGCCACCGTGCCGGGGATTCCCGCCGCCCATTCGAGCCCCGAGAGCGAACGGCGGATCGCATGGCCGATCAGCGTCGGCATGCCGACGCCCCCTTCCGCATAGACGATGTGATGCGGCTCGTCCTTGATCGCCCTGAGCCGGGACAGACTGACGACCACGCCGCGGATGCCCTTGTCCCGCACCAGCAGGTTGGTCCCGCCGATGACGAAGATCGGAACCTTGGCCGCGGTCGCCTGTCTCGCCAACCGGCAGACGTCTTCGACATCGGCCGGCTCCACGAGCACATCCGCCGGCCCTCCGATCTTGAACGAGGTGTAGTCCCGCAGCGGCGCATGAAATTTCACCATGCCCTTGATGCCGGCGACGACCGCGCGAAGGTCGCGCATCGGCGGGCTCCCAGACCGTTTCGATCGCCCGCGACGCCGGTCCATGACCGTCATGGTTGAGCCGATGATGCCAATCGATCCAACAATCCCAGTCCGGCTTTCCAGATATCTCCGGCGCCCAGCGTGATGACGAGATCGCCCGGCTTGAGCACCGGCAGCACCTGATCCGGTAGCGTCTCTTTCCGTTCCACCCAGATCACCGAGGGATGGCCGGCGGCCCGCACGGTGGCCGCCAACTTCTCGCCGGACACGCCGGGGATCGGCTGCTCGCCCGCCGCATAGATGTCCGTCACGAACAGCACATCGGCCCGGTCGAAGGCATGGGCGAACTCGTCGATCAGGTCCCGCGTGCGGGTGTACCGATGCGGCTGAAAGAGCACGATCACCCGGCGGTCCCAACCCTGCTTCGCCGCGGCCAGCGTCGCCTTGATTTCCGTGGGGTGATGGCCGTAGTCGTCCACCACCATGACCCCACCCTGCTCGCCCCGCAGGTGGAAGCGGCGTTCCACCCCGGTGAAGGCGGCCAGTCCCTTGCGGATCAGGTCGATCGGCACGTCGAGTTCCATCCCGACCGCGATGGCCGCCAGCGCGTTGGAGACGTTGTGCACGCCCGGCGTCGCCAAGCGGAAGGGCCCGAGATTTTTTCCGCGGAAATACGCCCGAAACTCGGCGCCCCATTGCTTCAACGCAATGTCCGTCGCCCGAAAGTCCGGCGGCGCGCCTTCCTGCTCCTGCAATCCGTAGGTCTGGTAGCGCTTCACGACCCGAGGCAGGAGCGACCGGATCCGCTGGTCATCGGTGCAGAGGACCGCTAATCCGTAGAACGGGACTTTGTTGATGAACTCCAGAAAGCTCTCGTTGAGCCGCTCCATCGAGCCGTAATGATCGAGATGCTCCCGGTCGATGTTCGTCACCGCGACGATGGTCGGCGACAGCCTCAGGAAAGAGCCGTCGCTTTCGTCCGCTTCGGCCACGAGGAGATCCCCGCGCCCCAGGCGCGCGTGGCTGCCGAGCGCGTTCACTTTGCCGCCGATGACGATCGTCGGGTCGAGTCCGCCCTGCGCCAGCACGCTCGCGACCATCGAGGTCGTCGTGGTTTTGCCGTGCGCGCCGGCGATCGCGATGCCGTACTTCAACCGCATCAGTTCGGCCAGCATTTCGGCGCGCGGAATGACCGGAATCTTCCTGACCCTGGCTTCCGCCACTTCGGGATTGGTCGGGGCGACGGCCGAAGAAATCACCACCACCTGCGCCTCACCCACGTTGGACGCCTGGTGGCCGATGAAGATGCGGCCGCCGAGCTCCTGCAGTCGCCTGGTCGTTTCGGATTCATGGAGATCGGAGCCCGTCACCTTGTAGCCCAACGTCAGGAGGACCTCGGCGATGCCGCTCATGCCGGCTCCGCCGATCCCCACCAGATGAATATGTTGCGTCTTCCTGAACATGGACACCCGGCTTACCAACCTACGACCGCTGCGGCCCTCGTCCGACCGCATAAAAACCTGCTCACGTGCTCCTCGCTCCAACAGACCGGTCGGTCTCATGATCTCCCCCCGTCAGCGCGTAACATTCCTTCACGATCGCCGCCGCCGCATCGGTTCGCCCCATCGCCAGGCTCCTGGCGCTCATCCGGGTCAACCGTTCCGGATCCTGCAACAGCTCCTTGATCGCCCGCGCCAGTTTCGGTCCGGTCAGCTCCGCCTGAGTCAGCACGACGGCCGCCCCGGCCGACTCCATGACCTGCGCGTTGCGCGCCTGGTGGTTGTAGATCGCCTGCGGGAGCGGGATCAGAATCGCAGGCCTGCCGCAGGCGGTGACCTCGGCGATGGTGATGGCGCCGGCACGGGAAACCACCAGGTCGGCCGCGCGCAAGACCCGCGGCATGTCGTAGAGGAACGGCACGACCTCCGCACGGAATCCCGCCGTTTGATAGGCGGCGCTGACCCGGGTATGGTCCGCGTCTCCCGTCTGGTGCGTCACCGCAAGGCGCTCTCGCATGTCCGCCAAGTCCGGCAACGCCTCGATCATCGCCGAGTTAATGGCCTTCGCTCCCTGGCTTCCGCCGAAAATCAGCAGGCGGAAGGCACAAGGCTCGCGGCTAGGGGAGACAGATTCAGCGCTCATAGCCAGCTCTCTTGCTTGCCGCTCGCCCCTCGCCGGGGACCCGTTGCTCCGAAGAATGCAACGGGTGCCCCCCTCGCCTTCTTCATAGAACCCGCGCCGGATCGGCGTTCCGACCACCCGGACCTTCGACGGCGCAAAGGCCCCGGCCGCGGACTCGAAGGCCAGAAACACCCGCTGCGCGAAAGGCCCCAGGACTGTGTTCGCCATGCCGGGAGAGGCGTTGGGTTCCAAAATGACCCGCGGGATGCCCAACAGAAAGGCCGCCACGAGCACCGCCGGACTGGTATACCCGCCCACGCCGATGACGAGGTCCGCCCGCCGTCGGCACAGGATGCCGATCGACTGGCAGATGCCGATCGGGAGGGACAGCAGGGCCGTCGCCGCCTGAACGAATCCCCGCCCCATCACCGGCTTGGCCTTGATGAGCCGTAACTCGAAGCCCTCGTGCGCCAAGACCTTCGATTCGATGCCTCGCGCCGTGCCGACGAAGAGGATGCCGGTGTGCGGATCCCGCTGCAGGAATTCGCGGGCGAGGGCCACGGCCGGATAGAGGTGGCCGCCCGTCCCGCCTGCCGCGATCACGATGTTCATCAGCCGCCCGATCCGTTCCCATAGCCGCTCCGGTGCCCGCCAGCCTGCCGGCCTCCCTGTCGATCACGGGAAATGCTGAGCAGCAGACCGACGCCGACCAGATTGACCACCAGCGACGAGCCTCCATAACTCACGAAAGGCAAGGTCAACCCCTTCGTCGGCAACAGCCCGGTGGCGACGCCAGCGTTGATCAGCGCCTGGATGCCGACCAGAAGCGTGATCCCCATCCCCAGATGCCGGCCGAACGGCATCCGCGCCCGTCCTGCGATCTGAAATCCCTTCAGCAGGAAGATCGCGAACAGCAGAATGATCGCCGATGTGCCGATCAACCCCAATTCCTCGCCGACCAACGCCAGCACAAAATCCGTGTGGGCTTCCGGAAGAAAGAAGAGTTTTTGCTTGCCTTCTCCCAATCCGACGCCGAAGGGACCGCCGCTGCCGAACGCCAGAAACGACTGGGTGACCTGAAAGCCGGCGTCGGAGGCGTCCTTCCATGGAGAGAGAAACGTCAACAGCCGTTGGCGCCGGTAACTCGACCCCAGCACCAACGCCAAGCCGACCGGCAGGGCGCAGAGAATCAGACCCATCAGATGCATCAGTCGTGCCCCGCCCAAGAACAACATCCCCACCGTCGCCAGTCCCATCACGACGACAGTCCCCAGGTCTGGCTGCAGCAGCACCAACCCGCTCAGCACGCCGACGACGATCAGCGGCGGCAGGAACCCCTTGGCGAACACGCGAATCTTGTCCTCTTTTTTCGCCAGATACGCCGCCAGGTAGATCACCGAGACCAGCTTGACGATCTCCGCCGGTTGCACCGAAATCGGCCCCAGCCGCAGCCAGCGCCTCGCCCCCTTGGCCACAACGCCGACCGAGGGGATCAACACCAAGATCAAGAGCACGGCCGAAAGCCCCAGAATCGGCAGGGCCAACTTCCGCCAGACCGCGTAGTCGATGCGGGAAGCCACGTGCAGCAGCGCGAAGCCGAAGGCCAGCCAGGCCACCTGCCGCTTCAGGAAATAGCCGGGATCCTGGAACCGGTTCCCTGCCACGACCGCGCTCGCGCTGAACACCATGACGAGTCCGAGCAGCGCGAGCACCGCCGTGATGACCAGCAGGGTACGGTCCACGGGAACCCGCTTGCGGATTTTCCGACCGGACGACGGCCACGGAAGCGCCAGTGTGCCGGCTGTTTTTTGCGACATTCATGCGCCTCTCAACACGTCGCGCGTCACGCGACAAGTCATGGTAATGCGTTGACCAGCGCCTTGAACCGCCGGCCGCGGTCCTGATAGTCGGCGAACATGTCGAAGCTCGCGCAGGCCGGCGAGAGCAACACCACGTCCCCCGGGCTCGCTCCCCGCGCAGCTACTTCCACGGCTTCGCGCAGCGTGGCGGCATGGCTCACGCGATCGAACTCCCCCAATGCTTCCTGAATACGCGGCGCCGCCTCGCCGATCAGAATGACCTGTTTGACGCGAGCCCGTACGGGCTGCCGAAGTTTCGAAAAGTCCGCGCCCTTGTCGCGCCCGCCGGCGATGAGCCAGACCGGTTGGTCCAGACTTTCGAGCGCTTTCACCGTCGCATCGACGTTGGTTCCCTTCGAGTCGTTCACGAACCGGACGCCGCCGCGCTCGCGCACGAACTCCAACGCATGTTCGAGGCCGGGAAAGGTCCGCAGCACGCGGCGAACCGCATCAAGTGGACAGCCGCACAGCAGCGCGAAGCTGACGGCCGCGAGCGCGTTCTCGAGATTGTGCGCGCCGAGCAGTTTCAGCTCGGTCCGCCGGCAGACTTCCTGCCTCCGTCCCGTGACCGTGGACACGATCAGATCGCCTGCCAGAAACGTTCCGCCGTCGAAGTCCTCGCCGATCGCCCTGGTCCGGCTAAAGCCGAGCGCCTTCGCGCGAGTCCGAGCCCGCAGACGCGCCACTCGCTCGTCGTCGAGGTTGAACAGCGAATAATCGCCGGCCGTTTGGTTGTCGAACATCCTGGCCTTGGTTGCGACATACTCATCCACCGACTCGTAACGGTCCATGTGATCCAACGTGACGTTCAGCAGCGCGGCCACCCAGGGATGAAAGCGCTCGACGGTTTCCAACTGGAAGCTGGAGACTTCCACGACCAGAAAGTCATAGGGAGATGCCTCCCCGCCCGTCCGGTACGCCGCGAGCGCGGCCTCGCTCAGAGCCGTTCCGATATTCCCCCCGACGAACACCCGCTTGCCGCTTGCCGCCAGGAACTCGCCGATCAACGTGACCGTGGTGCTTTTCCCGTTCGTTCCCGTCACGGCCAGGATGGGCGCCGTGAGAAAGCGGGAGGCCAGCTCGAGTTCGCCGATGACCTGCACGCCGCGGGCGCGGGCTTGTTGCAATTCGCCGGCGCGGGACGGCACGCCGGGGCTGATCACGATCAGTTCGGGCGACTCGAACGCCGATCCATAGTCCGCCCCCGCTCGAACCGTGACCGCGCCGGAATCCAGCTCGGCAAGCGCGCGTTCCAGCTCGTTCCGCTCCTTCCGGTCCGCGACGGTCACCCGCGCTCCGGCGGCGAGGAGCAACCGGGCCGCAGCGACCCCGCTCCTGGCCAGCCCGACCACTGTGACGGCTTTGCCGGCGAGGTCCTGCACCGTGGTTGCGACGTTCGCGATATTTGGCTTTGCGGCGGGCATGCTGGTCTATCCGGTCTATCCGGTCTATCCGGTCTGTCTGGTTTGTTCGGTTTTACGCTCCAACCAAAGAAACCAGACCAACCTCCTCACCGTAACTTCAACGTGCTCAGGCTCAGCAGCGCGAGCAGGATCGCGATGATCCACAGTCGGACCACGACTTTCGGCTCCTCCCAGCCCTTCATCTCGAAATGGTGGTGAATCGGCGCCATCAGAAAAATCCGCTTGCCCCGCGACTTGAAAGAGAGGACCTGGAAGATCACGGAGATCGCCTCGATCACGAACACACCGCCGACCATGAGCAACAACAGCTCATGCTTGCTGATCACCGCCACGGTCCCCAGAGCCGCGCCCAACGGCAGCGAGCCGACATCGCCCATAAAGACCGACGCCGGATACGTGTTGAACCAGAGGAACCCCAGGCTCGCTCCCAGAATCGCGGCCGTGAACACGGCGATTTCGCCCGCGCCCTCGATATGCGGAATGAGCAGATATTCCGACATGATCCGGTTGCCGGTCACGTAGGCCACGATCGTATAGGCCAGCGCGGCGATCATCACGGGACCAATGGCCAAGCCGTCCAAGCCGTCGGTGAGGTTGACGGCGTTGGAGGCGCCCACGATGACCAAGATCGCGAAGGGGACGTACAGCCATCCCAAGTCCGGCGTGAAGTTCTTGAAGAAGGGCACGCTGAGCTTGGTGGTATAGCCCGGCAGGGAGTACAGGAACAGGCTGATGCCCAAGGCGACCAGGATCTGCGCGGTGAATTTTTGCGCGGCGGTGAGCCCCTTGGATCGGGTCTTGACGAACTTGAGGTAGTCGTCCACGAAGCCGACCGCGCCGAAGCCGGTCGTGGCGATGACGACCAGCCACACATAGCGGTTGGTGAGATCCGCCCAGAGCAAGGTGGAGAGGACGACGGCGAACAGAATCAGCAGACCGCCCATGGTCGGCGTCCCGCTTTTCGCCAGGTGCCGTTTGGGTCCGTCGTCCCTCACCTGTTGCCCCAATTTGATTTCCTGCAGCTTGCGGATGAGCCAGGGCGCCAGCACGAACGCGATCAAGAACGCCGTCACCGCCGCATAGATGATGCGGAAGCTGAGATAGCGAAAGACGTTCAGGAAGGAAAATTCCGTGTGCAGGGGATACAGCCAGTTGTACAGCATGGGGAATCGGCGCTACCTCATCGCCTCTTGCGCGGCCTCCGTCCCGATCCGGTCAAGATCTGAACGACTTGCTCCATCTTCATGCCCCGCGAGGCTTTTACCAGCACGACATCGCCTTTCCTGACCAGAGACTTCACGGCAACCGCCGCGGCGCCGGCGTCCGGCACCTCCAGGATACGGTCCGATGCCATTCCGCCCCGCCTCGCGCCCTCCGCGAGACTCCGTCCGAGCGCGCCGCAGGCGACGAGCAGCGAAATGTTCCGCTCCGCCAGAAAGGCGCCGACGTCTTGATGCAACGCCCGGGTTTCCGGTCCCAGCTCGAGCATGTCCCCCAACACCGCGATTGTCCGCCTGGAAGAACCGAGCTCAGCCAACAATTGAATGGCCGCCTTCATCGATGCCGGATTGGCGTTGTAACAGTCGTTGATGACCTGCACGCCGTTGCGCTCGGCGACCTGCGACCGCATCGCTGCGGGGCGGAACCGAGCCAATCCCTGCGCGATCGTCGCGCCGCCCAGCGACAGCACGTGGCCCACCGCCGCCGCCGCCAAAGTGTTCGAGACGTTGTGCGCCCCATGGGCCCGAAGCGCGACCGCCGCAGGGCGGGCCTTGCCCGGAAGCGTCAACCGGAATGCGGCGCCCTTGCGCTCATCCGTCCGCACATCCAGGGCCCGCACATCCGCCTTCGGCGAGAGTCCGAACGACACGACTCGGCATCGGGCCCGCGAGGCGAGATAGTCGAAGTAGGGATCGTCGGCGTTCAGGACGACCGCGCCGTCCGGCGGCAGCAGATCCAGCAATTCGGCTTTGGCCTGGGCCGACGCGTCCAGGCTGCCGAAGAACTCCAAATGGTCGGGGCCGATGTTCGTGATCAACCCGATCGTCGGCCGTACGATCTCGCAGAGCCTGGTGGTCTGCCCCTTCTGGTCGACGCCCATCTCGATCACCGCGGCTCCATGCCGCGGCGCCAAACGGAACAAGGTCTGCGGAACTCCGATGCGGTTGTTCAAATTGCCTTCGGTTTTCAGGACCGTCCAGCGCCGAGCCAGGACGCCGGCGACCATGTCCTTGGTGGTGGTCTTGCCGTTGCTCCCGGTGACCGCGACGACGGGAATCGTGAAGCGGCTGCGATGATGGGCGGCCAGTTGCTGATAGGCGAACAGGGTGTCCCGGACGCCGAGCAGTAGCGGCTCCGCCTTCTTCGTCTCCTGCCGGCTGGAGTTCGTGATGTCGGCGGCCACAGGGCGATAGCGGTCCTCGACGATCGCCCCGACCGCGCCCTGACGGAGTGCGGCTTCGACAAACTGATGGCCGTCGAACCGCTCTCCCTTCAACGCGACAAAGAGATCGCCGGAACGGACGGATCGGGAATCGGTGCAGAGCCGCGCGATGCGCCGTTTGAGCCAGTTCTCGCTCCGCCCGGCGAGCACTTTCACGCTAATCACTTCCAGCAATTCTTCGATGGTGAAGAGCGACATGAGGAATTCTTGAACTCGGCCCGTCGGGACGCCGGGCGGCGGCGCTGAATCAGCCCGAGCGCACCTTGAGGATGGCCTCTCTCGCCACCTCGCGATCGTCAAAGTGAAATTTGGTGGTGCCGATGATCTGGTAATCTTCGTGCCCTTTCCCGGCGATCAGCACCATGTCTCCCGACCGAGCCTCGCGGATCGCCACCTCGATGGCCTGCCGGCGGTCCGCGATCATGTCGTACCGGACCCCGGTTTTGGCCGACAGCGCCTCGCGGACTCCGACCTCCACCTCTCGCAGGATCGCCATGGGATCTTCGGTGCGCGGATTGTCCGAGGTCAGCACCACGACATCGCTGTACCGGACGGCCGCGCGCCCCATCTTGGGACGTTTCCCACGATCCCGGTCGCCGCCGCAGCCGAAGACCGTGATGATCCGGCCGGTCTTGAGCGACTGCGCCGCCGTCA
Source organism: Nitrospirota bacterium (assembly GCA_040755395.1). NCBI lineage: Bacteria > Pseudomonadati > Nitrospirota > Nitrospirota bacterium. The sequence goes on from JBFMAX010000001.1 coordinate 401,169, forward strand.
GGAGCCGCACCAGCGCATCCTCCGTATGGGCGTAGTCCACAACGACCGTGAAGTCCTGTCCGGCCTCGACGCGCTCGAACCGGCCGGGGACGTCGCGCACCCGTTCGAGGCCCTGGCGAATGTCGTCCGGCGAAAGCCCTTCCTGCAGAGCGACCCCGATGGCCGCCAGCACGTTGTACACGTTGTGCTCTCCGACCAATCGACTTTCGACCTGGAACCTGCCTCCCGGCGTGGCGACCGTGAACGTCGTACCGGCCAGAGACAGACGCACGTCCTCGGCGCGGATGTCCGACCGGTTTCGGATGGAATACGTCCAGACAGGAACGGCGCAGGCGGCGCGAACGAGTTCCCCTCGCGGATCATCCACGTTCACCACGGCCCGCTTGGACGTTTTCTTCGTCCCGCCGACGGAGAGACCGGTGAAGAGCTTCAATTTGGCCTGAAAGTAATCTTCCATGTCCTTGTGGAAGTCGAGATGGTCCTGCGTCAGGTTGGTGAAGACCGCGACGTCAAACTCGCAACCGACGGTGCGATCGAGAGCGAGCGCGTGCGAGGACACTTCCATCACCGCGGAGTCCAACCCGGCGCCGACCATGCGGGCCAACAGAGCCTGTAAATCCAGCGCGCCGGGTGTCGTGTGGAAGGCAGGGATCGTCTCGGTTCCGATCTGATACGCCACCGTCCCGATCACCCCGACCCGCCGGCCGACCGCCTGCAGAAGCGTTTTGCAGACATAGGTGACGGTCGTCTTGCCGTTCGTCCCGGTCACCCCGATCATGCGAAGGCGGACGGACGGGTCGCCATGGAACCGGCTTCCCAGCAAACCCAGTGCCAGGCGGGAATCCTTCACGCGAACCAGCGGAACGTCGCATCCGGTCAGCTCCCGTTGCGCCACCACGGCGCCAGCCCCGGACCGCATCGCCGCGGGGACGTACTCATGGCCGTCCACCCGTTCGCCTTTGACGGCGACAAACAAGGCTCCCGGCTTCACACGGCGCGAATCGTCGGTCACATCGGCGACCGGCACCCGCAGGTCGCCTTTTCGCTCGACGATCTGAAGTCGGTCTTTCAGCGGCTCGATCAGTTCCTCCAGCGTCATGGCCCATTCCCCGAGAACTCCCGACCCCCGCCGCTCACATCGCCATCGCCAACTTGACCGTCTCGTTGGACGTCACGCCGAGGTACGGCAGCACTTGCTCGGCGACCCGGCGGAAGACGGGAGCCGCGACGGCCCCGCCCCAGGCTTCCGTCTGCGGCTCATCGATGACGACGATCATCGCCAGGCGAGGGTCGTCGGCCGGCACGTATCCGACGAACGATCCGACGAACTGCGTTGACGAATAGGCGCCGGTCCTGGGATCGATCTTCTGCGCCGTACCAGTTTTTCCCGCGACACGAAAGCCGGGAATCGCCGCCTTCGTCCCCGTCCCCTGCGCCACGACTCCCTCGAGGATACGGCTTAGCGTGCCGGCCGTTTCCGCGGAGATGACCCGCCGCCTGACTTGCGGGGCACCCTGCTTCACCAGACGGCCCCCGGCGTCGCGGATCTCGGACACGATGTACGGCTTCATCAGGAGGCCCCCATTGGCCACCGCCGAAACCGCGGCGATCAGTTGCAGCGGTGTCACGCCGATCTCTTGTCCCATCGCGATGGACGCGAGCGAACGGCGTCCCCAGCTACGCGGATGCTTCAGGAGCCCGGTCGCTTCGCCGGGCAGGTCGATGTCCGTGCGTTCGCCGAACCCGAAGGCTTGCAGGTACCGGTAGAATCGGTTCTCCCCCAAGGCCATGGCCGCCTTCGCGGCCCCGATGTTGCTCGATCGTTGAATGACCTGGGCAAAGGTCATCCAGCCCGACTTCTCATGGTCGTGGATGATCGTGTTCGCGACCGTCATCCGCCCGTGTTCGCCGAATACCAAGGACCCGGGCGTCATGACCTTTTCTTCAAGCGCGGCGGCGCCGACGATTACTTTCATCGTCGAGCCCGGCTCATAGGCGTCCGTCAGCGCCTTGTTGCGCCATCGATCGGGAGACAGCGCCGCAACGGCGTTCGGATCGAAGCGAGGACTGACGGCGAGGGCCAGCACCGCCCCGGTCCGCGGCTCCATGGCGACGAGGATGCCCGACTTCGCATGCGCGGCGTTGACGGCCGCTTCCAGCTCCTTCTCCGCCACATACTGAATGACCTCATCGATCGTCAGCGTGAGACTGTGGCCGGAGGCCGGCGTCTGCTCCCTCAGGTCCTTCGGGAACACGGTGCGCCCCAGCGCATCGCGCTGCAGCACGACCATCCGCTTTTCCCCGTGCAGATAGGTTTCATACCGACGCTCCAGGCCCTCCAATCCTTGCCCGTCCATTCCGGCGAACCCCAGCACGTGAGAGAGCAGCGGGCCCTTGGGATAAAAGCGGCGACCCTCCATGACGATACCGATTCCGTCGAGGGGCATCCGCTCCAATCTCCGACCCTGATCCGGATCCAGCTTGCGCGCCAGCCAGACGAAGCTGCGGTCCTGTTTGAGCTTCCGTTCGATCTCGGCGGCCCGGACGTGGAGGACGGGGGACAGGTAGCGGGCCACCCCGCTCGGGTTATCCAGCGAAGCCGGCACCCCGAACACCGACGGCACCTCGACGTTGATGGCGAGCACTTTCCCGTGTCGGTCGTAAATGGCGCCCCGCGGTCCTTCCAGCGTGACCGTCTTGCTGTGCTGTCGATCCGCTTTCACGGTCAGCTCGGCCGCCTGCAACACTTGCAGGTTGAACAACCGGATCAGGACGACGGCAAACCCGGCCATGAATACCAGCGCGACCGCGAACCGCCGCCCCCGATAAGAAGAACCTGTCACCTACCGCACCCTTCTCAACGCGTCGCTCTTGGCCAGCCGGATTTCGAACTCCGCCGGTGCGGCGGGCGACGGCGCCTCAGGTTCCAACCGGACCAGCACCACCTGATCCTGCCGAGGCGGAACCATTCCCAATTTTTCCGTCGCCACCTTCGCGATCCGTGCCGGCGACGTGAGCGACGAGACTCTGACCTGCAATTCATCCCGCTCCCGTTCGAGACGGACTTTGTCCGATTTCAGCCGCTCGATGTGATAGCCGAGCCTCACGATGTCGACCCGTTCCCACACAAACGCGAGCAGGAGCGACATGGCCGCCAGGAGCGTCAACGTTTTCATCGGCGCATCTCCTTATGGCAGACGCTCGGCCGCGCGCAGCTTGGCGCTGCGGGACCGAGGGTTCCGACTTCTTTCCTCCTCGGTCGCCGTCCGCGGCTTTTTGGTCAGAACGGCCAACCGGGCATCCGGTCTCCGCGATAACGACCGGAACGTCTCTTTCACAATGCGATCCTCCAGCGAGTGGAACGCAATCACGCACAGCCGTCCCTTGGGAGCCAGCACGTCGGCGGCGTCGCGGATCGCGGGACCGAGCACGGCCAACTCCTGATTCACGGCGATCCGCAGCGCTTGAAACGTGCGCGTCGCGCAATGAATGCGCCCATGAGCGTAGGAAGCCGGCACGGCCTGTGTGATCACGCCGACCAGCTCGGACGTGGTGCGAAGCGGTCTTCTTTCGCGGGCCCGCACGACGGCTCTCGCGATCCGCCGCGCAAAGCGCTCTTCGCCGTAGCGATAAATCACATCCGCCAGGTCGCGCTCGGACAGGCGGTTGACAAGTTCTTCCGCGGTCGTGCCGCCTGCTCGATCCATACGCATGTCGAGGGGGCCGTCCGCCAGGAAGCTGAATCCTCGCTCGGGCCGGTCGAGCTGAACCGAGGAGACCCCGAGATCGAACACCACTCCGTCCACCTTCTCTATGGCCAGCGAACGCAGACAGTGCTTCAGATCGCTGAAGTTCGTTTTCACGAGATGCGTCCTGGCCTCGAATGGCCGGAGTCTCTGCCGCGCGGCCGCAATGGCGTCGTCATCGCGGTCCATTCCAATCACCATGCCGTCCGGTCCGCAGCGCTCAAGGATCGCAGCCGCGAACCCGCCTTGCCCGACTGTGCAGTCGAGATATCGCCCCCCCGGACGGCATACCAGATAGGCCAAGACCTCTTGCAGCATGACCGGAACATGGCCGTAATCTTCGGCACTTATGTTTTCTCCACTCTCATCCACTTCTTCCCACTTTCCGGGTGGAGTATACACGCCGGCAAAGACTTGTCAACAGAAATTTCATAGGCTTGGAAACATTTTTGAGAGTCTGCCTCTTCACGAACCAAACACGCCGGTCTCCGCAGTTTTCAATTCAGGGCTCTTTCCTGCTTCACATCAAACACTCCTCCTTAAACACTCCTCCTTACCCATCCCCGCATGGGCCGGAAATCCGGCCTGGCCAAACTCGCCGCCCGCCGTTTCAGACGTCAGATTCTTGCGCTCGGTATGATGAGCCGCGAGGAAAGGAAATCGAGAAGTTGGAACGATCCGGATCGTTGGAGAGAAGAAAAGGTCCATGACCGCGACCCCGCTGTTCAGGGACATCGCGAAAAGAGAGTGTTCCTTCAGGGATAGAGCTTATACAACATGCGGGGGAAAGGAATCGTCTCGCGCACGTGGTCGAGACCGCAAATCCAGGCAACCGCGCGCTCGATCCCCATACCGAACCCGGCATGAGGCACGGAGCCGAAACGCCGCAAGTCGAGATACCACCGGAACGCTTCTTCGGGCAGCTTATGTTCACGAATACGCGCCAGGAGCTTGTCATATTCGTGGATACGCTGCCCACCGCCGATGATCTCGCCGTACCCTTCCGGCGCCAACACATCCATACAGAGCGCCAGTTCGGGCCTCGCAGGATCGTTCTGCATATAGAAGGCCTTCAACGCGGTGGGATAGCGGTGCACGACAACCGGTCGATCGAACTCGTTCGATAACAGGGTTTCCTCGTCGCCGCCGAAATCGTCTCCATATTGAATCGGATTGCCCTTTGTTCGGAGCAATGAGACGGCTTCCTCATAAGTGATGCGGGGGAAGGGAGGCTTCACCCGCTCGAGTTTGCCGACATCGCGCTCCAGTGTCGCCAGTTCCGCGCGGCGAGCGGAGAGAACCCGCTCCACAATATACGTCAGGAACTCTTCAGCCAGATCCATCATGTCCGGCAACTCGGCGAAGGCGACTTCCGGCTCGACCATCCAAAACTCCATCAAATGCCGCCGCGTCTTCGATTTTTCCGCCCGAAACGTCGGTCCAAAGCAATAGACCTTGCCGAACGCAGCCGCGGTCGCTTCGCTGTAAAGCTGCCCGCTCTGGGTGAGATAGGCGGTCTCGTCGAAATATTGAGTCTGAAACAGCGTCGTAGTCCCTTCGCACGCGTTCGGAGTAAAGATCGGCGCATCGACCAGCACAAAGCCTCGTTCGTCAAAAAAGGTCCGGCACGCGCGTATGATTTCATGCCGAATTCTAAGAACGGCGTGCTGGCGGCTGGACCTCAGCCAGAGATGCCGGTGCTCCATCAGGAACCCGACGCCGTGTTCCTTGGGTTGAATCGGAAACGGTTCGGCGATCTGGACCGGCTCGATCCGCGAGACGTCCAGTTCATACCCGCCGGGCGCCCGCGGGTCTTGCCGCAGCCGGCCGGTCACAATCAGCGAAGACTCTTGAGTGAGTTGGGCGGAGATGCCGAACTGCTCCTCCCCCACGGCCCCCTTGCTGACGACCGCTTGCAGGTCGCCGGTCCCGTCCCGGACGATGAGAAAATGCAGCTTGCCGCTCTCGCGACGGTGCCTCAGCCACCCGCGGATCGTCACTTCCCGGCCGGCATAACGAGCCACATCTTCAATGTAGATCACCGTCATATTGCCTCGCGAACCCCTGATTTTACGGGACCTTTTCGGCGCTCGCAGCCTATCTGATTCGTGCAAAGCATTTCAAGGGTGGCGGAAATCGAGGTTTCGTTGACTTTTCCCAAAGGCGGGCGCCACAATGCCCATCGAGCAACGCTGTGCACGGATCGAGCGCGGGCGATCTCTCGGTCTTTGTTCTGTCTTTCACGGGGGCGGTCGATGTTTCTCCTGTGGGCCTTTCTCATCGTGAGCGGACTTGCCCTGGACAGTGCCGTTGCCGCTCCGCCCATTGACTATTGCTCCGAACGCACACCGGACCAGCAGCTCGGCGCCGCGCTGCACCCGGAGCGAAAGTCGGGCCCTGTTCCTGAGCCCGGCTGTGTCCCTCTGGTGGAAAAGAGGGAGAAAAAGCGCACGCGGGAAGATTCAGGAACGGATGTCGAAAAGCCCCGGCGCGAACTCAAGATCGAACATCTTGAAGGCGAGGTCACGGTGTTCCTTGAAACCTATCGAAGGTTTCTGGATTGCTGCAAAACGGACCCGGCGGAGCTCGAGACGATCGAAGATCTCGGCGACGAAGTAGCGGATCTGTTGGCGATGGCGCAATCCAAACTTTTCAGCGAACAGCTCAAACTCCGAGGGTTCACCTTTCGCGATTTGATTGCTCCCGTCGCCAAGGCCAGGGCCGACCTCCAGAAACTCAGGCACCGGCTGGAACGGATCGGCGAGCTCCGCGATCAGCGCAGCACACTCGATTTTGAAGGGGCCGGGAAAGTCGATCTGGAGATTCGAGCCCTTGAGGAGTCGATCCAGCAGGAGTTTCGCCCGGTCCAACTCCCTTCCGGCCCGAAGACCGGTCTGACGATCGGCTCCACACCCGCAACCGGGACAGAAATCGGAAAGACCCCGAAGACCGGAACGAGCATCGGATCGGCAGGACTGAACGTCAACGAAGGAGGACTCGGGCTTACGCCCAAGACCGGCCGAGAAATCGGGGCAACAGGCCCGACAGGATTCGAAATCGGCAATGCGCCTCGCGCAGGGCCGGCGGTCGGAGAATCGACCCTCAACAGCGATCCGTCCGCCGTAGGTTCCACGCTTCCCCGCTCGATGGTCGGATCCGATCTGCAGGACTCGACCGTGGACTCGAGTCTTGGTTCGTCGACGATCGGCTCCGATCTGCCGGACTCCACGATCAATTCGACACTCGGCGGATTTTCCGTCGGTTCGTCGCTCCAAAACCGCAGCACGCGCCCCGAGCCATAACAACATCCGGCCGGCAATTATTCAGCGGCCTTCACCGACGGCATCGGCTCCCACGTCTCGCCGCCGTCACGGCTGCGATACAGACCGCTCCCGTTGGTCCCCACGAAGAAGGTCTTCGGATCGATCGGGCTTTGGGCGATCGAGCGCACGTTCAGCGTCGCCAAACCCGTGTTGAGCGTTTTCCACGTCGCGCCGCGATCCTCACTCCGAAATACCCCTTCGCGACCGATCACGTACAGCACGCCGGCACGGGATCGGTCGAGCAGCATGGAAATGATCATCTGGTCCGGCAGCGACTTCCCGATACGAGTCCAGGACTGAGCCGCATCGGTCGACTTATAGAGCCCACTCAACGTGGCGGCGTACACCGTATTGGGTTCGTAGGGATCCACGTGGATCGCCGTCACATTCAACGCGCGGGAGGATTTCACCAGCTCCGGCGGCACCAGGCCGTTGTTGACTTTTTCCCAATGCGCGGCCCGATCGACGGATTTATACACGCCGCCGCTCGTTCCCGCATACATGATCGACGGGCGGGTCGGATCGAGGCAAAGGCTGACGACCATCAACACTTCCTTCATCCCGTTCATCCGCTTCTCCCAGGTCTCCCCGCCGTTTGTTGACTCGAACACTCCCATCGTCGTGGCCGCAAAGAGATGCGTATTGTCGGTCGGGTCGAACACGAACTGATTCACCACGGACGTAATCGTCGCATCGTCCAACCCCGCCCGCTGGGACACCCACCGCTGTCCTCCGTCGTAGCTCTTGTACACCGCGTCGCCTTTGGTTCCGGCGTAGACCGTCGCGGGATAGACCGGATCGACGGCCATCGAGATCACCCGGGAATGACTCATGCCTCGCGAGATGTTCTGCCAGGTCTTCCCGCCGTCCCGGGTCTTATAGATGTAGTCGTTCGTCGCGACGTATATGATGTTGGGATTCGTCGGATGGAGCTGAATGACCACGATCGGATCGCTCCGGCTGCAGCCGGCTAGCGCGACGGCGGAGAAGCACAAGATCGCGAGCATCCTCTTGAGGAGGGAATCGCAAGCGGGAGCCGCCGGTGCTGGGAAAGGCGAGAAAGAATGCACGCTCGAACCCGAGGCGTACGTCGCCGTCTTACGTCGAAGGGAAGCACACGACTGAGAACACGGTTGGGATCTGTTCCGGCATGCCGGCTCAACGGTAATTCACAAACTGGAGATCGATGCCGAACTCTTTCTGCTTGAGCAATGCGATCGTCGCCTGCAGTTCGTCTTTGCTCTTGCTCAGGACCCGCACGTGATCGCCTTGGATCTGCGCCTGGACCTTGAGCTTGGCGTCGCGAATCTCTTTGGAGATTTCCTTGGCCTTTTCCGAAGGAATCCCGCTCTGGATCGTAATCACCTGCCGCACGGTTCCGCCGAGCGCCTCCTCGACTTTCCCGTAGTTCAACGCCTTCAGCGAGACGTTGCGCTTGACGCATTTGGTTTTCAGGATTTCCAGCACGGCCTTGAGCCTATACTCGTCGTCCGACGCCACGGTCAGCTTCTTGTCTTTCTCCTCCAGCGTCAATTCGGTCTTGGAGTTCTTGAAGTCGAACCGCTGCCGAATCTCCTTCAGAGTTTGATCCACCGCGTTCTTCATTTCCTGCATGTCGACTTGCGACACGACATCGAATGAAAACTGATCGGCCACCGGAAAGCCTCCTCCGTTTTAACAACATCCGTTGATTGGAAACTGCGCCCCGCCGCATGCCGTCGGATGCGCCCGCGCGGCTGACCCGCCGCCGATGACGACCACCTCACTGCTCGTGAAGGGCCGTTTCAAGACCAGATACCCGTACCACTGCGTCGCGCTGTCCGTTAACACAATCATCGCCAACAGCGCCACGGTCGCGACCAGCGCGGCATCGAGATACAACGCGAACGCCTGTCCCGCCGCGCTCACTGCGGCCGCTTTCCCCAGAAACAGGCCGAACATTTCATAACAGCCGGTCAGCGTGATGGCGCCGACAAAGACCATCGGAATCGAGGTCACCCATAGGAAGCGCCACTTCCGCATCTTGATCAACACCGTCGTTCCGATGCACAGCGCCAAGGTCCCCAGCAACTGATTCGCCGCACCGAACATCGGCCAGATCGTCGAGATGCTGCCGGTGCCGATGAGATACCCCCAGGCCGCCACGACCGCGGCGCTGCTGGCGATCACCCCCGGCCACCAGCCAATGTGACGCAACGGCGCGTAGAAGCGTCCGCCCAACTCTTGGATCAGATACCGCGCCACCCGCGTGCCGGTGTCGATCGTCGTCAGGATGAACAGAGCTTCAAACACCAACGCGAACTGATACCAATACGCCATCAAGCCGGCCATGCCGGGCAAGGCCGCGAAGATGGACGCCATGCCGACCGCCAAGGACACGGCTCCGCCGGGCCGTCCGGCGACCTCGACTTCGACCATCTGCGAGAGTTCCTGAATGCGCGCGACGGGAAACCCCATCGCGGCCAGCGCATCCGCGGACAGCGTCGTGTTGATCGCCAGGTAGTCGCCGGGGATCAGCACCGACGCCGCGATCAACGCCATCACGCCGACGAAACTCTCGAGCAGCATCGCGCCGTACCCCACTGGGGCGTGGGACTCGCGCTCGATCATCTTCGGCGTCGTGCCCGATGAGACCAACGAATGGAAGCCGGAGATCGCCCCGCAGGCGATCGTGATAAAGAGGAACGGAAACAACGCGCCGGGAATGATCGGCCCGCCGCCGTGAGCGAACGCCGTGACGCGCGGCATCTCGACCGTCGGCGCCATCATCATCACGCCTAGGCCGAGCAACGCCACGACGCCCAGTTTCATAAACGTCGACAGATACCCCCGGGGCACGAGCAACATCCACCCGGGCAGAACCGAGGCGAGAAACCCGTAGCCGGCCAACAACCACACCAGCGTGGACCGTTCATATTCGAACCAGTGCGCGACCGGCGACTGCGCCACAACCCGCCCGACGATCACCGATACGATCAACAGCGCCACGCCCAGCGCCGACACCTCACCCACCCGGCCGGGGCGGAACCTCTGGAGATAATACCCCATAAGGAAGCCGATCGGGATCGTCATCGCGATGGTGAAGGTCCCCCACCCATTGCGATACAAGGCGTTCACGACCGCGAATCCGAGACCCGCCAACGCCACGACGACGATAAACAGCACGGCCACCGCCGTCGCCGTGCCGGTGACGGCCCCCAATTCGTCGCGCGCGATCTCCGGCAGCGAGCGGCCGTTCCGCCGCATCGAGGCGACCAGAATGATGAAGTCCTGCACCGCGCCGGCCAGCACGGCGCCGATCACCAGCCAGAGAAATCCGGGCAGAAAACCGAACTGCGCCGCGAGCACCGGTCCCAGCAGCGGCCCCGCTCCGGCGATCGCCGCGAAATGATGGCCGAACAGGATGTACTTGTTGGTGGGATGAAAGTTGACGCCGTCGTTCAATCGATGCGCCGGGGTGATGCGCAAATCATTCAGTTCGACGACCCGGCTCGCGAGCCAGCGGCCGTAAAACCGAAACGCCAGCACATAGAAGCAGGCGGCCGCGACAACCAGCCAGAGCCCGTTCACCTTTTCGCCGGGGTTGACGATGCCGGCGACAAAGCCGAACGCGGCGGCGCATATCACCGCCGTCAAAGCCCAGACGAGCGTCCTCAGAGCCTTCATGCGACGTATCCTAACAAGGCGTCGAACACCTGTAAACGGGGACAGGAGACATGAGGAAGGAAAGAATGGCGGCGGTGCAACGAAACGGAGTCGGATCAGTGGCTTCCGCGCCCGCACATCCAGCGCGCGGAGTTATGACCGGATCGGTGCCGGCTCCTTCCGATATCCTAATGCAGCGAGACACAACAACCCGATCGCAATCCACACCAACTCCCGAAATCGCCGCAACAGGGCGAAGGTCATGCCGGTCACTTCGTCGTATCCGAAGGCGGTGAGGAGCAGCAGGTTGCCGCCGTCCTGGGCGCCCAGGCTGCCGGGGATGAAGAACGTCCCGCCTTTGATGAAGACGGAGAGCGCGCCGATGGAGACGGCCGAGAGAAGCTCCGCCGGCCCGCCCAGATAGTCAATCATGACGTACACCTCCAACGCCTCGGCGAGCCACCCCAGGAAGAACATGCCCGTCGAGGAATAGAACCCGCGCCGGTTGTGGGAATAGAATTCGAGGATCGTCCTGTCCAGGGACCGCAGCTTGTCCTCACGCGCTTCAAGATAGGCGATGCTGACGCCGGCCTTCCGCAGCATCGTCAGCAGCCACGTAAAGACGCCCCGGCGTTGTACGACGATGAACGCCGCCGCGCCGAACGCGAGCAGGCCGACGCTCACGAAAGCCGCCAGCACGGTTTGCCCGGACGAACTCGACCCGTCGAGCAGCCAGAACGCGAGCGCCACGCCGAGGAGAATGAACAGCACCTGCGCGATCGTCATCGTGGTCTTGGCGATCACGACCGACGCAAGCCCCTCCACCATCGAGACTCGATACCGCTTGAGGAAATACGCCTTGAGCGGCTCGCCGCCGACGTAGGCCGTCGGGGTGGTCATGTTCACGACCTCGCCGGCCGTCCGGATCGCCAGCAATCGCCAGAACGGCACGGCAACCGCACGGGACCCGAGCGTCAGGCGCCAGCCATACGCTTCGAGTACATACATCAACACTGAAGGAAGGAGCATGACGAGCAAGGCGCCGGGACCGAGCTGGGCCGCCGCGTTGTAGATTCGAGCAGGCCCGATATGCCACACGAGCGCAACGAGCGCGAGGAGACCGAGGAGCAGGAGGAAGAGTTTAACCACGCGAGCCCAGCGAAGGGCGGATGACCCACGCCATGATCATCCAGAACACCGTCGACCCGATCGCCGCCAGCCACAAGAACCAGTCAAGCTTGCCGATCAGCGCAAAGAGCAGCACGACCACCGAGAAATCGCGGCTGGCCACGTTCTTGAGCATGAAGTCCGACCAGGCCGCTTGGACGGGATTGTTCCAACCGCGCGTCGAACGGATCTTCTGCGCGCGGCTCACGAGCCAGAACGAGCAGGCGTTCCCCAGCACCGCGGCGGCGCCCAAGACCAAGGGGATCCACGCGCCGTCGCTTCCGCCGTGTTGGGTATACGCACCCCAGGCGATGCCGGCGAAGATCGCCATGTGGACGACGTTGTCGGCCGCGATGTCCAGCCAGGCGCCGAACGGCGACTCGGCGAAGGTCAGCCGAGCCACTTCGCCGTCGCAGCAATCGATGACCGCGGCCAGTTGGAAGAGCAGCGCGGCGATCACGCCGGCCGCGTAGCCGCCGACGGCGAAACACGCCGCCGCCGCCAGCCCGATGACCGTGGAGACGATCGTGACGGCGTTGGGGGAGAGCCGCAGCGCGAGAAACAGCTTGGTGAAGAGCTTCGAGACCTTCCGGTTGAAGTAGCGATCAACGAAGCCTTCGAATTCGCCCGTCAAGGAGCTGAAGAGGGTCTGCTCGGCCGCTTTCACGCCGGACGCATCTCGCACATCCTGATACCACTGCCCGGGACCCGCTTGAGCGGGCATGACTCTGACCCGGCCGTCGAGGGCGGCCTGCTCCAGAATACGCCTGATCGGATGGGGCGTGGACGGTCTCGAGACGGCCGCCTGACTCGAGCGGGAACTCGACGACAGACTCGGCTGGAGCGCGGTGCCGAGCAGGCCGGCCGGCAAAACCAGGAGATCGGCTGCGACGCAACTTTCGGTCGGTTCATCGGGGGCAGCCAGCGCGACCAAGCGATCCGCTTCATATCGGACGGGAGGGTTGCCGGGGCTCCCCCGTCGCCACGAGCCTTCGGCGTCGAGAACGACCAGCGTGACCTCCCCGTCCTGCAGCCTCTCGCGCAGCCGTTCGATCAGTCCTTTGGAAAAGACCGCCTGCGTGCTCGCAATCAGGCAAAACCCTTTGACGTCCTCGGCCAGCGCCTCCCAGGTTCGCGGATCGTCGGGCGGAAACTCGCGCACCGGCCGCCACCGCACCGGAACGGTCACCGCCGGGCCCCGACGTAACGCCCGCTTGAGCGCCTCCTCTTCGCGGCCGGCAAGGACGATCAGTTGATTCACCCCCGCACGCTCAAGCGTCAAGACCGCGCGCTGAAACAGCGTGAGTCCTCCGACCTTGGTCAGCGGACCGATGCCCTCGGACAGGCCCCGTTTCCCATCGGCGAACACGCCCGCCGTGGTCACCAGAATCGCCGTCGTCAGCCCCTGCACGTCCGTTCGCTTCTGAACTGCGCTTTCACCCATACGAGAAGCCGTCCAGGATCAACAGGTAAAAACCGTCATTGGTCAAGGGTCACTGGTTGGTGATCGGGCATGGGCGGCGGGCCTTTCTTTTCTCCATAGACTATTGACCAATGACCATTGGCTTTCTTGGACCTTATTCCAGCATCGGCAAGATGTCCCGTTCCGCCCGCACGACATCTTCCGGGAAATCGATCTCGGTCCAAGGCAGACCGCCGATTTTCTCGTGCCCCACCTTCACGTCCTGAAAGAATTGCAGCAGGCCGTCTTCGTACTCCATGTCCCACAGGTCGCGATCCACATAACCCTTGAGCGAGTTCACCAAGTGTTGCGCGTCGCCGTGTCGGACTTTCAGGAACCCCACGCCCTCCCCCGCGTAATCGTACTGCGACGGCATCTTCTTGGTCAGCGCGATCACCCGCCCGCCGCGCACCACGACCATGCATTCCTCTCCCTGCTGCTTGACCGTCTCGTCCATCAGCAACGCGTTGGGCCACGGCGAGTGGACCAGCCGGCGGAGGATCTCCCGATGAAACAGCACGTCCGCATCCATGATGAGCGCGTCGTCGTCCAGTTCCGTCCGGGCCAGCCACAGAGACGAGATGCTGCCGCGGTGATACTGCTCGTTGACGAGGTAGGTAACGGCCACGCCGCAACAGGTCGATCCCGCCACGGCCCGGATCATCTCCCGCTTATACCCGACGACGATCGTCGCTCGCCTGACGCCCAAGCCCGCCAACGTGTCCAGGTACCGAAGAAGGAGCGCGCGTCCGCCGAATTCGATGAGGCACTTCGGACGATGCTGCGTAATGGTCCAGAGCCGCTTGCCGACTCCGGCCGCGAGGATGACGGCTTTCATGTGCGGACGGCCGCGCTCTCCAGAACGCGCTCGAAGGCTTGGAGAAACCCTTCGATCTGCTGAGGCGTCAGGGCGCCCATGTTCGCGACGCGGAAAATCTTGCTTTCCAGCTGCCCCTGACCGGCGTAAATCACGTAGCCTTGCTCTTTCAGCCGATCGTGCAGAGTCTGATAGGCCAAGCCGGCGGGGAGATAGTAGGACGTGATCGTGTTGGATTGCAGCTCCGGCGCGAGAACCGGCTTGATCCCCAGGGCGCTCATCCGCCGGCGGATGAGCGCCGCGGCTTTTCCGTAACGTTGAATCCGGTTCGCGACCCCTTCTTCCAGCAGTTCATTCAACGCCTCGTCGAAGGCGTAATACAACTGGACCGCCGGCGTGAAGGGAATGGCTTCTTGACCGTCTTCGTCGAAATAATGAATGAGATGCAGGTACCAGGATCGCTTCGGATAGCTCTTCAACCGCTCCATGAATCCCCGGCGGACCAAGACGAAGGACACCCCGGGGAACCCCTGGATGCATTTCCCCGCTGTCCCCGCCACCATATAGATATGTGACCCGGCGATATCCAGCGGCTCGCCCGCCAGGCCGCTCACGGAATCAAGAATGAAGACACGATTCTGGCTGTCCACCACGTCCGCGATCTCTTTGACCGGGTTGATCAAGCCGGTCGTCGTCTCGTGGTGCACCATGGCGACCGCGTGCACCTCGGGATGCTGCCGGAGCGCCAGCCGGAGCTTTTCCGGATCGGGCCGCATCCCCCACTCCAGCTTAAACTCGGAGACACCGAGGCGGTGGAGGCCGACCATGTTGGAAATCCGCTCCCCGTAGACCCCGTTGTTGATGACGAGGACTCGCTTCCCGTGCGGAATCGAGGACAGGACCGCCGACTCGACCGCGGCGGTGCCCGATCCGGTCAGGACGATCGCCGCATATTCGGATTCGGCGCCCGGCACGAACGCCTTGAGGAGCTTGTGGCGGATGCCGCGCAGCAGCTCCACGAACTCGGACTCGCGATGGCAGATATCCGGGCGGTGCAGCGCCTGCCGCACGCGCTCGGACACGTTGACGGGACCGGGATTCAGCAAAATCACTGCGAACCTCCGTCAAATGTCATTGGTCAACCGTCAAGCGTGCCACGAGAGCCATGCCCAAACCTGTTGACCGCGCTTCACCCTTGACGAATGACCATCGACGTATGACGTCATTCTATCGCTTTCATAAACCGCCTGGTGATCTCCGGCGGCTCCAGCATCACCCGGCCCGCGTCCTCCGCCAGCTCGTTGACCTTCACGAGCAGAAAACTCGGGCCGTCTTTCCCGAGCATGTCCTTGAACTCGTACACGAGATCTTCGCGTTCGCGCACCCGTTCGACGTTCACATACCCGGCGGCTTTGGCCACCAGGTCCAGCCGCACGACGTTCGAGATCGTCGGCTGGTTGCCCGTGCTGCCGTACACTTCGTTGTCGAAGACGACATGGATAAAGTTCTTGGGCCGCAACGCGGCGACCGTCGCCAACGTGCCCATGCCCATCAGGACATTCCCGTCGCCGTCGAAAATCACGACCTGTTTGTTCGGTTTCGCCAAGGCCACGCCCAATCCGATGGCCGGCGCCACTCCCATCGATCCGATCATATAGAAATGAGTCGGACGATCGGCGATCTTGAACGCCTCGCGTGACGGAAATCCGTTGCAAATAATCACCGGCTGGTCGGTGAGCAACTCCAACACCGCCGCGATCGCCTGGGCCCGGCTGATCAACGTCCCCTGTTCAGGCCTCATTGTCAGCTTGTTCCCCCGACCGTCGCGCAACTGGAGCGCCACCGCATTTCCGGATTCCCGCGCGTCTCGCCATTCCAGCCCGTTCTCTCACGGCTGCAACCCTTTCACCACTCCCTTCTGGATCAGCAGGGCCACCGGGATACGCCGTTCCATGAAGGTCTCCGCCACCCACTTCAGATCATCCATGACCGTCTGTTCCGACAGCGTCCGATGCGGGATCCGCACCGTGTCCAGCAGTTGCGTCATGGTCTGCCCCATGACCAAGTGTTCCGGCGCGTCTTTCCCTTGGAAGCCCCGCCACGAGACGATCAAGATACAGGGTTGACGGTAGATCAGATTGAGCGACATCAGGGTGTTCAGCGAAGTGCCCAGCCCGGAGTTCTGCATCAACACGGCCGGAATCCTGCCCGCCATGTAGGCGCCGGCCGCCATCGCGACGGCCTCGTCTTCCCGGACAGCCGGCACATAGACGCGCCGCTCCATTAATTCGGCGATGATCCCGCCCAGGATGGAATCCGGCACACCGGTGAAGAAATTGACCCCTCTATCCTGGAGCGCCTGAACGAACGCATCGCTTTCAATCACGTCCACGCCACCGGGGTACAAACCGCATCGTCAACCCGCCCCCAAAGCGGGTCGCATTATAGCCAAGCACCGGAGCATTCTCAACCGAGCGCAGTTGCGTTGCCGTCACGACCATGCTAGCGTGCTGCTGCAACGCAGGAGCGTGGCTGCATGTTCCTGGTCAGACAAGTTCGCGCCAGCGTCGCACTGACCTGCAGTCTGATCACCGTCGGATGGCTTATCCCGCAGTTCAGCCTCCTGCCGGCCCGCGCCGTCGTCACGATGGTGAACGACCCCAAAGGCTTTCATGACATTCCCTGGGGCCTCCCGCTGGCAAATCTTCCGAACCTCAAGCTGATCCACTCCGGCACGCTGATTCAGGATTACGAACTGAAAGACGGCTCGCCTACGCTGGGCGACACGCCGGTCGACAGCATGCGATTCTCCGCCGTCGAGGGGAAGTTCGCGCGGGTCATGATCCGCTACCGCGGGCAGAAAACACATGAGCAAGTGCTGACCTATCTGCAAAACCGCTTCGGCCGAATCGAGCGCATTCCGGGTCAGATGGTGCGCGGCTTGACCCAGCAATACACCTGGCGGGGCACGGATACGGAGATCAATCTGACGTATGAGGCGAACGGCGAGCGCGGCTTCGTGTTCTTCGAGAGCCGCACGCTTGCGCCCCGGTTCAACGAAGGGATGTCGGAGACCGGGGAATGAATTGCCTGACGGCGGAACCGATGCCGGGCTTCTGAAGCCTGTTCCGAAGCGCGGGAAAACCCAACGACAGGGGGCAGATATGGACGCTTCATTGACTCGTCGCCTCGTCAAGCGCCTGTTCACACCCTGCGGCCAAGCCCGGCCTCCATACACGGCCGGCTTACGGATCCGGTTCTGCTTCGCCGGATTTCTCCTCCTCACTGCATCACCGGCCGGCGCCGTGCCCATGACCAATGACCCCAAAGGGTTCGAAGGCATCCCCTGGGGCGCCGCCTTCTCCGAGACCGCGAACTTTGTGGTCGCCGAAGAAGCAGGGCGCATCAAGGGCTATGAGCTCAAGGGCGGGCCCCCGCCTCTAGGCCCCGCCCCAGTGGACTCCATGCGGTTCATGACCGTCGACGGGAAGTTTGCAAGGGTCATCGTCAAGTATCACGGAAGCGACACCCACCGGAAAGTCGTCGGCTATCTCCAGGCGAAGTTCGGCCCTCTCGATGCGTCGCCGGGACAAATCGCCGGCGGCGCGTTTCAAGAGTACGCGTGGCAGGGCGAGGAAAGTCAGATCAGCCTGACCTATAATAAGCGACGGGACCTGGGGGTCATTTTCTTTGAAAGCCGTGCCCTTGCCCCCTCCTTCGCCGAAGGCATGATGCCGATCCCCGATCTCGGCGGCGCGACGTTTTGATCGATTGTCGCGAAGACACGCGGGGGCTTGTCTTCTTCATTATTTTCATTCCGCAACGGACGGAGGTGGGGTCATGAATACCTTGTCGATTCCGCGACCTTTCACTCGAGCGGACACGGCCCTCGCCCAGGCGGCACGCTCACGGACAACCGGCCCCCTGTTCCTTTTCCTCGTCGGGCTGGCGTCCCTCCTTCTCGAATCACCGGCCGGCGCCGTGCCCATGACCAACGACCCCAAAGGGTTCGAAGGCATCCCCTGGGGCGCGACATTCTCGGAAACGGCCACGTTCGTGAAAGTCGAAGAAAGCGGGCGGTTCCAGACCTACGAATTGAAATCGGGGACGCCGCCGCTTGGCGGGGCCCCGGTGGACTCGATGCGGTTTACGACCGTGGACGGAAAATTCGCCCGCGTCACGGTCCGCTACCATGGCCAGGCCGAGCACGACCGAATCATGGCGTACCTCGAATCCCAGTACGGTCCGCTGGACCGGACACCTGGTCAGATCGCGGCCGGCGCCGTGCAGCTCTACTCCTGGAGCGGACCGACGACCGAAGTCACGCTCCGCTACCGGGGGCGGGAGAATCAAGGCATTATTTTCTTCGAGAGCCAGTCGCTGCGTTCATCCTTCACCGAAGGCGCTTCCGCCACCGCGCAGTGAGAGGCGCGCGCCGCAGCGCCGGCCGGGCGAAACTTTTCATTGACAAGCGGCGAGCGTTTTCGCAAGATGCGGCCCCATGCACAACGCGACGAAGCTCCGCCGCCTCTTGCAACGTCCGGGTATCATCAAAGCCGTCGGCGCCCACGACGCCCTCAGCGCGAAGCTGATCGAACAGGCGGGCTTCGACGCCATCTGGGCCAGCGGGTTCGCCATCTCCGCCTCCCTTAAGTGCCTCCCCGACGCGAGCTTCATCACCTCGACCGAGCAGCTCGAGGTCGAGCGTCATATCGCCGAGGCCGTCACCATTCCGATCATCGCCGACTGCGACACGGGCTACGGAAACGCGCTGAACGTGATGCGGACCGTCACCGACCGGGAACGGGCCGGCGTGGCGGCCATCTGCATCGAGGACAACGTGTACCCCAAACGGTGCAGCTTCTACGCCGGCGTCCGCCGTGAACTGGTTCCTATCGAGGAGCACTGTGGAAAGATCAAGGCCGCCAAGGCCGCGCAGACGGTGCCGGATTTCGCGGTGATCGCCAGGACCGAAGCACTGATCGCCGGTTGGGGACGGGAGGAAGCGCTGAAGCGGGCCGAGGCTTACGCGGAAGCGGGGGCCGACGCGGTGCTCATCCACTCGAAGTCGCCGACCTTCGACGAACTCAAAGCGGTCGCGAAAGCCTGGTCCGGCCGCGTCCCGCTGGTCGTCGTGCCGACGATCTTCGATCAGGTGACCGCCGCCGAACTCGAAGACGCCGGCTTCAAGATCGTGATCTACGCCAACCAACTGGTTCGGGCCGGCATCAAAGCCATGCGGGACACGCTCGACATCATCAAACGGGACACCAGGCCCGGATCGGTCAACGACCGCATCGTCAAGCTCAAG
This sequence comes from Nitrospirota bacterium, assembly GCA_040755395.1. Taxonomy (NCBI): domain Bacteria; kingdom Pseudomonadati; phylum Nitrospirota; species Nitrospirota bacterium. The sequence continues at coordinate 420,640 of JBFMAX010000001.1, forward strand.
GAAGTTTACGACATCGTCGGCGTGCCGCAGATGGAAGAGGACGAGCGGCGCTTCCTGCCGGTCGGCGGCGAGAAGATCACCGCCGTCATCGCGGCGGCCGGCTTCGAGAAGCAGTTGCTGCCGCTGATCGAGGACAAGCCCAAGTGCCTCCTGGACATCAAAGGCAAGACCATTCTCGAACGGCAGGTCGCCGCGCTGAACGAGTGCAACATCAAGGACATCGCCCTGATCAGGGGATACAAGAAGGAAGCCATCACCCTGCCCAACATCCGGTATTACGACAACGATCGATATGAAGAGACCGGCGAACTCCATTCGCTCTTCTGCGCCGAGAACGAGATGAAGGGCCGGACGATCATTCTGTACGGCGACATCATTTTTGAAACCGCGGTGCTGGAGAAACTCCTCAAGAGCCCGGCGGACATCACGCTGGTGGTGGACTTGGCCTGGCATGACGAGAAGCAGCGGGGAGGGCCGCCGATCCACCTCAACCCGGACCTGGTGATGCTGCAGGATCCGCCGGGGAAGAGCTACCTGTTTCGCTACGTCATGCCGGACGAACAGAATCGCGTCGTCAAAATCGGCCAGCACTTGCCGCCCGACCAGGCGCATGCCGAGTTCATCGGGATGGCGATGTTCTCGGAGAACGGCATCAAAGCCTTCACCGAGTGCTACCGCCGGGCGTCGGTCACGTACCGGTCCAAGGGCTTCCACGAGGCCGGCAGCTTCCTCAAAGCCTCGTTCACCGACCTGATTCAAGAACTCATCGACACCGGCCACACGGTCAATTGCGTCCCCATCTTCAAGGGTTGGATGGAAGTGGACTCCTTCGAGGAATACCAGAAGGCCTGGGCGAAACTGCGCCAATAACCTCCGCTCCATCTCCTCGTCTGCGCCCCCGCTCTCTCCACGATTTCGGCTGCATCCGATCGTGCCGCTGCTTGTTCCGCTCGCGATCCCTGTGATAGCATGCGGTGAGTAAACACTTACTCACCGACATTACATGCCCAGACACGCACGTCTCGCGGCCTTGCGCCCTTCGGGTCAGGAACGGCAGGCCAGCCTCATCGCCGCCGCGACGTCGCTCTTCGCCGCCAAGGGCTTCAAGGGGACGACCACCAAAGAGATCGCCAAGGCCGCCGGGGTGAGCGAAGCGCTGGTGTTCAAGTACTTCCCGACCAAGCGCGCGCTCTATGCCGCGATCCTGGCCGAGAAGGCGAGTCTCTCCGAGTTGCTCGAGGCGGTGGATGAGGCGGCGCGGAAGCGCGACGATGCCAGGGTCTTTACGCTGATCGCCGGCTACCGCATCCGGCCCGGCGCCGATCCGACCTTGATGCGCCTGCTGCTCTTCAGCGCGCTGGAGGGACACGAGCTGTCGGACATGTTTTTCAGCAAGCACCATCGCGTCTTTTACGACTACCTGGCGGGATACATCAGGCAACGGATCAGGGACGGCGAGTTCCGCAACGTGGATCCGCTTCTGGCCGCACGAGCGTTCATCGGCATGATCGTGTACCATCGGCTGCTGCATGAGATCTTCCATGTTCCCATGCAGCGCCCGCACGACGAGATCGTCTCCACCTACGTGACCTTGTTTCTCGACGGGCTGCGGGCCCGCCGATCAAACGGCAGGACGCCTCGTCGCAGGCTGCCATGAATCGTATCAGGCAACATCCGATCCTGACCCTCGCGGGGCTGCTGATCGCGGTCGTCGCGGTGCTGGTCGTCTTCCGTCTGAGCAGCAGCAGCGCAAAGGGCGACGGACGGAAGGGCCGCGTGATCACGGTCGGGACGATCACGCCGATCCGGCAGGATTTGGACGTGCGGCTCACCTACACGGCGGATCTCACGCCCAATCAGGTGGTGAACCTGTTTTCACGCGTGGACGGCTATATCGCCAAGATGCACGTGGACAAGGGCGATTTCGTCAAGGCCAATCAGTTGCTGGTCGAAATCGACCACACCGACTTCGTTCACGCGGTCAACCAGGCCAAGGCCAACCTGGCCGCGGCCCGCGCGCGGGTCGCGCAACAGGAGGCCGCCCTCCGCAACGCCACGCTGACCCTCGACCGCATGCAAGCCCTCATCAAGGACCAGTTCGTCTCTCAACAGGATCTGGACAACGCGCAGGTCAATTACGACGCGGCGGTCGCGCAGACGGACACGCTTCGCGCGCAGGTCCGGCAGATGGAGGTCGCGCTGGCCCAAGCCGAGACCAACCTGACGTATTCCTACATCCGCGCCCCCTTCACCGGCTACGTGGCCGAGCGGAATTTGGATCCCGGCGCCTACGTCAGCGGGGCGACCGCCAGCACCAGCACCTTTTCGCGGGGAATCCTCAGTCTGCACGACATCGAGACCGTGCGGACGTTGATCGAGGTGGTGGAGAAGGACGTCCCGCTGGTGCGGATCGGACAAAAAGCGGAGATCAGGGCCGAGGCGTATCCGGACCGGATCTTCGAGGGCACCGTCACGCGGGTCGTCCAGGCGTTGAACCGCGCGACGCGCACGATGACCGTGGAGGTCGACCTGCCCAATCCCGATCACGCGCTTAAAGGCGGCATGTTCGCCCGCGTCGAAGTGATCGTCGGCACGCATCGGAACGCCGTGCAGATTCCGCTGGACGCGCTGACCCGTCTTGAAGACCTTCAATACGTCTACGTCGTCCGCGAGGGCAAAGCCCGCCGCGTGCCGGTGGAGGTCGGCAGCCGCGTCGAGACCCGCATCGAGGTGACGAAAGGCCTGACCGGCGACGAGGAGATCATCGTCTCGGGGAAGGACCTCGTCACGGACGGCACCGCGGTCCAGACCAAACCGCTTGATACCGTGAAACGTGAGACGTAAAACGTGAAACGTAAAAAGGACAGAATTGCATCTCACGCTTCACGCCTTACGCCTCACGCGTCACGCGTCACGTCTTCTGTATGTGGCTGACTCTTCTAGCGCTCAGGAACCGCGTCGGGATCTTGATGCTGTCGCTGGCGATGGTCGTGTTGGGCGCGACCTCGCTGGAACGCCTACCGGTCGATCTCTTTCCCAACATCCAGGTGCCGGTCGCCTTCGTCGGCGTGATCTATAAAGGCGCGCCGCCGATCGACATCGAACAGAGCGTCGTCTATCCCATCGAGAAAGCCGTCAGCTCCGCCTCCAACGTCGAGCACGTGGAATCGTTCTCCAAGCAGGGCATCGGGGCGGTCCAGATTTGGTTCAACTGGGGGGCCGATATCAACGTCGGCCAGATGGAAGTGATGCAGCGCGTCACCCAGATTTTGAACCAGCTTCCACCCGGCATTCTGCAGCCGTTCATCGTCAAGTTCGACGTGTCCAACATCCCCGTGGCGCTCGTGACGGTCTCCGGCGGCAACCTGGACGAGCGCGCGCTGTATGACCTGGCCTATAACACCATCGCCCCGCAGATCGAACAGATCGCCAACGTCGCCGCGGCGACGGTCGAGGGCGGCAAGATCCGCCAGATCAACATCAATCTTGACCCGGCCCTCTTGCAGGCCAGGGGGTTGTCGATCCTGGACGTGGTCAAGGCCGTCAAGGCGGCGAATCTCATCCTGCCGTCGGGCGATATCAAAGCGGGCAATCTGGACTATAACGTCTTCACCAACAATCAGTTCAAGACCGTCGAGCCGATTGCGGACGTCGTCGTCAAAGTGAACCAGCAGGGAAATCCGGTGCGGGTGCGCGATCTCGGCGTCGTCACGGACTCGTCGGACATTCAAACCAACATCGTGCGCACGGACGGCCAGCGGTCGGTCTATCTCCGCGTGAACAAGCAGCCGGTCGCCAACACGGTCGAAGTCGTGGACGCGCTCCGGCGGGCGATCCCGAAGATGGTCGGCATTCCGCCCGGGGTGAAGCTGGGTATCTCGTTCGATCAGTCCGTGTACATCCGGCAATCGATCAAGAATCTCGGCGAACAGGCCCTGCACGGGTCCGTGCTCGCCGCGGCCGTGATCCTCGTCTTCTTGCGCAACCTGACCAGCACGCTCATCATCTCCGTCGCCATCCCGCTCTCCATCATGGTGACGTTCATCGTGCTCTACTTTACGGGCCAGACGCTCAATGTCTTCACGTTGGGCGGGCTCGCGTTGGGCGTCGGTCGTCTCGTGGACGACTCGATCGTGGAACTGGAGAACATTCAGCGCCACCTCAACGCCAATCAACGCCGCTGGGAAGCCATTCTCGACGCGGCCCGTGAAGTGGCCATGCCGATTTTCGCGTCGACCGTCACGACCGTCGTCGTCTTCCTTCCCATTTTTTTCGTCGTGGGCATCGCCAAGCTGCTCCTGATTCCCCTCACGTTGACGATCGCCATCGCGCTGTTCACCTCGTTCTTCGTCTCGCGGACCGTGACCCCCGCGCTCTGCTACAAATTCCTCAAGCCGGAGCACGAGGCGCACCGCGCGATGCCGGCGTGGTTCGTCCGCGTCATGGACTGGAGCCGCAGCCGGTACGAAGCGTTGGATCAGGGCTATGAACGGACCTTGCGCTGGGTCCTGGCGCATCGTCGCACGCTGATCGTCACGATCGTCCTGTTGTTCGCCGGTTCGCTGGCCTTGCTTCCCTTTATCGGGACCGAATTTCTTCCCGTGACGGACGAGAGCCAGTTTCGGATCGTGCTGCGCGCGCCGGTGGGACAACGGGTCGAGAAGACGGAGCGGCAGGTGGCGGAGGTCGAACGGGTCCTGCGGGAAAACATCCCGCCCGAGGAATTGGAGACCATCGTGTCCAGCACCGGCGTGCTGGCGCAGGGTCGATCGTCGCTCTTCAACCCCAACACCGGTCCGCATACATCGATCATCCAGGTCTATCTGAAGCCCCCGGACAAGCGGAAACGGAACCAGATCCAGATCATGAACGACGTGCGGCCCAAGGTGTTGGCGCTCTTTCCCGGCGTCGCGATGTTTTTCGACCCGGGCGGGCTGGTGAAGCGGGTGACCAGTTTCGGATCGCAGAAGGCCGTGGACGTGGAAATCTACGGCTATGAGCTGGACAAGGCGCGGGAGGTCATCCGGCAGGTCGAAGCGATCATGCATCAAACGCCCGGTCTCGCGGATATCGAAGTCAGCCGGGAGGAAAACTATCCCGAAGTGAACGTCCTCGTCGACCGGGAGAAGGCCGCGCTGCTCGGCATCAGCGAGACCGACGTGGCGAACGCCGTGCTGTTCTCCTTGAACGGAAACGGCCAGACGGACCCGATCATCTACACCGATCCGCAAAACGGCAACGAGTACTATATCAGCGCCTGGCTCGCCGAAGAATACCGGAAGGACCTGACCGATCTGGAGAACATCGTCCTGACGACCAAGAACGGCGAACCGGTTCTGCTGAAGAACGTGGCGTCGCTGAAGCTCAACGCGGGGCCCGTGAAGATCGACCGCAAATACTTCCAGCGGGTCGTGCACATCACGGCCAACCCGGTCAACCGCGACCTCGGCTCGATCGCCGCCGATCTGGAGACCGCCTTCGCCGCGCTGCAATTGCCGCCGGGCTTCAGCATCCGGCTGGCCGGACAGATCCAACAGCAACGGGAAACGTTCGAAGGTCTGATTTTCGCGAGCGCCTTGGCGCTGATCCTGGTCTATATGGTGATGGCCGCCCAGTTCAAATCTTTGCTCGATCCCTTCATCATCATGTTCTCCGTCCCGATGGGCTTCCCCGGAGTCATCCTGATCCTGTTCCTCACCAATACCACGCTGTCCACCACCTCCATGATGGGGGTCATCATGATGCTGGGCATCGTGGTCTCGAACGGGGTCCTGCTGGTGGACTACACCAACGTCCTCCGCCGGCGCGGCGTCCCGTTGCACGACGCGGTTCTCCTCGCCGCCCGCACCAGGTTGCGGCCGATCCTCATGACCTCGCTGGCGACGGTCTTCGGCCTCATGCCGATGGCCATCGGATTCGGCACCGGCGGCGAAACCAACGCACCGCTGGCCCGCGCCGTCGTCGGCGGCCTCAGTGTCTCGACCGTTCTGACGCTGTTCCTGATTCCGACGCTGTACCTGATCCTGGAGGAGCGCTTCCCACGGAGGCTGGAGGAGGAACTGTCGGACACGAGCGGGAACGGACGATCCCTCCAACCGGGGGAAATTCCTACACCGGCCCTTCGTTGAAAGCGGCTAACGCACGGTAGGAAACAAGGCCCTGAGATGGAGCGCCAAGCCGATGTCGCCGGTGATCCGCAAGCGTCCGGACATGGCGACCGAAGCTCCGTCAAGCTGGCCGTTCAAGATCTGAAGACAGTCTTTACCGGACATGGAGAAGACGACGTGCGGCTCGGGGTGGACGCCCTGGCTGACCGCGCAGGCGCCATCCTGAATCTCCACGTAGTATTGTCCGCCCTGGGGTCCGCTCAAGTCGAACTGATAGACTGCCGCCAGCCCCTCCGCCGCTTCGGCGTCGAACTTGCCCGGCAGCACGTCGAAAAACTCCTTGACCGTTCGCGGCTTCATCACCCCAGGTCCTTGGACGAGACAGAACGCGGTCCAGCTCGTGCGCTCGGCGAGCGGCCGCATATGGGGCGGCACTATAAAGCAGTGCCCGGACCATGTCCAGATTTTGCCGGTATCGGTCGTTGACAAATTCTCGAACCCTTCGCGAGAATGCTTAACATGGCCGAAGCACAATCCGACCAGCCGGTCGAGCCGACCGCCTCGCCCGCCGATCTTCCCGATCGGCTTTGCACCTGGTGCAAGGTCCCCATGCAAAAGCGCCTCGTCGGCGGAGGGAAGTTCATCCATTATACGTGCCCCAAGTGCGTTTTCCAGCATACGACCAAGCACGCCGTTCCCAAAAGCGCGTGATCGCCGGCCGGATGCCTCCGACACGCTCGTGTACGAGACGCGCTTCTGTCTCTGTCATGCGTTTGACTCACGCAGCACGCCTTAGGTGTAGACCGACAGATTCATAATTGGTACTATACGCAGCCACGGAGGAACCACTCGGCCCGGCACGAGGAGGCCGAAGCAGACTCGAGGGTTCATGATCGGCTCGGACACGAATCGCGATACAGTCGAGATGTCTTCTTCGCCGCATCGACGACATTGGCCGCGCGGCGCGTTTGTGACGCCCTGTTCCTATTTTTTGACCGACACGAGCGATCCCGGTTCCGTCAGGTACCTGCAAGGCGACGCGCTCTCGATCAACGTCAGTTCCGGCGGCATGTTGTTGCTCGTGGGTCATCCCACACGGGAACGACAGATCCTGGAAATCCGCGTGCCGACGCCGGCCGGTACCACGGCCCCGACGCTCGCCGAAGTCCGCTGGACCAAACCAATTCCCGTCGAGGAAGGCGAGAGTCTCTATCTGGCCGGGGTTCGGTTCCTCCTCGCTTCCGCTCAAACATAGGCGACGGCTCGGCCGGTTCCGAGGAAGCCGCGACCGAGACCGCCGAGCGAGTGGATTGCACGCGGCAAGCAGCAGGGGCGAAGACGTTCGTCTCGGCGCAACGGAGCGCCATCACCCGTTGCTCGGGATAAGGCCGAAGGGCTCCTGAGGCCTGTTCCGGAACGGAAGCCGACTAGAACGGAGAACGGCCTGTTCAACCGCCGGAGTTACGCCACGTCCCGCATGGGCATGGGTTGGTCGACAAAGTGATCCCCGTTGTCGCCGTGATGGGACGGCACGTCGTTGAGTTCATCCAGCACAATGACGATGCGCGACTGCAGGAAAGAAAGCCGATTCGGCAGTCCGAACCCGTGAATCTGAACACGCCGCCCGAATTCGCCGATCACCCGCTTGTATTCGAATTGATCGGGCTGGCCCGACTCGGCCCGGGCTTCCAGGGCGGTTCGCACGATCGCACAGACCTCGGCGAGGACCGGAGGAAGCGCATGATCGGTCGAGTCCCACGGTCCGACCTGACCGGCCAGGCCCGCAAGTTCCCAAGCCCGGCGATTGACATACAAGATTTTCATCGTCGAAGCGAGCACCAGAATTCCGGGGCTCCTGGCCTCGCGCGGCAACCGGCCGTTCTGTGTCATGACAGGAAAAGAACCCTTTATGTCGCCCACGGTTCTCATTTTGCAATCCCCCCTATGACAGGCCCTTCATGGCACCGATGGATGAATGGGAAGAACGAGCGCGAATCTTTCGAAGCGACGATGCCCAGCGCCCAACGACTCGATCACGGTCGTGAATCCGGGACAGGAAGGAACCAGGAGGAAGCGGCCCGTTGGTGTTCATAACCTGAGGACGCGCTGTTGATAGTGATGGTGACGGTAACAATTCGAGTCAAACCGCACAACACTACGTAAGCGTAAGCCTCCCTACAAAAGGGTTACGTACTCGCCTCGGCGCCAAAATGGAAGTATTTTCAGGGGAAAGGGGACAGCGAATAGCTGATAGCGAATAGCCCAGAGCTGTTCCGAAAATAGATCCGAGTCGAGAGGCCCGAGGCTAGGGGTTAGGAGTTGAACCCCTTGCCCCTTGCTTCATGCCTCATGCCTTTCGCCCATTCATGATGTCCCTCCTGCATGGTGACCCGAAGGGCCATTGACCGCCTAGTACGTTATGGTCTTCAATGCCGGCGCTTCTCCCGTAGCCGGCTCCACGCGGAAATTGACTCGTCCGATGATTCGGCCGTCCGCGGTTTCCACGTCAACCCGCCACTCTCCCGGTGCCAGGCGCTGTTTGACGGTATAGGCGCGGTACCCCGCTTCGCGGCCGCCGGAGATCGTGATCGGGATACGGTCCGCGGTCATAAACGATCGCTTGCCTTTGTCGCCGGTCAGGCGATATTGCCAGTGATGATAGATCGTCGTCTTGAGATCGACCGGCGCAAAAACGGCGGTAAAGCAGTAGGCCGGGTCCTCTCCGCGGAAGGGGTTGTCCGACCGCTTCCAGATTTCATACCAGGGACCCCTCTCAAAAGACAGCTCGTATGCGTCGGCGACCTTCGCCACTCTGTGGTACATCCCGCCGAACTTCATCGAGAGCGGGACCGGCGGAATCCAGTTCAGAAAATAAAACCCCACCAGGACCCCGATCAGCGCGAGGGCCGGCAGGCCGCTGATCACCGTGTCGCGTGCGTTGCCCTGCGGGTTGTCTCGATAGACCAGCGCCACGACGCGCAGCGTCACGAGTCCGGAGAGCACGGCGCCGAGTAGGAACACGAACGTGTTCATCATCCCCGTGACGACGGGCAAAAAAAACGTGAAGAACCCGAAGCAGACGAGCGCGTACAAGCTCACCAGCAGCCGCAGGTTCGCGAGCCGGTCGCGCAGGAATTCGTTCGCGACCAGCAACGCGACCAGCAGGCCGAAAAACACCGCGGTGCCGGTCAGCGAGGCGCTCCGCGAGTAGAAGATCGTATAGGCGCTGAACAATCCTCCGAGGAGAAATTGAATCGCCATCGGATAATAAGGCCTGGCGCGGAGGACCACGCCGGGGAGATGCCAGCCGGGGACGCCCGCCCCGTCCAGATCCCTGCTCATCCCGACGCGCCCGACCAGCACGATCAGAAATCCGAGCAGCGCGAGATACAGCAGCAGAATCAAATTGTCGAGCAGCCGGTCGATGCGGGTCAGCGTCACGGTGTCGTAGGTCACTCCGGCAAAGAAGAACACGACGGGCAGGAGCGGCTTCGCGAGCGCGGCGCGGACCTTGGCGGCGGGAAGTATCAAGGGCGTTTCAAGCCGGAATCGTTGGGCACGGATATGGGTAAGGATAGCAGAACGCGCAAGACGGCGGACGACCGAGCAAGAAAGTCGACATCGTTCTCAGGCAAAGGGCGGGAGCGGCGCGTACGTGACAGGCATGCCCAACAGCCGTTCCAGCCAGCCGGGCATGAGTTCTTCCCCCAACGGTGCCCGGTTCAGACGGACTTCCATCTGAAACCCGGCGTCGGTCCCCACCAGGCCGACGATGGCCGACGCGTCCTCCCCCTCAGGCAGCAGTTCCTGGGTTGGGAACTCGCACAAGGTGGCATAGAGACGGCCGTGCGGCCGGATCGCGTCGAGCACTTCCGGCACCTCGTCCAGGGGACAATGGGCGGAGCAGCGATAGGCCAAACGAACGCCTGGCAGGACCGCCTCAAATTCCTGCAAGGCCTCTTCCGAGAAACCGGTCAGATAGGCGCGGACGCCGGCCGGCTCGCCACCGTGCGTCGCGGCCAGCTTGCTGGCGGGCACAAGAAACTCGTACGGGTCGGCCGTGTTGTATTCGAACTGGCAGGGCCCGAACGCGTCGGGCCAGGAGCAAAAGAACGGAACGGCCTGATCCGCGACCTGCAGCACGACGCCGCTCTTTTCGACCGCCGTGCGGATCGGGAGGTCGAGGAGCGTAATGGCTTCCAGGAAGGCCGCGCGCCGCTCCTCGATCCATTGCTCGCGCCGGTCGTCCGCTCGGGTCTCGCCCGGCGTGACCACTTCGGCCGTGTTCAGACGGACCCGGATGAACGCGTGCAGGTGGCGGAATCCCAGCCAGAACATGCTTCGCCGGTGATGCAACTCCAGCGGTTCTCGGATCTTCCAGGGATGGCTGATCGAACAGTACGTGCCGACCTCCTGGAATCGCTGATAGACTGTGTGGTACCCCCCGGCCAGGAGGAAAAAGTCTCCCTGCCATCCTTCCCGCACGTGAACAAGCGTCGCGTCTTCGGTCGACCACGGGTCCAGCCGGTCGAAGTCTTCGGGCGAATCGACCACCCATTCTTCGATGTAGCAAATCACGTCCTTGGCCGGCGTCGCCGGCTTTAGCCCCAGCGCCGCCAGTCGTTCTCCGACCTCCAGCACTTCGCCGAACGTCAGTTTCGAACGGGTTTCCCAGCGCCGTTCACGCACCGGCTCGACTCTCCTTGTCGTCCCGTCTCGCGACGTCGTTATTTCAACCGCCAGGCCCCGTTCTCGATCTTCGTGTCCGCCATGAGGCGATCCAAGCTTTCTTTCAGCGTCTCGTTCAGGAGGCGTTGGACATCCTCCGGATCGAACCAGAAGACGGTCTCGGAGCGGGACCCGTCCAGGTTCATCGTGGTCGTGCTGCCGTCGACGGCGTTGCGCGCGCGGATGACGAACCTGGTTCCCGTGTTGACAGCCGTGGAGAAAAAGCGACTCTTGGCGTTGGCGGAGAACTCCATGACTTGTCCGGTGAGGAGAATGTCCGGCTCGCCTTCGGCGGTCGTCACGCCCGGCGTCCTGACGCCGACCTTCCAGCCCCGCAGTCTGAGATAGTCCGCCAGCGCCTGCGCCGCGACTTCTCCCGGCCTGCCCCCCGGGACGTTGAAATAGGTCACCCCGCCCCAGAGATGCGTCCGAAGCCCCAGTTTGCTCTTGTCCGCCCGCTTGTCCTCGAACGTCTCCACGACGATCTTCAGCGGCTGAGTATCGACCGGCTGCACGTCCGTGGGCTTGAATCGCACGTCGAGATTCACGACTTCTCCCGTACCGGCGCAACCGGCCAGCAGCAGAAAGCCCGCCATGACCACGAGTCCGAATCCACCGCGCACCGCCTCGTCTTTCACGTGCACCTCCTTCTCCTAACAGGTTGTTGAAAAACTATGTCGGCGCCATCGAACCGCAGGACTCCGGCCGATGACTAACAGAATCAGAATAGCCCGCAGGATGTTCAAAAAGGCCGTCGCACCCGCCAGGCGGGTACCCGGGCCGCAGCGAGCGAAGAGGCGAGGCGTACTCGGGGCACCCGTTGCTCTTCTTGCTGCAACGGGTCCAAGACGTTGAGCCTCTGAGCGTCAGACCCATTGCGCTACAAGAGCAATGGGTACCCCAACAAAGCTGGCGGACTTTTTCAACATCCTGCTAAGGGTTGATGCTCGTCGATGAAGGCCCAGTCTACCCAACTCGCCGGAAGGATGACAATTCCGCCTGGATCGGCGGACCGCCTCGCCTCCGAGGAAGCGCGACTCCACCCGCCTCGGTGACGACGGTCACGAGCAACCGGAGACCGAATCCCGCTTCCATGCGCCCAGTCTAGCCGAGGACGCGGCGGACGTCCACGGAAGCGTCGGGGATCAGGATGAGACGATCGGGAGGATCGCCTGAAAGGTCTCGCATCCGACCCGGGGGAGCATCCCTTGCGCAACGGCGGGATCGTCGGGAGGAACGAAACGGAGGATCTTGAAGAACGACCGCTCGGCCAGCGCGGCCGCCACGCGGGCCTTCCGGTCATGAGTGATGGGAAGCGTATAGCCCTCCCCGCGCTTCCATTCCCATAGGGTCGGCGCCAGCGAAAGATGGAGATCCTGCCCCGCGACGCGATGAAACCGATCGAGGAGGTTCCGTTTATACTGTCTCAACGCTCCGCCCTCCAGGATCAAGGCAAAGGCGAAGTGGTGACCCCACCAAAACAGCGAACGGAAGGTAAATTTCTCGCTGCCGACGAAATGCTTGGGGTAATCCAGGTATTGATACGGAAAGTCCTCCAGGTGTTCGCCCTTGACGAACTGGCACTTGCGCGGATCGAACCCAGGCGGAGCCAGCAGTGAGGCCTTGGCCATTTCCGCCTGCAGTTCCTCGTGCACCGCTCCGAGCAACGCCCGCACCTTGCGTGTGATCTCGGCCTTGGCGCGGAAAAAGTGTTCGTCGGCGATCAACTCCACTTCTTCGGCCGTGAATCGAAGGGACTTGCCCGTTTCTTTCTCGACTTGTTTCCCGCTCATCGCTGCTGGGTCTCAAAGGCGGAGACGCTGAGATCGTACAGCCGGCGACATGCCCCGCACCGCAGACCGACCGAATCCTGGAGGACGTTCATCTCACGGACCGCCAGCGACGCCGGATGCGCGGAGGCGCAAGCGGCCAGGCAGTCGACGGGGAGGCGTTCCTCCCGAGCCCGCAGGTTGTCGGCTGTCTGGCTCACCGCCGACGCGCGCACGGTCACGACGCTGACCGTCAATCGGTGGACCATGTTGCACGATTCGCAGGCCAGAACGAGGCATTCCCGCTTCTCAAGACGTTTGAGCGACAGGCAAAGCGGGTGCACGGCGAAACATTGTTGCATGAATGCGCCGCTTTTGAACGTGGGAGCCATCGGGAAGACTCACTGCGCAACGGGAGAGCGACCGCGTGATTCGTGACTGAGCGACGAACGACCAAGCGTTCGGGTCACGGAAGAGCTTTTCCGTTCGTTCACCGGCGTTTCAGCCGGCGAACCGGGTCAACCCCAACAGGAGCAGGACCCCGGCCGCATAGGGAATGACGCACGAGTAAAGCACGGCGCTCAGGGCGTGCTCCGGCGCAGCCGACCGCGACCGCTGCTCTTGGTAGACGAACTCGTAGGCGAGCACGATGACCGTAATGGTCAGCACCATGACCCGGCTGGTCCGCGGCCAGGTGTAGTGACCGCTAAGCAGGAAACTGGCGGTGAAAAACCCGCTGGACAGCAGGATCAAAGGAGCGATGACGAACCGGACCGCCGCAGCGAAAAACGTATGCCATTCCGGGCGGGACGGCGCTCGTCCATGATCCGCCGCAGACATCATGATCCAACGGCGACTCGAGCCTTTTCATCGATCGCGCCGGAGGACGCGTGGGGTGCCCCGTCCTCCTGCGCCGCCCGACAGAGCTTGCAGACCCGCGGCCGCATCTTGAGAAACTTCACCTTGCCGCTGGCGAGACAACTGTAGTGGACGAACTCGTCGCAGACCGTGCACCTCGACCAGCCGCCGCGGAACAGCGTCTTGTCGCGGTAGAGACCTTGGTGACAGACCTTGCAGGAACGCGGCTGAATCCCCAGCAGGAGAGGCTCCCATTCTCCGCCTGCCTTGCGAATGCTCATGGCGGCGCAGTATACCGAAGGCATCCCCGAAATAACAAGCGCAGTCCGCAGGCAAGGGGCGCGAGGAGAGAGCAAGCGGGAGCAGCCTCTTGCCGCTCGCCTCGAGCTTCTCGCCCGCTCGTTCGTTTGACAGCCTCTCAGCCATTTGCTACCCTCACACCGCCCGAACGTCCGCCCAGGATGGATGATACGCATTCCACCGGCGGGCCGGTCTCACCGTCATTGACTCGCACGGCAGGCTCCACGGCACATGGACATCCGGCACTACCTCGAGCGGAAGCGCGAGGAAATCGATCGGTTCCTCGATTCCGTCCTCCCCGGCGCGCAGACCGAGCCCAGGACCCTTCACGAAAGCATGCGGTACAGCGTGTTCGCGGGAGGAAAGCGCATCCGCCCGATTCTCTCGATCGCGGCCGCTGAGGCCGTCGGCGATCCGCCCGCCGCCGTTCTTCGGATCGCCTCTTCCCTGGAATTGATCCACACCTATTCTCTGATTCATGACGATCTGCCCGCCATGGACAACGACGACTATCGGCGCGGGAAACCGACGAACCACAAAGTCTACGGCGAGGCCATGGCGATCCTGGCGGGCGACGCGCTGCTGACGCTGGCGTTCGATCTCTGCAGCCGCCCGGATCCGGGCGACGGGCTCGATCCGGCCCGGCAGGTCCGGTTGATCCACGAATTGGCGCTCGGAGCGGGCAACCTCGGCATGGTCGGCGGCCAGGTGCTGGACATCCAGGCGGAAAACAGGGACATCGACCTGGCGACGCTGCGGTCGATCCACAAGCATAAGACCGGCATGCTCATCCGCGCCGCCGTGCGCATGGGCGCCATCGCCGCGGCCGCGACACCGGCCCAACTCGACGACCTGACCGCGTACGCCGAGGATATCGGATTGGCGTTTCAGATCGCCGACGACGTATTGAACGTGACGGGCACTCGCGAGGAACTCGGCAAGAATCCCAACACCGACGCCCAACGCGGCAAGAAGACATATCCTACCTTTTACGGCGTCGAGGGCGCCCTCGCGTTGGCCAACGAATGCGTCGAACGCGCGACCGAGCGGCTGGCTTCTCTCGGTCCGTCCGCCGAGCCGCTGCGGGAAATCGCGCGATATATCACGGCGCGGAAGAATTGACCCTCGTTCGTGACACGTATCTCGTGAAGCGCATAATCACTCATCTCGACAATTACTCCCGATCCAGACGCTTCACGCTTCACGTTTCACGCTTCACGCATTTATGAAAGTTCTCGTCACCGGGGCGACCGGATTCGTGGGGGCGGCCGTGGTCCGCGCGCTGCTGGCGGCCGGCGTCGAAGTCCGGGTCCTGGCCAGACGCGGGAGCGACTTCACCAACCTCAGCCGATTCAAGCTGGAACACGCGTACGGCGACCTGCGGGACCGGGAGTCCCTCCGCCGCGCCTTGTCCGGCTGCCAGCGGCTCTATCACGTCGCCGCCCATTATGCGCTCTGGGCCAAGGACCCCTCGATCTTTTACGAGGTCAACGTCGCGGGCACCCGTAACCTGCTGGAGGCGGCCCGCGAGGTCGGAACCGAACGCATCGTCTATACCAGCACCATCGGCGCCATCGGGTTGCCGCGCGGCGGCGGGATGGGCACGGAGGACACGCCGGTCTCGCTCGACCAGATGGCGGGCCATTACAAGCGGTCCAAGTACCTGGCCGAACAGGAGGCGCTCACGTTCGCTCGCCAAGGGCTGCCGGTGGTTATCGTCAACCCCAGCGCGCCTGTCGGCGAAGGAGACGTCAAACCGACTCCGACGGGCCAGGTGATCGTGGATTTCATGAAAGGCCGCATGTGGGCCTACATCGAAACCGGCATGAACCTCATCGACGTGGACGACGTCGCCGCCGGACATCTCCTCGCCATGGAGCGAGGCCGTGCCGGCGAACGCTATATCCTCGGCAACAGAAACCTGACGCTGCGCGAAGTGTTCGAGATGCTCGCGAAGATCACCGGAGTCCGCGCTCCATCGGTGAAATTGCCCCGTGGCGTCGTGCTGCCGTTGGCCTACCTGAATCTCGGGTTCTCCTACGCCAGCGGTATTCCGCCCCGCATTCCCCTGGAAGGCGTCAAGATGGCCAAGTACAAGATGCACTACGATTGCAGCAAGGCGATCCGCGAACTGGGCCTCCCGCAGACGCCCGTCGAGGTCGCCTTGGAAAAGGCGGTGAGGTGGTTTCGCGATCACGGATACACGTGACGCGCGCCAGCGCGCGTAAGTTCTGAATTCCGAATGTTGAATGTTGAATTGTGAGCCTTGCTTTCTCCGCCATTCAAAATTCAGAATTCAGCACTCAGAATCGATGGACACCCTGACCCTCCTGATCAAGACCGTCCAACTCCGTCCCTATGTCTTTCTCTTTCTCGCCGCATTTTTCTTCTCGGCCAAGGCGCTGATCGGCTGGAAGCGGACGTGGCTGTTCTTCGGCTTGACCTGGCTCACCGCGTTCGCCTGCGAGTTCAGCTCGACACGGACCGGCATTCCGTTCGGTCGGTACTCCTACACCGGCGCGACGACCGGCCGGGAGCTGTATCTCGCCGACATTCCCTTCATGGATTCGCTGTCCTTCACTTTTCTTCTCTACGCCAGCTATTGCCTCGCGCTGCTCTTTCTCCTGCCGGCGCGCGACGGCCATCCGGCCGGAAGGACCGCCCGGGCCGATCGTGTCTTGCCCTTTCTCGTCTTCGATCCGGTCGTCCGATCGAGTTGGCCCGCGCTCTTCCTCACCGGGCTGTTCTTCGCCTTCATCGACATCGTCATCGATCCGGTGGCGTTGAGGGGGGACCGGTGGTTCCTGGGCAAAATCTACGACTATCCCGATCCAGGCATTCACTTCGGCGTGCCGATCGCCAATTACATCGGCTGGGCGATCGTCGGTCTCATCGCGCTTACCCTGTACTTCTCGTGCGATCGCCGACTCCCGCCCGTGCCCTTTCACCGAGACGAACCGGTTACCCTCAAGCTATTACGGGGCTGCGGGCTCTATTATGGAGTGCTGGCCTTCAACTGGTCGGTGACCTTCTGGATCGGGGAACCGTTGCTGGGCCTGACGGGCATCCTGATCTATATCCCGATCACCGCCTTGTTGCTCCTGCGTCTGTTCGGACAAGCCCCCGCCCGGCTGCCTCATGAGTGGCGGTAGCATCTCGGAGTTTGTATACTGCAGAACAAACACGGAGGCGCGATGAAGACGCGATCCAAACTGATCGTGATCCTGGTCCTTGTCGTCGCGGCGCTGATGGGCATGCTGGGCTGGGTTGGGTACCGGTCGTTCAAGACCGGCTTCAGCGCGAAGGCCGAACCCCATGCGCTCGAAGTCTTTCTGGCTCGGCAGATTCGACATCTGGCCATTCCCGTCGAGCAGCGCAACACACCCAACCCGGTGCCGCGCAGCCCGGACGTTCTGGCCGAGGCGCGCGCGCATTTCGCCGATCATTGCGCCACCTGTCATGCGAACGACGGCAGCGGAAAAACCCCGATCGGACAGAGCGTCTACCCCAAAGCGCCTGACCTGCGACTGAAGGAGACACAGTCCATGTCCGACGGCGAGTTGTTCTTTATCATCCACAACGGGATTCGGTTTACCGCCATGCCGGCTTGGGGCTCGGGCGATCCGGACAAGGACCTCGACAGTTGGAAACTGGTTCACTTCATCCGGCACCTGCCGGACCTCACGCCCGAGGAATTGCAAGAGATGAAGTCGCTGAATCCGAAGACGAAAAAAGAACTGGAGGAGGAGGCCGCCTTCGACCGTTTTCTGGAAGGCGAGGACGTGCCCGCGCCGTCCTCTTCGCATCGTCACTGACACGTCGTGGAAGGAGGTGCCCGTTGGCGAAGTTCATCATCGGCCTGCTGGTGTCGTGCCTGGCTGCTGTGGGGACCGCGGCCTGGGCCCATGGCGGCGGCGAGCATGTGCTCGGAATGGTGACCGCGATCGACGGCGGCCACATCGAGGTCAAGACGCTCAAAGGCGGCACGGTTTCGGTGCGACTGACCGACAAAACACGGTATCGGGCCAAGGGCGAGGCCGGCGCGCAGGGAAGGCCTCAAGTGGGCGACCGAGTCGTGATCGAAACCACCAAGGACGGCGAGACGTTGACGGCGACGGAAGTGCGGTTCGCCAGGCCGAAAGGCAAGTAACCACATTCGACGAGTCGCGATGAGAGCGTTGCTGATCCGTTTCATCATCACCGGCGTCGCGGTGTTTCTGGCCATCACAATCGTGCCCGGCATCGAGGCGCAGAGTCTCTCCGCCGGACTCGCCGCGGTCCTGTTGCTGTCGCTCCTGAACGCGGCGGTCAGACCCATCCTCTATCTCTTCTCGCTTCCGCTCATCATCCTCTCACTGGGCCTCTTCATGGTGATCATCAATGCGCTTCTCCTTCAATTCGTCGGGTGGCTGGTGAAAGGGTTCGTCGTGGAGGGATTCTGGGCGTCGGTGTGGGGCGCGCTGCTGATCAGCGTCGTGAGCTTCACCTTGAACCTGTGGATCAACGAACAGGGCCGCGTCGAGCTGGTGATTCACCGGTCCCGCCCGCCGCGCATCGTGAACCCCGACTGACCGGCGGGTTTGATCATGACCGCTCTCCGCTGCTACAATGCGGCCTCTGTGTGAGAGACTCCTTGTCGTGACGCCATCGGCCGAACAGACCAAAGCCGCACAAGAGACGCACCTCCAGCGAACCTTGACGTCGGTCCTCAACGACCTGCCGGTGGATGCGGCCTTGGCCGCGATTTTTCACCGCGAGAAAGGCCCGCTCGTGGCCCAAGTCTATCGAGGGTTCACGCCGCGGGACGTCCACGCCATCATCAGAACGCTCTCCACGCCGGAAGCCTCGTTTCTGCAGCCCTCTTCCGAAGAGGGGGATGGCTCGCGCACGATCCGCCTCCGGCTGATCACCCCCGGCGCCAAGTCGTTGCTGGCCGCTCCGCTGCGCTACCGCCAGCGGACCTACGGCTATGTGGTCGTCGGACGGAAGGAGAGCGCGTCGTTCGCTAAGAAAGAAAAGTCGCTCCTGGAGAGCGCGAGCGAAGAGATCACCAAGGCGCTGGAGCGCGAAGTCCTCTTCGACAACTCCGTGGTCCTCAGCCGCCCGCTCGTCGCTCAGGAACCGCTGACCGTCTCGACTGGAACCGACCTGCTGACGGCCTCGACCTCGCGCGCCACGCCGGAGATGCAGGAACAAGTGGGCGCTGTGCTGGGAGAGGTGACGCCGTTGTTGCCGTACGATCGCGCCTGGGTCTGCTACTATGATCCTCTTGCGGGCAGCGTGGAAGTCATCGCCATCGCCGGGGATCAGAAGGGGGAACACAAAAAGGACCTCAAACCCGGCCAGCGGCTCGCGCTCGACGCATCGGCGGCCGGGTGGGCCGTGCGCCACCGCAAGCCGCGCGTGGATCACGATCTGGCCTCCACGCAGGGCAGATTTCTCGATCACAAGCACCTCTATAAGGACCGGTTCCGCTCCTCGCTGGTCGTGCCCTTCTTCGTCCGCGGCCAGGTCGGGGGCACTCTGACGCTCGCCTCCAAAGAAACGGCCTTTTATTCCGTCGCCGACGCCCGCACGCTGGAACCCGTGACGCTGAAGTTGGTCGATCTCTTTCAACAACCGCCGGCGAGCCAGCCGGCCAGGCCGCAGGAAGCGACTCCGGGGGACGGCCAGGCCGCCGCAGCCCCACCGGCCCCGTCCGAGCCCATGATCCGGAAACAAGAGCGGCAAGCGGCTATCGGCGAGTTCAGCGCGTTCCTGGCGACGGAAGTACGGGAACCTTTGGCCTCCATCCGCGCCCAACTTGAAGAAGTCACGGGCGAGGGGATTCTGGATTTCGATCCGCAGACGCGGGTCGAGAACGCCATGCGCGATCTCATCCGGATCGAAGCCATTCTGAACGAGATCCTGGACTTCGCCAAACCCTTGGAGCTGAACCGGCGGCTGTGCCGCGTGCCGGAAATCATCGAAAACGCGCTGACCGTCGTGGCCACGGAGTTGGAGGTCACCCGTATCCAGGTCACCAAGGACTATGCGTCCCACGTCAGCCCGGTCCGGTGCGACGAAGCCAAGATGCAGCAGGTGTTTCTGAGCATTTTCAAAAACGCCCTGGAAGCCATGACGCCCGGCGGCCATTTGGACATTCAGGTGGCGAATCAGCGGGCCGGCCGACATCAGGAAGTCCAGATCCTGATCAAGAACGACGGCGCCCCGATTCCGACGGAACACGTCGGCAAGGTGTTCGAACCCTTTTTCACCACCAAACGGTCAGGAACCGGTCTTGGGTTGGCGACGGTCAAGAAAATAGTCGAGGAACACCAGGGACACATCTCTATCGCCAGCGGGCCTGGTCAGGGCACCACGGTCATTATCCGGTTACCGGCCGCCGGGCGAACCGGCGCCTATCGCCACCGAGGACGGGGCCGGCGTCCTCCCCGGCGAACCCATTGAACAAAGCCGCCCGCGAATCCGTCGCTTCGTCCTCTTGACAGGGTCAGGGCGGGACCGCTAAGATGCCGCCCGCTTGATCGGTTCTCATGCGCCACTGTTTTCAGCCACCTTCTTCAAAGGAGTAGGGGTATGAAGCTCTTAATCGGCACTGTTGCAACACTGTCAGGTGTGCTGTTTGTGCTGTCGTTGGCTTCCGCCAATCCGGCGTTGCTGCCCAAGCATCCCGGATATCCTGCCAAACCGGCCACAAGCCCGGTCACCGGCCAACCACTGGCCAATGATCCGGGCCAGACCAATGCCTCCGGGGAGAAGGCGGAGCTTGAGGCAGCCCAGTCTGTCAAGCACGCTCAGCAACACCTGATGGACCAGAATAATCAGCGGATCATGAAGAAGGAAGGCGCCGGCCGGCTCCCGGCCGTTCAAGGCCCGCAGATTAAGATCGAGCCTCCGGTGCAGTCGGCCACCAAGATCGGGGCCGGTCGCCAAATCCCGTAATCATCGTTTCGAACCACAACGGGGGCCTTGTCGATCCGACGAGGTCCCCGTTTTCTATACCGCGACCCGTCCACGGTCAGGCAATTATTCAGCGGGCTCTTCAACCCTGAACCGCCAGGGTTTGGCTGCCCACTCGCCTGCATACGCCACGCCGATCCTCGGATAGACCGCAATCCGGCCTCTCGACCATCGATCTCCCCGGTCCTCGATCCAGAGCGCCCGGCCTTGCGTGAGATCGAGCCGGTTCAGCCTACGATCGATCTGCAACGTCCGACACACACGGCCCGGGCCGTCCACCAGGCCGGTATCCAACTCGATCGCCCGGATCAACACCGCGGCCGGATAGCCTTCCCGTTCGGTCACCACGTTCAAGCAGTGATGCATCCCGTAAACCAGGTAGACATAGGCGATGCCCGGCGGCCCAAACATGACGTCGGTCCGAGGGGTTCGTCCGCGTGACGCGTGCGACGCACGGTCCTCCGGCCCGACGTAGGCCTCGACCTCGACGATCTTCGCGACTATTCTTCTCTCCCCGTTCTCCCGCACCAGATACTTGCCCGGCAGCGACCGAGCCACCTGCAAGGTGGGGCGGTTGAAGTACGAGCGAGGGAGTATCTTGCGTATCATTGCCTTCCACGGTGGCGCGCCGC
Source organism: Nitrospirota bacterium (assembly GCA_040755395.1). Taxonomy (NCBI): domain Bacteria; kingdom Pseudomonadati; phylum Nitrospirota; species Nitrospirota bacterium. The sequence continues at coordinate 441,997 of JBFMAX010000001.1, forward strand.
GGGCGCGACTCGCGGGAAAAGCGCGACCGGGCAAGTCCCACGACTCCCGCCTTTCGCGCTTGTCCCGCTAAAAATACCACGCCAGGCCCCCCATCACGAACCGGGGATTCCCCGGCACGAAATGGGTGTCATTGACCGGTGCCGCTTCATTCCGGAGTTGGGATTCGAAAGCAAAGACCGCTTGCTCCCATTTGGTATTGAACAGGTTCTGGACAAACAGAAACGCTTCCATCCGGCCATACGGCAACTTGACGGGCAGTTGGTACCGTTCGCTCAAGTCGAACACGAACCACGACGGCGCTGTGATGCTCCGATCTTCGATTAACGGTCGGACGCCGAGATAGGTCGCCTGCAATTGCGACGTCAGGCCCTCCGGCCAGCGAACCAGCACCGAGCCGTAGGCCGTGTATTCGGGAGCCAGAGGAATCGCATCGCCGTTCCGGAATTCGGCCTGGGTCCAGGTAAAACTGCTGTTGAAATAGAGCGGGCCCCAAACTTGCCCGCGGGCCGCGACCTCGATGCCACGGCGTTGCGTAGCGCCCCGGATTTCGGTCGTGCCCTCGTCGCCCACAAAGACCAACTCCTGCTTCAGATCCAGAGCCCAGGCCGTGGCGATCAGTTCCATCCCCTCGGGTCCCCAGGGCCATGAGCGCACCCCCACCTCATAGCTCTTGGCCCGCGCGAGCGGGGATGAAGCGGGAGCCACGGCCGACCGCGCGTCATTACTGTGAAAGCCCTCCCCGTAGTTGAGAAAAAGTTCCGTACCGAGCCAGGGACCCAGAACCAGGTTCGCTTTCGGCAAGACCAGACCTGAGGTCGTCCGTCCCACCGGCTGCTCGGGACAATCGGGACAGCGATTCCGGACGTTGAACGTAAAGACCTCGCCACGCACACCGCCCCCCAGCCGCAGCCACAGCGTCGGCTGAATTTCCGCTTTGACAAACGGTGCATAGGAGGCTTCCTGAATATCGCTATCGACCGTGACGCCGAGCGGCGCCCGCCTGACCTGTGGCCCGAGCCGCGCATGAATCTTGTCCACACGGCTTTGGACGCCGATCGTGGCAGCAGCGGGAACATCGAGTAGAGTTCCCGCTTGCCGATAGCCCAGGTCACCGCCGTAGAGGACCCGCCGGTCGGACTGGAGGAACCCATCTCCGTTCACCGGATCATTCAGAAAGAAGGTGAAGTTGGTAAAGAGATCGAATTTGTAATACTGGGCATAGGCATTCGCAAAGAAGCGACCCCCTGCGGTTGTGTCGTAATGATAATTGAGCCTGGCGGTGCTGCGGATGGTTTTCCCTCCCTCGGATGGATCGATCGACCCAAAGCGATCGAGCGATCCATCCTGCACCGCTCGCAGGGGAATCTCGCCAGAGCCATTCCACTGCGCTTTATGGAAGGTGGCGGCCAGACTGAGTTCGTCCCGGCCGAGCGGATTCAACGTGGCTTTTCCCAGCAGATTCCCGCGAAGGTACCGATTGTCATTGAGAAACGGTCCATTGGTGTAGTAGCCCTCTCCCGCAAACAGGGTTCGGACCCTGTCCTTCGTCGGAGAAAACATGAGCAAATGCCTCTGGGTGTCGAACTGGCCGCCGGCCAGTTGCACGACACCCTCCCTGACAACGTCCCTGGTTCTGAAATTCACCGCCCCGGCTGTCGCGAAATCTCCGAATTCGGGCAGATAGGCGCCCTTGTACACGTCAAGACCCTCGATCGTCTCCGGAATAATGAAGTTCAGGTCCGCATAGCCCTGGCCGTGCGCATGGCTCCGGAGATTGATCGGCATGCCGTCTGTGAAAAAGGCGACATCCGTTCCATGGTCCGCATCAAAGCCGCGCAGAAAGTACTGGTCCGCTTTGCCCGCGCCGCCGGAATGCTCGACCGCAATAAAGCCGGGGATCAGGCGCAGCACCTGGGCCGGCCGTCCTTGCGGCTGCAAGAGATACTCTACGTCCGGAATGAACTGGTGCGAGGACGCCGCGATGGGCCGATCCGCCGAGACGGCGATTTCCGGCACCTCCACGGTCGGCGCGTCCGGATCATGCGCGAAGGCTGACGAGGCGAGCAGAACGATGAAAAGAAAGAGCTGGAGAAGCGAGCCGAATACCTTCACCGGCCGGCTCAGCTCAGTCCCTTGCCGGTCGTCGTCATGGTCAGCTTCCCGTGTTTTACGCCCTTGACGCTGACCAGCGCATCCGAGACCTTCTTGATCTCCGACCCTCTCCCCTTCACGACCAGCACTTCCAGACAGTGGTCGTGATCCAGGTGCACGTGCATGCCGGAGAGGATGAGCTTTTGGTACCGGTGCTGGATGTCGGTGAGCTTCCGGGTCAGGTCGCGGACGTGGTGGTCATACACGAACGTGATCGTCCCGACCGTCTCCTTGTTCTCGTCCCACTCCTGCCCGACCAGGTGGTTTCGGATCAGATCCCGCAACGCCTCCGATCGGTTCGTATACCTCCGCCGCTGAATCAACCGGTCGAAATCATCCAGCAGATGGTGATCCAGCGACACCCCGAACCGAACGAGCTTTGTCATTATTGAGTCCTTCCTGGTGTTACGAATGTCTAATTCGTGGCACGCACAATAGCATCGGGGCGGCGGGAGTGTCAACAATGGTGTTTACGGTGCCTGCTGGGCCGTGCACGCGCGGGGGTTAGACAGGCGAGCCAACTGGTGGAGGGGTGTTTTGGAGAAGACTAGCATCCTTCAGCAAGCTGCGTGGTACGAGTGCTGCAGAGGAAACCAGGTGTTAGGCTGCGATCTGCTCGAAAGAAAAATGCGGAATGTCCGCTCTCTCTCGGGCATGCTCGATTGTCATCGCACAGATATTTCCATCTTTGTCGAGATCGAGTTGCGTGTTTTCATCCAAATCCCTCGTCTCTGAGACTTCTGCTGCCCTGAACTCGATGTACAGCGTGTCTGTGTCTTGAAAATATTTGATCTTCATGGCTTAAATTCCCGATCAAAGAAGATTCTGCATTTCCACAGACGGCGATGCACTTGATACGACAAGCAAACCCGAATGTTCCCTGAATTTCGCCCGGAAAGCCGCTACTGATCAATGGCCGGTTAGGCGGCAGCGGTTTCGAGCGAACGGATTTTTTCTCGATCGCCTTTGGAAAGTCCGCGAAAACGAAGAGGCTTTTGTGAAAAAGGTAATCCTCGCCGCTTTCGTCTACGATCCGCACGAGATCATCCTTCGCTGCCTGCGGAGACTGACCGAGTCTTCGAGGGAATTTCCGAAGGTTTCCGCCGGGCAGAGTCCGGAAGGGTCGCTTCGAGAGGTGCGGGAGCACCAGCCCTGACACGCCCTGCTCCCTATTCCCCTTGGATCGGCACATACAGCACCGTCCCCTGGCGGTTGACCAGGAGGAGGGTCACATCGGTGGGTCTGATCGGCTCGGCGAGTCGTTGAAACGTGGCGAAGTTGGGGAGCGGTTGTCTGTTCAGCTCGAGGAGCACGTCGCCGGGCATCAGGCCGGACGCCTCCGCCAGGCTGCCTTCCTCGACGTCGGTCACCACCACGCCCGAATTGACGTTCAACCCCATCTGCCGTGCCAACGCAGGCGTGACCTCATCGACCAGGACCCCGGACAGCGGATGGGTGGCCGCCTCGACCGGCGTGGTCTGCGCGCGCTTGACGCGCTCGCGCGGCGCTTCCTGAACGATTAGTTCCGTCTGCGCCAGCCTGCCGTCACGGATGACATCCAACCGGTGCCTGCTGCCGATCGGCGCTGCGGCGACGAGGTTGCGAAGGTGGCCGCTGTCCATCACGTCCCTGCCGTCGAAGCGCACCACCACATCGCCCCGGCGCAGGCCGGCCTTCTCCGCCGAGCCCTTGGCCATCAAATCGGTAATGATGGCCCCCTTCACGTCCGGCAGCTTGAAAATCTTGCCCAACAACGGCGTCACGTCCTGGGTGGAAGCGCCGAGAAAGCCGCGGACGACGCGGCCGGTCTTGAGGAGGCTCTGCATCGCGGCGCGCGCCATGTTGCTCGGAATAGCGAATCCCACGCCCACGCTCCCGCCCGTCGGGCTGGCGATGGCCGTGTTGATACCCACCAGCTCGCCATGGATGTTGACCAGCGCGCCGCCCGAGTTGCCGGGATTGATGGGCGCGTCGGTCTGGATGAAATCTTCGTAGTCGGCGACGCCGACATCCGCCCGGCCCACCGCGCTCACGATCCCGAACGTCACCGTGCGGCTCAACCCCAACGGATTGCCGATGGCGAGCACGAAGTCCCCGACGGCCAGGGCGCCCGAATCGCCCCATGGCACCGTCGGCAGATTGGTCCCGTTGATCTTCACCACCGCCACATCGGTCTTCGGATCGGTGGCGACGACGCGGCCTTTGAATTGCCGTCGATCGGCCAGGATCACTTCGACGTCCACGGCGTCCGCTACGACATGGTTGTTGGTGATGATGTATCCGTCCGGCGAGACGATGACGCCCGACCCCTGCCCGTACTGCCGGCGCGACGGCGGTTCGCGGAACAGCCCGAAGGGCAGGCCTTCGTCGCTGAAGGCTTGATCGCGCACAACGACCGTGGATGCGATGCTCACGACGGCCGGGATGACCTTGGCCGCCGTCCCTTTGACCTGCGCCTGCAGATCGAGGGCCGTGACGACCGGGATCAACCGCCCGGCCGCGAAGGCCGAGGGAAGCCCGGCGCTTCCCCCCGCGACGAGCGCCAGCACCGGTACCCACCACAGAGCCCGCAGCGCCGTCGCGGCTTTCTCTGAAGGAAAGGGACTCGCACTCATAACTCGACGCGCCGCAGCCTCAACGCGTTGGAGATGACCGACACGGAACTGAAGGTCATGGCCGCGCTCGCGATCATCGGGCTGAGCAACAGCCCCCAGACGGGATAGAGCAGGCCGGCGGCGATCGGCACCCCCAGCGCGTTGTACAGAAACGCGAAGACCAGATTCTGCCGGATGTTCCGCATGGTCGCGCGGCTGAGCCGGCGCGCGCGGGCGATCCCCCGGAGATCGCCTTTCACCAGGGTCACTCCGGCGCTCTGCATCGCGACATCGGTGCCCGTGCCCATCGCGATCCCGACATCGGCCTGCGCCAGCGCCGGCGCATCGTTGACGCCGTCCCCGGCCATCGCCACGACGCGCCCCTCGGCTTGCAGTTGTTTCACGATTCGGCCCTTTTGCTCCGGCAACACCTCGGCCCTCACCTCATCGATTCCCAGTTGCTTCGCGACCGCTTCCGCCGTTGACCGATGGTCGCCGGTCACCATAATGAGCCTGAGGCCCTCGGCGTGCAGCAGCCTGATGGCTTCCCGCGTCGACGCCTTGATCGGATCGGCGACGCCCAGCAAGCCGGCCGGCTTGCCATCCACGGCGACGAATACGACGGTCTGCCCCTCGCGCCGTAACCGGTCCGCTTCCGTTCCGAGTTCGCGCAGGTCCTGCTCCGCGAGACCCAGGTCCTGCCGCAAAAAGGCCGGCGTGCCCAAGGCGACGGCGCGGCCTTCGACCGTTCCCTTCACGCCCTTCCCGGTCACGGACCGGAACTCCTGAGCGGGTGAGAGGACCAAGCCTCTGGCTTCGGCTTCCGCGACAACCGCCGCGGCCAGCGGGTGCTCGCTGCCCCGTTCGAGCCCGGCGGCGAGCCGCAGCAGATCGATCTCAGAGATCCACGGCTCAGCTCTGACCGTCGTCAGTTTCGGTTTCCCCTCGGTCAGGGTGCCGGTCTTGTCGAACATGAGGGTATCGACTTTTTCTAAAACCTCCAGCGCTTCCGCTTTCTTGATCAACACGCCGGCGGTCGCGCCGCGTCCCGTTCCGACCATGATCGACATCGGCGTCGCCAGCCCCAACGCGCAAGGGCAGGCGATGATCAGCACCGCCACGGCGTTCACCAGAGCATAGGCCAGTCGCGGCTCCGGTCCGAACAGGGCCCAGGCAAGCCCCGAGACGAGGGCGATCCCGACAACCAGCGGTACGAAATAGCCGGCCACGACGTCCGCCAGCCGCTGGATCGGCGCGCGGCTGCGCTGCGCCTCGCTCACCATCCGCACGATCTGCGCCAACAATGTCTCGGCGCCGACCCGCTCGGCCCGCATGATCAACGTGCCCGTGCCGTTCACCGTCCCCGCCGTCACGCGATGGCCCTTGGCTTTTTCGACGGGGATCGGCTCGCCGGTAATCATCGATTCATCCACCGCGCTGGCACCTTCCACCACGACGCCGTCCACCGGCACGTTCTCCCCGGGCCGGACCCGCAGCCGATCGCCCGGTTTCACCTGGTCCAGCGGTATATCTTCTTCCGTCCCGTCGTCCCGGAGCCGGCGCGCGGTCTTGGGCGCCAAACCCAACAGCGCCTTGATCGCGCTGGTCGTGCGGCCGCGCGCCCGCAACTCCAGCACTTGACCGAGCAGCACGAGGACCGTTATGACGGCCGCCGCTTCAAAATAGACGGCGACCGAGCCGTCGGGCCGGCGGAACGAGGACGGCACCAGGCCGGGGAGCAGCGTCACGAACGCGCTGTAGAGATACGCGGCGCCGGTTCCCATCGCGATCAACGTGAACATGTTGAGGCTGCGGTTGACGACGGACTGCCATCCCCGCTCGAAAAATGGCCACCCGGCCCAGAGCACCACCGGCGTCGCCAGCAGGAACTGCAGCCAACCGAGCGCGGCATTCGACAGGATCCGCTGAATCGGCTGCCCCGGAATCATGTCGGACATGGCCAGGACCAATACCGCCGCTGCCGGTCCCAGGCTGATCCGGAACCGGCGGGTCATGTCGGTCAGTTCGGGATTCGCTTCCTCTTCAAGAGACACCGTTCTCGGCTCCAGCGCCATCCCGCAGAGCGGACAGGTCCCTGGTTCGCTCCTGACGATCTCCGGATGCATCGGGCAGACGTATTCGGTCTTGGTGGCAAACGGCGCAACCGTCGCCGGCTCCAGGGCCATCCCGCACTTTGGACAGGGGCCGGGCTTGTCCCGGTGAACCTCCGGGTCCATCGGGCAGGTGTAGTCGCGGGAGAGGCCGCCGGTTGGCGCCGGCGTGTGAGACTCCGGTTCCGCCTTCGCCTTGAGGTACTTGAACGGATCGATCTGAAACTTGGTCAGGCAACCCTGACAGCAGAAATAATAGGTCTTGCCTTCGTACACGTGCGAGCCGGCGGCTGTTGCGGGCTCCACGGTCATCCCGCAGACCGGATCAACCTCGCCTGGTCCGCCGCCGACCTGTGGGCCACCGGACATCACCGGCAGCGTCTTCTTCGCAGGCGGCGTCTCGACCGTCACCAGCGGTCGAGACTCGGCATATTTCGCTGGATCGGCGCGGAAGGTGTTGAGACAATGCCGGCTGCAGAAGTAATAAGTCTTGCCCAGGTAGTCATGACTGCCCGCCGCCCGAGCCGGCTCCACCGTCATGCCGCAGATCGGATCAATGGCCATCAGAACCCCGTGAGGCGTGACGCGTGATGCGTGATGGGTGAAGAGACCAGCAAGTCACTCTTTGAGATGAGCTTTTCTCCGTTCACTGGCCCCGTGTCATCCGTCACTTTTTCGCGTCCGCATCCAAAATGCTCCGAATAATCGTTTTGAGATTCTCCGGATCGATCTGTTCCACCTTGATGTTGCCGTCGAGGAGGATGGTGGGCGTCTGTTGCACCTTGATGCGCTCGCCCCACTTTCTTCCCTCCTCAAACGCTCTCGCCGGCTTGCCGCTCGCCAAGCCTGCTTCGAACGCGACCGGGTCGAGGCCCACTTCCTTGGCCAGCTTCTCTCGAATCAGCCGATCAAAGATGTGCACCCGGTCCTGATGAATCGTCCGGAAGATCGCCCGCTTCATCTCATTGCCCTTGCCCATGCTCTTGGCCTGCTCGTACATGTCGAAGGCGGTCGGGAGCTTGCCTTGAATGACCGGAAAGCCGACCATGGTCACTTCCAGTTTGTTGCCGAACTCCTTTTCCAACATCGACAACCCTTCCGCATCAAACCGATGGCAATGCGGGCAGTAGAAATCCAGGAACTCCACCAGCTTCACCTTTCCCGGCGTGTGGCTGGAGGGCTCGTTTAGCTCTTCGTACTTTCCGTTCAACTGAAGTTTGCCGGCCGCGCCGAGGGAAGGCATTCCCCCCCACGCCAGCAAGACCAGAAGCAGCCAGGCCATTATCGGCCAAGAGGTGCGTCGTCGATCCGTCATGCCATCACTCCTTTTTCATCGTATGCGCTCCAACGTGGTCATTATAATCCATGCGGCGCAGGCGCAGTGTTTGTTATTTTGTTATAATGTCGGCATGAAAGACGGGTTTGCGCGGCCGGCTCTGTTGCTTCTCCTGCTGGCGTCTCTCTCGGGATGCGCGGCCGCTGCCCCTGAGTCATATCCCAACCAAGCGGAGCGGGTCTCGTTTACCGAAATCAAGGCCTCTCCGGAATCGCACAAAGGCCGGGTGGTCATGTTAGGCGGGGAAGTGCTGACGGCCAAACGGCTCAAAGAGGGGACGCGAATCGAAGTGTTGCAACTCCCGCTTGACGGATCGCAGGAGCCTGGACTCGATTTGACCAAGTCACAGGGCCGGTTCGTGGCGATTCAACGAGACTTCCTCGACCCTGCGACGCTGCCTCCTGGAACGCGCGTGACGATCACAGGCGAGGTGACCGGTTCGATCACGCTGCCGTTGGATGAGACCGAATACACCTATCCGGTGCTGGAAATCAAGCACCTGAAAGTCTGGCCGAGAATCGCCGATGCGCCCCTCCGCATCAGACCCTACTACGGCCCCTATTGGGGACCGCCGTACTGGGGTCCGTACTATTGGGGCCGGTATCCCTATTGGTAAATCATCACTTTACCCCCATTCCGGAAATGCACACGCCCCCTGCACCTATTAGGGTTTAGGGTGCAGGGGGCGTGTCCTCGCTGCGTTCTCACCTTGCCCAGTTTTAGCGAAGGATCAGCAGTTTTCCCTCGGCCCCGCTTGGGTGGAGATGATCCTTATACACAAAGGTACTGCCGGATGTGGCATAGAGCAGGTCGCTCGTCGGAATGCCAATATATTTCGTCTCTCCTGGCTTGAGCACCAACTGCGCCCTTAAGACCGTCGGCGCCTCAAATGCCCCGTCGGCAGTCATCAAGAACCCACGATCGATGGAGGACCTGTTCGTCACCTTGATGACGACCGGTCGACCGCCCCGTGTCTTCATGTCCAGGACCGATGTCGGTGGATAGATGATTTTCAAGTTCCCTAGATCGGCAGCATAAATTTCCAGGTCAACCGGCAATTCCTTGAAGGGCTGCCCGACAACAGAGCCCGTCTCCAGGTCTCCGATTTCGACGCCGCCCGCTTGAAGGGCGAATGCACGATAATCGGCCGACCCGACCACTGACACGAGTAAGACTCCGAACATGACTTTCTTCCACATTGGAGACCTCCTTGGTTAGAGTGACGACGCCTGTGATGAAGTTGAGCTGCACGGCGGCAGGTCAGCGTGTTCGAGGATCTGCCCTCCGATGACTTGCTCGCCGACCACCAAGAACTCCACTCTCAGCCGTTTTTCCTGCCCGAAAAATCTCGCCACTGGCGACGGCAATCACCTCCCGTGAACCGTCCGCATGGAGGCGATCGGACTCGATCGTCACGACGTACGAATCAAACCCGTCGAACGCTTTGTTGAAGGCTTGTGCTCGAAGAATCCGCTCCAACGCTCGATGTGCGTCGGCTGCTGGATCCGCCGCACCGGAAACCACCGGGATCAGCAAGACGAGGGCGACAAGAGCACTGCTGCATACGATCACAAGACGACGCTGACTCACAACGCGCCGCTTCCGCTGATCGACCGACATACGCTCACCTCCGCTGCCTGATCAGGACTCATCGAGACGTTTCTTCGCGTGACTCCACCCATCGATCTCTGCCTCGCTGGCGTCCTTCGATTCGAAAAAGGGGGAGCGGTTCGGTGACCGCTCCCCTTGTGGAGCCTGTGTCGAGGAGGTAGGTCACAGCACAAGCTCCGCGGAACGGCGCCTCGTGGGCAAGCGGCGCCGCATGTGACGCGCATTCAATGGACATGCCCCCGCTTCTGAAAATATTCCTCGTACCGGTGAACGAAATCATGTTTGGCCAACGGTGCGTGGCACGCCCGGCATTTAGTCACGTCTTCCGCCAACGGCTTCCCCTTCGGATCATATGCCGCGAATATCCAGTTCCCGGTTTTCAGATTGTCGGCGACCCCTTGTCCCCAACCGGGATTCTTACCCATCACGAACACCTTCACAAGTTGGTCTTTTTCCAATTGTCCCTGAGCTCCGTTTTTCGCCGAGTACAGTTCCATCACCATGACCGTTCCGTCGGGAAACATCTGCCCCTGTACCGCTTGTGCTCCGGCGGGGTTGACATAAATATCCCGGACTTGCTTGAGGTCCGGTCGTTGGACATTGGTGAGAAAAACCGGCCACTGTTTGTAATTGGCCGGCAGGGCCAGTTGCCCATCTTTCAGGACAGACCCGACCTCGGCATAGGCTACACACGCCAGCACTCCACCAATCAGCACGGAGAGACCGACCGTTTTGCTCATAGTCCTTCTCCTCCTTGTTTCCCACATGCCGCTTTCCCCCCTGCACAGGTCACATTTCGCTTCATCCCGTGCACGCCACCGTGCCGGCTTCTCAGTTCTCATCGCACCCGCGGTCGCACGCCAGCCGTCTTGGACCGGCTTTTGGTGGCAATGGGCCGTCGTCACAACAGCCCGACCACTGTTCGAACACCCCCTTTGCCTTGCGTCACGCTAGCCCGGCTGATCCACCCTCGGTCTCCTCGTTAAAATGGCTCGGAGCAGGGGAGAAGAGTGTGAAGCCCCTGCTCCGAGCGGATCCGAGGAAGGAGGCCCCCCGAACCTCGGACCCTTACGCGGGGCATAACCCGCAGGAGGACACAAGTCACGCCCCGTCTCCGACCGTTGCCCGACGGAAAGCCTCGTCGCAGGCCGAACCGCTCCGGTTTACATGAAGGCATACCGGAGCGAAAAGCCGCTAAAGACATTTCGCCCGATGAACGGCCCGAAAGCCGGTTGGCTGGCCGGGTTGATAGTCGCAAACGCATAGTTCGCATCGAAAATGTTTTCCAAACGTCCGAACAGTTCGAGCCCCCAGTGCTTGCTGAGCATGGCCTTGTAGCCGCCCTTGAGGGTCGTGACCGTGTAGCCGGGATTTTTCCGATCGTTCTGGGGATTCGTCCCTGTCGGAGAAACGGAATCCAGATTGGTGTCGCTGACAAAATAGGCCGTTTGATACTGCCATTCGACTCCGGCAAAGGCGCCAGCCAACAGGCCTTCCTGCTGTTCATAGGTCGCATCGATAATCAATCGGTGCTCGGGAATGCCTGGCAACCTCCGACCGGCTAACTGCACGCCATTGACGACGTAATCCCGGAATCGGTAGTCGGCATACGTATAGGCGACCTGAATCGTCAGGGCGCGAAGTGGTTTATAGGCGAGCCCCACTTCGAAGCCGTCATGATCGGTTTTTCCGGCATTCCGAAAACACGGGGCAAAGATGCTGCACGCCCCAGTGAAACCGGTCGAGAACTGAATCAACTCGTCGCTGAAATGTTGCCGGTAGATGGCGAAATCGTAATACAGTGTCTCGCCGACCGCGCCTTTGACACCCAGTTCGTAATTTGACGACTTCTGGGGCTGCACGAACGGATTGAGCCCCACGCCCGTCGGAGTCGTGGGATTGCGAAACTCCGTGCCTGTCGGTGTCTCAAAAGATTGGCCGAAGTTGAAGTAGAAGTTTGCCCACTTCACCGGGCTGTAGCGAACCCCGGCGAGGCCCGTCGTCTGGGCAAAATTGCGACGGCTGGAGCCATCGATCCCGCCGGCTTTGAGGCGGTCATCGATTTTGAATCGGACTTGGCTGTACCGGACGCCGCCTACAAGCTCGACCTGCTCAAGAATGCTCAGCTCGTCCTGCGCATAGAAGCCGTCCTGGCTAATGCGCTCTTGTGTATACACGCGCAGCGCTCCCGGCGAGCCGAGCACATTGTCGAAATTCTTGTTCACGGAATTCTGATCTTGCCAGTCATAGCCGACAATGAGGCGGTTGGGCAGTCCAAAGAACGGGACGGTGTTGGTGTATTTCGCAAACGCCGCGTTCTCGACCCTGGTGAGCGTGATGAAGCTGGCCGGGAAGCAACAAAGCGGATGATGGAGATCCCGCGTCCCGAAAAACCCGGTGAGGCTGAATTCTTGGTTCTCCGAGAACTGGTTTCGATAGACCACAGCGGGTCGGAACCGTTCATCCTTCCTGGCCGGTTGAAACGCGGCAAACGGCGTATTCGCCGGAAATGTCGCAGGCGGAATCGCGTGCAAGGTCTGCTGTTGTTGCCGCGGATTGGTTCGAAACTGGGTCATGGTCAGGTTGCCCGGAATATCCCCGTCGAGCTGGCCGTAGGTGACCACCAGCGACAGGTCGGAGCGGTCATTGATCGTGTATTTGAACTTTCCCAAAAAGCGCTGGTTTCTGGTTGTGGAATGGTCGCGGTAGCCGCCGTAATCAAGATAAGAGTAATTGGCCATCCAACCGAACCGATCCGTCGCGCCGGCCGACTTCAGCCGATACTTGTAGAAGTCATAGGCGCCGAATACGAACCTCGGCTCCGCGTACCGATTGTCTTTTTCCCCTTCCTCCAGCACATAGTTGATGACCCCGGCCGAGGCGTTGCCGTAGAGCGTCGAGTTGGGACCGCGCAGGACTTCGACTCGCGCAACTGCATCCAAGTCGATCGGCTCCAGCCGGGTTTGACCGTCGACCTCAGTCAGCGGAATGCCGTCGATCAAGACGCGGATACTCCGCACACCGAATGTCGAACGAACGCCGCTGCCTCGGATCGAGATACGAACATCGTCCGGTCCGAACCGTCGCTCCGCCTGCACGCCGGGCGCGTAGCGCAACGTCTCGTCGACGCCTGTCGCGGGCCTGCCTTGCAGAATCTGCTTCTGCTCGACGACGCTGACGGCACCCGGCACCAGCGTCAGCGGCTTCGGCGCCCTCGTCGCCGTCACGACGACGGGGGCCATCTGCACCAGCGGCGCTTCCGTTCGTACGGCGTCGCCGCCTTCTGCTCCGCCACGTTGTTCCGTCGATCCGCCGGCCACCGGCCCCGATTCTTCCGCCGCCGCCATATCCATACAGACTCCGACAGCAAAACAGACTGACACACCGATCACGGCCTGTAATGTGAAGACATGGCGCCGCATCATCGACGTTTTCCCCATCGGCCTCTCCCTCCAATTCTGCATCGCAAAGCGCGCGAACCCGCGCCGTCCTGTGCGTGCGCGCAACAGAGTAGGTTCACGGACGAAGCGGTGATAAATGACGAGAAGACTGCTTACCGGGGAGGGCCGCGGGCAAACAACAGCGCAAGGGAAACCGTTGGATTCGATCCCGGAGATGAATGGACGACCGTGCCGATGAGCCTTAGGGTCCAATTTTCAACCGGAAGCGACGGGAGCGCCGCGCCTCCGTGTGTCTGGCATGCCCAAGCGCAGAAGGGAGTCTTGGCCGGCGAGTCATGGTGGTGAGTCGCATGATCTGAAACGGATCCAACATGCAGCAGGCCGCAGGCCGACATCAGCATCGCTGCAAGGACATAGGCAACGACGACCCCGACCGCCAAGGGCCCAAGGTATGGACTCCTCATCATCGGATCACGTCCGCGCATCGACTTGGCTTCACCGCCGTACGGCGCCTATTCACGAATGGACGCGTGTATACTCCCGAATCTGTTCTGTGTCTACTGACGAGTGCTACTCTCTGCAACATTCACGAACTCTGGATCGCGTGAATCCTTGCGTATCCGCCCAATTCCCCTGCGACTGCGCGTAAATTGAAGCGGTGCAGGCATCGCCTCGCCACCGGCCGTCCGGTGTTGTTCTACCAGCGCCATGACGGACTCGCCAAAGATGCGGAGGCTCCCGCGCCCGAGCTTCGTGCCCCCAAGCCGCCCTTCCTCCAGCCACCGGTAAATCGTCCACCGGCTGACACGCAGGAACTCGGCGGCTTCCTTGACGCGCAGTAACGGCTTATCCATGGCTGCACCTCCGTAGTGAAAGAATCGTTCAGAACCGGTACTCGACACCCGCGTAGCCGCTCACGCCCTGAGCCGGATTCGCGAAGCGGGTGAATTGATCGTTGACGATGACCGCTCCCGCATAGGTCTTGTCGGTCAGGTTGCGGCCCTCGGCAAAGAACGTGAGGTTCTCATTCACGTTCCAGCCGGACCGCAGGTGCAGGACGAAATAAGACGGGTTCTTCACCGTGTTCAAATTGTCCACATAAAAGCCGGAAAGCGACCACTCGAAGTTCGGGGCGATCCACCAGCCGTTCGGGTGGTCATAGCGGACTTCGACGTTCAGATTGTGCTCCGGCGCGCCGGGCACCGTGTTGCCGTCTTTGGCGATCAGCACGTTGGGCCCGCCGACGCCTCCGCCGCGCACGTCGTCCGTAAACTTGAAGCGGGACCAGGTGTAGGCGACGCGCGTCTGCAGGCTGTCATCATTCGCGCCGCCCCCCTTCGCGAGGAGCCCTTTGGTCACCACCATCGCGCCCCCGACTTCCACACCCGTGTGACGCGTCCCGTTGGCATTTTGGAAGGTGCTCTGGTTGTTGATGTTCGACGCCAGGATCTCCTTCTGCATTTCCAGGTCGTACACGGTCACATCCCACAGATACCGTTTGTCGGCTGACGCCCCTCGGTGCCCCAGTTCGAACTGCCACGCCCGTTGTGCGTCGAGATTCAAAAAGCCGGTGTTGGGCGAGCCGGTCGCATTGACCGAGGAGAGCAATTCGAGGTTCAGCGGCGCCTCGTAAGCCCGGCTGGCGTTGAAATAGAGTTGCGACGTCGCCGTGGTGCGGTACACGAAGCCGACTTTGGGATTCAGGGCGTCGAACTGCGCAAGCGGCTGGCGGGTGTTCTGCAGGACGGATGGGGTCGTCTGAGTCGCCGGGAAGCTGGCCGGTCCAAAGTTTTGCACATTCCCCTGCCGGCTCGAGTAGTCCCACCGGCCTCCGACGACCAGCGTGAAATTGTCCATCGCGTCGAATTGGTCCTCGGCATAGGCGCCGACATACAGCGTCCGGAGAAACGCGTTCTGGGTCATCGCGCCGATGCTGCCGTTGATGTTCACGAAGCGGGTCTGGTGCTGGTCGCCGTAGCGCGGCTGGACGCCGACGACGAAGACGTTCTCGCGCCCGAACAACCGGTTGGTGTTGCGATACCGGATCTCGCCACCCACGTTGTTGTTGTCCTGCCGGATGGTCTGGAAAATGGGGTGGTCGAGATACTGGTATGAATAGTACGGAATCACTTCCACAAACTGGTCCGGTGCGAATTCGTTGCGGTAGGCCACGCCGATCCGCTGCAGGTTGTAATAGCGGCCGTAGTTGCAGGTTTGATTGTCCAGGTTGCAGGCGAAGAAATTGCCGCCGGTCGGGTTCGCGCCCGGTGTCCGCCCGCCCGCCTGCTGAGGATTCGCGAACAGTTGCGCGTTGGTCAACGACCCCGGGATGCGTTCCGACACGTTGGCTTGAAGGAAATACGCGCGGATTTCCTGGTGCAATCCCAGCTGCAGGCCGAGATTCGCGTTGATGCGCTGTCGGCCCTGCTGACTGTTGTCCTGAAACCCGTCCTGGCGATTGCCGGAGACGCTGATGTAGTAATCGGCGGTCGCGTTCAGGTTGCCGACCTTGAACGGCAGGACCTTGCCGCTCGAGACCTGTCCCATGTACAGGCCGAAGCTCCCCCCCATGCCCCGCATTTGCAGGATCGACGCGCTGTAGCCGGTCCTCGGCACGAAATTGATCGCGCCGCCGATCGTGTTGGCGCCATATCGCAAGGCATTCGCCCCCTTATAGACTTCGATCCGCTCGTAGGCCATGAGGTCGATGGACTCGAAGTCCGAAAATCCGTCCGCATCGCCGAAGAAAATGCCGTTGATGAGGATGTTGATGCCGCGGTGGTGGAAATTGTTCCGGAGCGACGTGCCGCGGATCTGGAACTGCCCTTCGTCCGCGCCGAAGCGGGACTGAAAGCGCACCCCCGGCGCGAATTGCAACACATCCTGAAGATTCAACTGGCGCGACTCGACGATCTGTTTCTCTTCGATCAGAATGTTGCTGCCCGGTCGCCGGGCGAATTCTTTTCTGACATCCTCGATGTTCTCGATCTTCTGCCCTTCGATGCGAACGTCTTCCAGGACGACATCGGGTGGGCTCGATTCCTGTTCTTGCGCCCCAACGGCCGGAACCTCCGCCGCAACCATACTCACGATTCCCGCACTCCATGCCCCGATAATAATAATGAGATACGCCCGGCAGACATCCCGCCGGAGACTCGGCAGACGCATGGCCTCCTCCTCCTCGAATCCGCTTTGGTGAAGTGATGGGCAGATGAGCTAGCAGCTGAGTCGAGGCAGGGGCGGGGAACGGGATCGGCCGGCACGTAGATCGGCGGCCGGCGGCAACCAAGAGGTCAGCGAGAGAAACCCGACGAGCAGCAGGAAAATCGGGCCGCCGACGCCCGACGGTGCGAGAGACACCGACGGGTTGGCCTGACAGGCCCAGGCGCAGAGCGGAGAGTGTGCAAGGCCGTTCTGGTTGTGGTGGCTGTGCTGATGATGGTGCGCCTGTCCGATCGGCGGACCGGCATCGGGCAGGCAAGCGACCGCCGCAACGCTCAGAACGGCGTAGAGCATGATCAGCGCGGGAGCGAGAACGACGTCGACGCCGGGTGTCGGCGCAGGACGGCGAGCGCTCTTCGCAGGCACGTTGCCACCCATGTACGCGCTGACCCTACCTCAAGGCATAGTTGATCGGAATCTGCAGCACGACTTCCGGGCGTCCGAGCGGATGCTTCAGGTGAAGGGGACAGGCCTTGCGCACTAATTCCATTGCATCCTGGTCCAAGATGTCGTAGCCGGAGCTTTTTTGGATTTGCAGGTCACCCAGGTGACCGTCTTCACGGATCACCGCTTTCAGGACCACTTTCCCTTCCCATCGGTTCAGCCTGGCCTCGTGAGGATACCGTTTGAGCTCCACGACGCGGCGCCACAGCGATTCCGCCAGCCAACTGTAATCCGCTTTCGTCGCGGGAGCGGAGCGAGGAACTGCGGCGATCTGCGAAGCGGTCTCCTGCGCCGTCGGAGCGGGGGCCTCGGGCTCGCCGTGGTCGGCCACCGCGGACCGGGCCGGCGGTTCAATATTCGCTTGTACGGGCGCTGCATCCGGAATCGGCGCGGGGTTGCGGGTGATAGGCGTCACGGCCGGCTGCTCCACAATCGGCTGCCGCTCGACCACCACCGCCGATTGCGTCGGCACTGCCGCGAGAGACGTTGGCTCCGGCTGTTGAACGACGGACGGCGCTTTTGCTACAAGAGCCAGTTCCGCCGCGACAGGTTTTGTCTCGGTCATCACCGGGGCCGGCTCGCCGACCGGTTCGGTGCCCGCAACTCGTTGAAGAGGAGCACGCTCTCTCGGCACCGTCTCCGGCTGTTGGATCGGCTGGGGCAGAACCGCCCGGGTTTGGACCTCCATGACCGGCTTGACCGGTTGAACGGCCGTGACCACCTGGCGGATTTCCCGCTCGACCGTCTCTTCGATCGGTCTGGTCTCAACCCGGCGCACGACCGGTTGTTGGGTCGGCCGGACCGGCTCGCGTGACGCCGGCTGCACGCGAGGCTGTGACGGCGTGGGCACATCCGCGGCTGGCGCCGATTCGGCGGCGACATCGTGCCGGGGCGCCTCGACCAGCGATACCTCCCATCGAAAGGGTTCTTGTTCCGGCGCCGGGTGCAGGTTCGCCATCACGCCGAGTGACGCCGCGACGACGAGAGCATGGAGCAGCACGGACCATGTCCACCCGGCGGCCCATCGCCGCCGCTCGAATGAAGTGAACGCCACACGTTCCGGTCCGTTCATCGCGGAGACTCGGTCAAGTTTTCAAACAGGGCCACCATGGCCGGACTGTCCCATTCCCGAGGACCGACCGCGCGGCCCACCCAGCGGCCGGTCCGATCAATCACGACCGTCGTCGGCAACCCCCGCACGCCGAAGGCCGCGCTCACCTCTTTGGTCTCATCCACCAGAATGGGGAACTCCAGGTTGAAGGTCTTGGCGAAATTCCGAATGGCCTCCGGCTGCTGGTCGGCCGTCACAGCCAGCACTTCGAACTGCCGATCGCTCAAACTGCGCCGGAGCCGCTGCAGGGCCGGCATCTCATCTTTACAGGGACCGCACCACGTCGCCCAGAAATTGACGAGCACGACTTTGCCGCGCAGGCTCCCGGAATCGACTGCATGCCCATCGATGGTGTGCATGGAAAAGTGCGGCGCCTCCGGGACTCCGCTGATCCGTTGCACCCCCGCAGCCCGATAGGGATCGACGCCGCCCGCCGCATCTGCCGAGGCCGCACCCAGCGAGCCGAGCGCCGCGATCATGACCGCGGCGCCGATTGCCGATGAGGTTTTCATGACGGCTGCTTCGCCTTCTTCACCGGCAGCCGGCCCTGCCGCACGACGATCCGATTGTCGGGGAACGCATGTTCCGTCCAACTCACGGCCAGCCGGCCGTCGTCATGAACGGCCACCGCCGGATGCTCCGCCTTGGCACCTTCACTCAGCGTTACGACCGGTCCGAACGTGCGCCCCCGATCTTCCGAGACGCGCATCACAACGCGCTTCCGCACGCCGGTCACTTCTTCCCACACCGCGATCACCGCGCCATCCGGATGCACCGCCATCCGTAACTGATCGGGCAATGCCGTGGCCGAAGTGTGAAGGGACACTGGCTCGGAAAAAGTCTGGCCACGGTCGTCCGACGTCGCCAAGTAGATTCGCGGTTGCTCATCCATACCCTCGGTGTACCAGCCGACATACATGCGCCCCTGCCGGTCGAACGCAATGGACGGGCCACGATGGGGACAGGCGTCGAAGACCCATCCGTCCTTCCGTACCAGTATCGGCTGTGAAAACGTCGCGCCTTTGTCCGTCGAGCTCGCCACCACGATGTCCCGGACATTCCCGGGAAAGGTTTTGCGCCACGCGACCCACAGGGTGCCGTCCGGCGCCAATGACGCCGTGGGCCGGCAACAGGGACAGGCCATCCCGTCGATGACGATGTTGTTTCCAACCGTCGCGCCCCTATCGTGGGAACAGGCGAAGACGGCGCTTGCCCCGCTTTTGCTTTTCACCCGGCCGTCCAGCCACGCGACATAGACGCGGCCGTCTCCATCCGCCAGCACATCCTCGAAAGTGTGGCTGATTGGTTGGCCGTCGTCATTCACGAGGACCGGTCGTTCGAAGGTGCGGCCCCCGTCCGTCGAGCGCGCCAGGAGTAAGTCCGAGGCGAACAAGGCACCGGGGGTTCTATTGGGCACCGACCAGGTGACGTACAGTTCGGCATCCGGCCCCGTCGCCAGCCCCGGAGCCTGATGCAGCGCCTCAGGGCCTCCGCCCTCGGGATTCACACGAACGACCAGAGAAACTTCGCCTCCATCCGGAGCAACGCGCACCGTTTTCACGTCTCCGGCCGCTCCCTTCTTTTCGAACCAGGCGACATGCAATGTGCCGGTTCGGTCGAAGCGGATCGCAGGCGGGGACAGCGGTCCAGGGCCTTCGCGAACGGTGATCTTTCGCCCCAACACCGGCTCTGTCTGATCCTGGGCCGCATGAACCAAGGCGGCGCACAGGACCACGTTCAGCCCGAACATGAGCGAAGCAACGAGCGAGCGGACGGCCGACGGCCGAGTTCTGACGCATTGCTTCTGGCTGACCATACGCCTACCTCAATGACGCCGCCTTCGGCACTCCAGCCGCCCGAATACGGCTGAGGACTTCGATGATTTTCTGCTCAGTCAACAGGCCCCCCTTGATGTACTCCTGCACCACGCCGGACCCGTCGATGAACACGCTGACCGGCAGGCCGAACACCCCGAACTGGTTCGCTACGCGATTGTCGCGATCCAGCAGCACCGGGAACGTGTGGCCGTAGGTTCGAATATGGTCCCGGACCTTTGCCTCATCTTCCAGTTCGTTGACGGCCAATACGACGAATCCCTTGTCGCGGAGCCGATCGTAGGTCGCCTGCATAGCCGGCATTTCGGTCGTGCAGGGCTTGCACCAGGTCGCCCAAAAATTCACCAGCACGATCTGGCCTCGATACTGGCTCAGGCTGTGGGTGCGGCCGTCCAAGTCGGTCAGACTGAAGTCCGCGGCCGGTGTTCCGACGACCGGCGGCCGTTCGGACATCCCCCAGACCACGTCGGCCGCCTGGTTCGACACAAAGGCCAGTCCTGTCACGACCATGACAACGCTCAGGAGCGCTTTCATAACCCATCCCCCTTTTGAGCGACTTCGCCCTCGCTCCGAACTACGGGTTGACGACCTGAAACGACTTGGTGATCCCGAAGACGAAGCTGGTCCCCTGCGCCAGATTGTTGTTGGCATCCCGCGCGATGGGAATCTGCGAGTAGAAATACAACGACGACATGCTGGCCCAGTCGGCCTCGACCAACGAACCGAGATTGATCTGAAAGCCCGGCGTGTAGGCCAAATAGGTCGAGCCCGTATTGGGGACTCGGCGGTTCTTGATGGTCGGATCAATCGGCACCGGCTCGTCGGGCGCCAGCGTACCCACTGGCAAGGATTGCAGCAGCGACGCGCTGATATTGTCATGCACCAGATACCGATAGTTGAGCTGGTTGGTCAGCACCAGCCACGGCACGGTCACCAGATTGAGCCCTACATTCAGGAGGTATTCGTCGCCGAACTGGTACCCGTCGTTGTTCCGGAACGTGTGCCGGTAACTGACGAAGGCGAACTGATTCAGGCGGTGGGGAATCAACTCATAAGTTTGATAAATGGTGCCGATCAACCCCACATTGCCTCGCCCGAGCTGCGTCGGCGACTCCATAATCCCCCCGCTGCTGTCCCTCGCCCGCGTATCGCCCGTGGGCAGATCCACTCCGAATCCCAGCACCACCATGCTTCTCAGGGTCGGGAGCACGTTGTATTTGGCGGTGACCCTGATGTCTCCGATCCCGTTATCCGCAAAGTGCACGGCCTCGCCTTCGCCGTTCAGCCCCTCTTCGCCGAGACCGTCGAGGTGCCCGTGCGTCCGTTTGAGATATGGAATCGTCAGCTCCAGCCCGAACCGGTCCGTCACACCGTAGTTGAGATCCAGGGTATAGGTCTGCGTGATCGTCCGCGTTTCCCGATGATGGTCCAGAATCAGCCGCCGCCGCTCCTGATCGATAGCGGGAATGACGCCGGAGGTCCCGCCCAGCAACCGCATCGGCGTGTAGTTGTAAATGCCGTTGATCGTGAGCAGTCCGTGCTGAGGCACCTGCTGCTGGGAGCCGATCACAACAAAACAGGTGACCGCTCCGCAAGACGCTTCGAGACGGGATGACCCCGCAAGGCTGTACAACATGATCGTGAGAAAGCCACATACGATGACTGCGCATTTCCTGATCGTCTTGTTCATCTTTCCTCCACCATCTCAACGCACGGGTCTCAGTCGCGACAGCGACACATTGGCGCTGAAGGCCCATGAATGCTGATTGACGACGGGCTGAACGCATTCTTAACGCCGCCATAACACCAGCATGCAGAGCACGTGACCGGAGAGCCTCGGTCGAGGCCCGTCAAACGGCGAGCCACACCGCTCTGTGCTTCGGAGGGTCAGCCCACCCTTGGACCGGTTGTCTCTGTGATGAACTAGGAGATGGAGAGTGCCGGAGGACCGCGGGAACCCGGCGCCCGACAGGCTATCTCTAACGGTTCTTGAAAGGTCGGAAGGCTTCTGAATCTCAGCGGAACGCGATCGATTTGAAAGACGGCCGGAATCTCTCCGAGCGCCTGACCCGCCGCGCACATCCAGGCACAGATCCCGGTGCTGTGCAAGCCGGCCCCGTGGTGTGCGGCGTGCTGGAGGTCATGCGCGACGGCGCTGCCGGTCGTGGCGGCGAGCACGATCACGATCGCGACGACCAACGCCCAGGCTGCGGTTCTCAAAAGGGAACGACTCATGGCCTCGCTGCTCTGAACGGCGATCGGCCTGCATGTTAACAAAACGCCTGCGGTCGCGTCAAAGCGCGCCGGCGTCGAGGCTCTGTCGCTTACCGTCCCCCCTGCCCCACGATCCGTTCGACCCGGTCGTCTTTTCCCCCGAGCTCCCGGTACTTCCGGTATTGGGCGAGGGCCTTGGCCGCATCCTTGCGATGCAACTCGTAGAACACGCCCAGATTGTAATGGGCCTCGACGAAGTCGGGTTTCAACGCGACCGCGGTTTCATAGGCGCGCTCGGCTTCATCCAACTTGTTCAGGCTGGTATAGACGACGCCGAGATTCATGTGGGCCTCGGCGTACCCGGGACGCAGCCGCACGACCTCCTGAAACTCCTTCGCGGCGTCCGCGAGTCGTCCTTGGCTGCGGTAGATGAATCCCAGGTTATAGTGGGCGTCGACCAGATCCGGTTTCACCGCGATCGCCTGCCGGTACGCGTAGGAGGCTTCAGCCAGATCGTTCGTCTTCTCGGCGATCCGTCCCATGAGATACCACCCGTCCGCATACCGAGGATGAGCTTTCACAAGCTTCCGCAGAAGCCCCAGTGCGCGGCGGCTGTCGCCCTGATAGTCGTAGAGGCTCGCCAAACTGAAGAGGGCATCGAGATGGTCCGGATGGAAGCCGAGCAGTGTTTCATAGGCGCGAATCGCCGCCGCGTGGTCGTGGCGTGTCTCATAGAGTTTCGCCAGATCAAAATAGGCCTCTTCGTCGCGCGGTGCAACCGAAATGGCCCGCGTCAGCGCACGCTCGGCCTCGGCCGACTTGCCCTGCGACAGGTACACATCGGCCAGGTCGTTCAGGACCTCTGCGGAATCGGGCTTGAGCGTGAGCGACCGCTGAAGCGCCTCGGCCGCCTCGACCGGCTTTTTTTTTCCTTGGAAATACACAAGCCCGAGCAAATGGTAGGATTCGGCAGAGCGGGGATCGATCTCGATGGACTTTTTCAGCGCTTCGATGGCGCCGTCAAAGTCCCCTTGGCGGAAGAGCCCGAACGCTCGGTCGTAGTGCCGCTGAGCGGCGTCGGGCGTAGCGCTGTGAGCGGCGCCGAGCACCACAAGACTCGCGACCAACGTCCAGATGAGCGGCCGCACGAGTTTCGGCCCCCGTTGTCTCTGATCCGGCATGACGCCCGATGCCTTCTCCGTCGTCCGCTCGCTCCGCACAGCCGCACGCCGCGAGTCCGTCCCGTTCGGACTATAGCCGGAGCCGGAGACGAAAGCAACGGATCGATTTGCCGTAGGATTCACACGGGAATTGCTGTATACTTTTCTTCGCTCGATACGACATACACCTCTAGCGCGGCCGACTGACGCCTATGTTCACCAGAATTCTAAACCTCATTTTCGGCAGCAAGAACGACCGGGAGATCAAGGCGCTGCGGCCCATCGTGGACCGCATCAACCAGCTTGAGCCCTCGCTCACACCGCTCTCCGACCTTGCACTGGCCGACAAGACGCAGGTATTTCGCAAGCGGCTGGAAGCCGGCGAGGCGCTGGATGATCTGCTGCCGGAAGCCTTCGCCGTCTGCCGGGAAGCCTCGCGGCGCCGGCTCAACATGCGGCATTTCGACGTGCAGTTGCTCGGCGGCATGATCCTGCACAAAGGCCGCATCGCCGAAATGAAGACCGGCGAGGGCAAAACGCTCGTCGCGACGCTGCCCCTATACCTCAATGCGCTGGAGGGCAAGGGCTGCCACCTGGTGACCGTCAACGACTACCTGGCGAAACGCGACGCGCAGTGGATGGGTCCGATCTACCATTCGCTCGCCTTATCGGTCGGGGTGATCCAGCACGACGCGTCGTTCCTGTTCGATCCGACCTACGACGCCGCGGACAAACGTCTGCAGCACCTGCGGCCCTGCACCAGGCAGGAAGCCTATCGGGCGGACATCACGTACGGCACCAACAACGAGTTCGGCTTCGATTACCTGCGCGACAACCTGATCGTCAGCGATCTGAGCCAGTGCGTCCAGCGGGAGCTGAACTACGCGATCGTGGACGAGGTGGACAGCATCCTCATCGACGAGGCGAGGACGCCGCTGATCATTTCCGGCCCGACGGAACAGTCCACGGACCTCTACTACCGCATCAACGCCATCATTCCGCAGCTCAAGCTGGACCGCGACTACACCATCGAAGAGAAGACCAAGACCGCCGCGCTCACCGAAGAAGGCAACGCGCGGGTCGAAAAGCTGCTCGGCGTGGACAACCTGTACGACCTCGCTCACATGGATCTCGTCCACCACGTCATCAAGGCGCTGCAAGCCCACGCCCTCTACAAGCGAGACGTGGATTACGTCGTCAAGGACGGCGAAGTCATCATCGTGGACGAGTTTACCGGCCGGCTCATGCCGGGCCGGCGGTGGAGCGACGGGCTGCACCAGGCGGTGGAGGCGAAGGAAGGCGTCAAGATCGCCAACGAGAACCAGACCCTGGCGTCCGTGACCTTCCAGAATTACTTCCGCATGTACAAGAAGCTGGCCGGCATGACCGGCACGGCCGACACGGAAGCGGGCGAGTTCGCCAAGATCTACAACCTCGACGTGAACGTGATTCCGACCAACCGACCGATGATCCGGAAGGATTACCCCGATGTGGTCTACCGGACCGAACGGGAGAAGTTCAACGCGATCGTCGAGGAGATCAAGGACTGCTACGAGCGGGGGCAGCCGGTGCTGGTCGGCACGATCTCCATCGAGAAGTCGGAGCGGCTGTCGTCCTACCTGAGCAAGCACGGCATCAAGCACAGCGTCCTGAACGCCAAGTACCACGAGAAGGAAGCCGAAATCATCGCGCAGGCCGGCCGCAAGGGCGCCGTCACGATCGCCACCAACATGGCCGGCCGCGGGACGGACATTCTGCTGGGCGGCAATCCCGATTTCCTGTTCAAGCGCATCCTCTATCAGGATGAGCACCTGCCCGACGACAAGAAGCTCGAGATCTACGAACAGATCAAAGCCGACTGCGAGAAGAACAAGCAGGAGGTGGTCGCGTTGGGCGGCCTCCACATCCTCGGCACCGAGCGGCACGAGAGCCGCCGCATCGACAATCAGCTCCGCGGCCGGGCCGGCCGCCAGGGGGATCCCGGCTCTTCGCGATTCTACCTCTCGCTCGAAGACGACCTCCTCCGCATCTTCGCGTCGGAGCGTATCTCCAACCTGATGCTCAAGCTCGGCATGGAAGAAGGCGTCCCGATCGAACATCGGATGGTGACCCGCTCCATCGAGAACGCGCAGAAGAAGGTCGAGGCGCATAACTTCGAGATCCGCAAGCAACTGCTCGAATACGACGACGTGATGAACAAGCAGCGCGAGGTCATCTACCAGCACCGCCGCGCCGTGCTCGCCGGCGAGAATCTCAAAGAAGACGTTCTGGAGATGATGGACGAGGTGATCCAGTCGCTGGTCGATGTGTATTGCGCGGAAGACCAGTACCCGGAAGAATGGGATTTCAAGGGCCTGGCCGACGCCATGCAGGCCCAGTTCGCGCTCGACATCGCGCGCGGCTCAGGCGATCCCGCCGCGCACTTCAAAGACCTCGGCCGCGACGCGATCATCGAGGATCTGCGGGATCAGGTCCGGGCCGCGTACGAGCAGAAGGAGCGGGAACTCGGCTCCGACCTCATGCGCTATCTGGAAAAGATGCTGCTCCTGCAGGTGATCGACCACCATTGGAAGGATCACCTGCTCGCGATGGACCAACTGCGGGACGGCATCGGCCTGCGCGGCTACGGGCAGAAGGACCCGCTGATCGAGTACAAGCGCGAAGGCTTCGACATGTTCGCCGCCATGATGTCCCGCATCAAGTCGGACGCGCTGGAACGGCTGTTCCGCGTGCAGGCCGTCCGCGGAGAAGAACCGCCGCCCGTCGCCCGTCCGGCCGGGCCTCCTCGCCTCACCCTCAACCGCGGCGACGCACCGGCCGCGCCCCGCCCCGTCCAGCGCCAGCACGAAAAAGTCGGCCGCAACGATCCATGCCCCTGCGGCAGCGGAAAGAAATACAAAAAATGCCACGGCCAATAAGAAATAAGAACGGCGAGAGGCCTGGGGCCAGAGGCTGGCACGTGCAAATCGTTATCCTTCGAGATCATCTTCGTCCTGACCAATCTCACCCATAGCCTATAGTCCGGGACAGGTCGCTGGACCTACCTCGCGAATCGCGGAGGCTCGGGTTACCGTACTTGCCGAACAGATGCGGTCCGTCGCAGACGGACGACGAGCACTGCTCGAAGTTCCGTTCGAGCGAAGCTCGGGACGGAACACGTTGCGCAGTCGAGCAGATGTGAGGCTTAGTACGGTCGAGCCGCAGCGTTTGAGCAGAGGAGGTCTGGCGATCTGTCCCGGACACCACTTCTTACCTTGACTTGGCTTCGAGCCGGAAGCTAATGTAGACCACTTTGGAGCCTGAAAAACGAGGGGCGAAGCTTGCCCTGAAGGTGGTCGTCGTCGATGAGCGTAAAATCATCGCTCAGCAGCGGACATCCGGGACTGATCGCCGAGATCGCGGCGGAAATTTCACGCTCGGGTCCTATCCCTTTTGCCCGGTTTATGGAGCTTGCGCTCTACCACCCGCGGTTCGGGTACTACGTTCGCCCAGCGGATGGTCCGGCGACCGAGCGTATCGGCTGGTCGGGCGACTTCTACACGAGTTCCGACGTGCATCCGTTGCTTGGTCAGGCGTTGGCCAGACAGGCCCGGCAGATCGACGAACTGCTCGACTGCCCTGATCCCTTCACCGTCGTCGAGATGGGCGCGGGGAAAGGGCTCCTCGCCCGACATTTCCTCGCGAGCTGCGGGAAGGAATCCGCTTCTCTTGCGAATCGCCTCCGATATCTCCTGATCGAGCGCAGCCCGGCCATGCGGGAGCAGCAGCGTCGGAACCTCGCGCCCTATCTCGACCCTCCTGCTCGAGTCTCCTGGGTCTCCGGTCTGTCCGACCTTCCGGATGCGAGCCTGGTCGGGTTGTTGCTTTCGAACGAACTGGTCGATGCGTTCCCGGTGCATCGCATCGAGATCGTCGGCGGCGAACCGAGGGAGATCCACGTCGACTATCGGGACGGGCGGTTCCTAGAATGTCTATATCCTCCGTCCACCCCGGAGATCGAAGCGTATGTGCGCCGCGTGGGCGCGGACCTGTCCGACGGGTATCGGACCGAGATCAATCTCGAAGCGCTCCGATGGATCAAAGACGTCGCTCGTGTCATGGGTCGCGGCATCGTCATCACCATCGACTACGGTCACAGCGCGCAGGACCTGTACGCGCCCGAGCGCCGTCGTGGGACGTTCCTCTGCTACTACCATCAGATGGCGTCGGAGGACCCCTACACCCGCGTCGGGGAACAGGACATGACCGCCCACGTCGATTTCACCAGCTTGGCGACGGCCGGCGAAGAAGCGGGGCTGCGTGTGGCCGGATTCACCAATCAGATGAGCTTCCTGATCAGTCTCGGCGCCGAACACATGATCGACTCACTCGATCCCGAGTCGCCGGAATTTCGGGCCGCACTGCATTTGCTCAAGCCGGAAGGCATGGGGCGCACGTTCAAGATCCTTGTGCAGCGCAAGGGCATGCCCGAGCCGGAGTTGGAGGGATTGAAGTACAAGCCGTTCTTCGGGAACGCACTGGTTGCTTCGGCACCCAGGAGTCATTAGTCAATGGTCAGTGGTCAATGGCGAAGAACACCTCCGTGGGACCGGTACGATTAAGCCCCCATTGCCCAATGACTGATGACCTTTGACCAATCTATGGGTGATGAATCCGTTCCGCTGAACTACGTCCCGATCCTGGCCTTCATCGCAATCGCGCTGGCGTTCGGTGTGGTGTCGCTGCTGATCGGGTGGGTCGTCCGTCCGAATCGGCCGTATCGGGCGAAGCTGGTGCCGTACGAGAGCGGGAGTCCGTTGTTTCAGGACGCCCGCGTACAGTTCCCGATGCGGTACTACATCATCGCGATGCTGTTCGTGATTTTCGACATCGAGATCGTATTCCTCTTTCCTTGGGCAGTGGTGTTTCAGAAACTGGGCGTTGTCGGCCTCGTGGAAATGGGGGTCTTCATCGGCATCCTCGTCGTCGGGTTCTGGTACGCGTGGAAAAAAGGGGCGTTGGAGTGGGAGTGACGCGCGAAGCGCGCGAATGAGAAATTTGGAATGTGGAATTATGAATTCTGAATTTTCAGTTTTCGACCATTCCCCATTTCTCATTCCACATTCCACATTGGAGCGAACGAAGTGAGCTTTCTCGAGCGGCAGCTTGAACCGAACATCTTGACCACCAACCTGGATGCCTTCGTGTGCTGGGCGCGGAAGTCGTCGCTGTGGCCCATGACGTTCGGGCTGGCCTGTTGCGCGATCGAGATGATCGCGACCGTGTCGTCCCGATACGACATCGACCGCTTCGGCGCCGGCGTGTTCCGCGCCTCTCCGAGACAGTCGGATCTCATGATCGTGGCCGGCACGGTCACGCGAAAGATGGCGCCGGTGATCCGCCGCATCTACGACCAGATGGCCGAACCGCGCTACGTGATCTCGATGGGCTCCTGCGCCACCTCCGGCAACCATTACAACAGTTACAGCGTCGTCCAGGGCGTGGATCAGATCGTCCCGGTGGACGTGTATGTCCCCGGCTGCCCGCCCAGGCCGGAAGCGTTGCTGGACGGCCTGCTCAAGCTGCAGGAAAAGATCCAACGGGAGAAAGTGTTCGTCAAATGACGGTAACCGTTAAACGAGAATCGTGAACCGCTGGAAAACAGTCCGTCGGTCGAAAGCTTCGATTCACGTTTAACGGTTAACGAATAACGGGTGACATGCATCCACTGCTCGAAACACTGAGGGCAAAATTCCCCGAGGCCGTGCTATCGGTCCAAGAGGATGAGGCCCGCGGAGAGCTGTCCGCCCGCGTCGCCGCCGACCGCATCGTAGACGTGGCGCGGTTCCTTCACGATGATCCGGCGATGGCGTTCGATCACATCACGGATGTGTGCTCGGCCGACTTTCCGGAAGACCGCGAACGGTTCGAAGTGATCTACCATCTGCTGTCGTTGCCGCATCGCCGGCGCGTTCGGCTCAAGGCCCGCGTCACGGAAGACAACCCTTGCATCGATTCGGTCACCGCCGTTTGGAAAGGCGCGGAGTTCATGGAGCGGGAGGTCTACGACTTGATGGGCATCCGCTTCGACGGGCATCCGGACCTGCGCCGCATCCTCATGCCGGAAGACTACGACGAGGGCTACCCGCTCCGGAAAGATTTCCCGACGGAAGGCAAGGGTTGGCGTAGCTCCTTCGAATTCATCCCCCGGCTTGACGAGCCGCCCGTCGAAGTCGAAGGCGAGATCTCCGAAGACCTGAAGAAACCCTTCATGGCCGGCAACGGAGCCGTGTCATCCATCCGTAAGGAGGAGTTGCTGCTGAACATGGGCCCCCAACACCCGAGCACGCACGGCGTGCTGCGGGTGGTGCTCGAACTCGACGGCGAGCGGATCGTCAAGGCGACGCCGGACCTCGGCTACCTGCACCGCGGGGTGGAAAAGCTGGCCGAGGGGTTGCACTACCTGCAGATCATCCCGCACACCGACCGGCTCGATTACGTCTGCGCCATGGCGAACAACTACGCGTATGTCCGGGCCGTCGAGAAGCTCGTGGGTGTCAAGGTGCCGGAACGCGCCGAGTATATCCGCACGATCGTCGCGGAGATGCAGCGGGTGGTCGGTCACCTGTTCTGGCTGGGCACGCAGGCGCTGGACATCGGCGCGATGACGGTCTTTTTCTGGACGTTTCGCGAGCGCGAAGCACTGTTGGACATGTTCGAGAAGCTCTGCGGCGCGCGGCTTACGTTGAACTATTACCGTATCGGCGGCGTGGACAGCGACTTCACGCCCGACCTCGTCGCGCGCCTGAAAGCGTTCCTCGACACGTTCTACGACAAGATTCACGAGTACGACACGCTCCTCATGACGAACCGGATCTGGCTGTCCCGCACGAAGAACGTGGCCGTCATTTCCGCCGAAGACGCGATCAACTTCGGCCTCACCGGACCGGTGCTGCGCGGCTCGGGAGTCGCATACGACGTGCGCAAGTTCGAACCCTACGGCATGTACGACCGGGTGGAATGGGAAGTGCCGGTCGGCAAGAGCGGCGACACCTACGACCGGTACTGGGTGCGCATGGAAGAGATGCGGCAGAGTTGCCGGATCATCCGCCAATGCTTGGACCAGATGCCGCCCGGCCCGATCATGGCCGATCTCCCGCAGGTGATCCCGCCGCCCAAGCCCAAGGTCATGCGGGACATGGAGAGCCTGATCCACCATTTCATCATCTTCACGCAGGGCTTCAAGCCGCCGAAAGGCGAGACCTATTGCGCGTCGGAAGCGCCGAAAGGAGAACTGGGCTTCTTCATCATCAGCGACGGGAGTCCCCGGCCCTATCGGTTGAAGATCCGGGCTCCGTCGTTCGTTCACATGGGCGCCTTCGACCACATGGCGCGCGGCTATCTGATCTCGGACATCATCACGATCTTCGGCACCTACGACATCGTGATGGGAGAATGCGACCGCTAATAGAGGCGTCACTGGTCAAGCGTCAACCGTCAACCGAGAGACAGGATGGTGGCCTCTCTTCGAGTCGATGGACGAAATGCCGATTGATGAATGACGCGAGCTGACAGGGCATGAGACTGTCGGAGAAATATAAGGATCAGATAGCCGATATCCTGTCCCGCTACCCGGTTCGACGCTCGGCGCTGTTGCCGCTGCTGTGCCTGGCGCAGCAGGAGGAAGGCTACGTGAGCGAGGCGGCGATGAAGGAAATCGCCGGCATCCTGAAACTGACGCCGCCGCAGGTGTACGAGACGGTCACGTTCTACACGATGCTGAACCTGAAGCCAGTGGGAAAGTTCCACATTCAGGTGTGCAAATCGCTGATGTGCGCCTTGGTCGGGTCCGACACGTTGCTCGGCTGGCTCCGCGCCAAGCTGGGGATCAAGCCCGGCGAAACTACTCCGGACCGGATGTTCACCCTCAGTACGGTGGAATGCTTGGCCGCCTGCGGGGCCGGGCCGATGATGCAGATCAACGACGACTATTACGAGAAGCTGACCGAAGAGAAGGTGGATCGGATCCTGGCCGACCTGAAACGCGACGGCACGTCTCCCTTGAAGAGCGGGCCGTTCATGCTGCCTGAACCAGTGAACAGTAAGGGGTAAACGGTGAGGAGTCAGGGGATGCGTCGGCTTTTTGTTCTCAATTTCGCACCCCCTTACCCCTCACTCCTTACCCCTTACCGATGAGATCGCAATGGCCAAACACGAACTCATTTTGCTGAAGAACATGACATCGCCGGGCTACACGGGCTCGCTGGCGGACTACGAGCGGGCGGGCGGATATCAGGCGCTCCGCAAGACGCTCGGCAAGATCGCACCGGCGGACGTGACGGCGATAGTGGTGAAGTCGGGATTGCGGGGGCGCGGGGGCGCGGGATTCCCGACCGGGATCAAATGGGGATTCCTGCCCAAGGATTATCAGGGTCCTCGTTACCTGTGCTGCAACGCGGACGAGAGCGAACCGGGCACGTTCAAGGACCGCCAACTGATCGAACGCGACCCCCACCAGGTCATCGAAGGCATCCTGCTCGCCTGTTACGCCATCGGGGCCGAGACCGCCTACATCTATATTCGAGGGGAATTTGCCTTGGGCGCCGCGATTCTGGAACGGGCCTTGTCGGAAGCCGGAGCCGCCGGCTACATCGGCCGGAACATTCTCGGCACGGGGGTCAACATCGACGTGTGGATTCACCGCGGAGCCGGCGCCTACATTTGCGGGGAAGAGACGGCGCTCCTGGAGTCGCTCGAAGGGAAGCGGGGCTTGCCGCGCGTGAAACCGCCGTTTCCTGCCACCCACGGCCTGTACGGCAAGCCGACCGTGGTCAACAACGTGGAGACGCTCGCGAACCTGCCGCATATCCTCAACCGCGGCGCCGAATGGTTCGCCTCGATCGGTTCGCCGCCGAAGAGCACGGGCACCCGCATCTTCTGCGTGAGCGGCCATGTGCGGCGGCCCGGCAATTACGAAGTGCCGATGGGAATTACGTTCCGCGAGTTGATCTTCGAACACGCCGGCGGCATGCGCTCGGACAAGTCGCTGAAGGCGTTCATCCCGGGAGGGGCGTCGGCGCCGTTTTTGACCCCGGACCACTTGGACGTGAAAATGGACTTCGAGTCGGTGGCCCAGGCCGGGTCGATGCTGGGATCGGGCGGGGTCACGGTCATGGAGGAAGGCACCAGCATGGTCTGGGCCACGCTGCGCCTGATGGAGTTCTTCTACCACGAGTCCTGCGGCAAGTGCACCCCGTGCCGGGAAGGCAGTTCGTGGTTGGTCCAGACCATGCGTCGCATCCTCGCCAAGCGCGGCCGCCGGGAGGACCTTGAAACCCTGACCGATCTGTGCCAGAACATCGCCGGCCGAACGGTCTGCGCGTTCGGCGACGCCGAGGTGGCCCCGGTCATGAGCACCCTGAAGTACTGGCGGCACGAGTATGAGGACCTGATCCGGGAGGCGGAATCGCTGGGCCTGTCAGGCGTCCCCGAACTGGTCCTGCCGGCGGGACGATATTAAAAACGTTAAACGTGAATCGTTATTCGTGAATCGCAAAAGGACAGATCGGCTCTTGCGTTGAACGGTTAACGGTTAACGAATAACGGGGAACATGCCTAGCACGAGCACAGAAACAGTGAAACTTACCATCGACGGCATCCCGGTGACGGTGCCGAAGGGCACGTTGCTCATCGAGGCGGCGCGCCGGGTGGGGGTGATGATCCCGCATTTCTGTTACCACCCGAAGCTCAAGCCGGACGCCAACTGCCGGATGTGTCTGGTGGAGATCGAAAAGATGCCCAAGCTTCAGACGGCCTGCAGCACCCCGGTGACCGAGGGGATGAGCGTCCGCACGGCCACCACCGTCGTCGACGAAGCGCACAAGTCGGTGCTGGAGTTCATTCTGGCCAACCATCCCCTGGACTGCCCGGTCTGCGATCAGGGCGGCCGCTGCGACCTGCAGGACTTCTCTCACGAGTACACGCCGACCACCAGCCGGTTCATCGAGGTCAAGCGCATTTTCCCGAAGGAATATTTCAGCCCGCTGATCGAAACCCAGATGAACCGGTGCGTCCAGTGCCTGCGCTGTGTCCGGTATTGCGACGAGGTCATGGATGTCAAAGCGCTGGCGCCGGCCGGCCGAGGAACGATGACCGAGATCAAGCATTTCGGCCCTCACCCGTTGGAGTGCGAGTTCTGCGGGGGCTGCGTGCAGATTTGTCCCGTCGGAGCCATCACCAGCCGCCTGTCGATGTACGAATACCGGCCCTGGATGCTGAAACGGACCGACACCGTCTGCGCCTACTGCGGGGACGGCTGCCAGATCACGATCCAGACCAAGGACGACGAACTGGTCGAAGTCATGTCGGCCTATGGCGCCGGCCGCAACAACGGCGACCTGTGCGCGCGAGGCTTCTTCGGGTATCACGCCACCAGTCACCCGGAGCGTTTGATGCGCCCACTGATCCGCCGCGACGGCCGGCTGGTGGAGACGACCTGGGAAGACGCGCTGGAATACGCGGCCGGCGCCGCGATCCGACTCAAGCTGAAGCATGGCCCGGACGCGTTCGCCGGGTTGATCGCGTCCCGCTGCACGAACGAAGACCTCTATGTGTTTCAGAAATTCATGCGCCTGACGATCGGCACCAACCGCATCGACGGCAGCGCGCGCTACGGCCACCTTAACGGCGTTCAAGCGATGCGCCGGGTGCAGGGCACCCACCGGTGGACCGTCACGTTCGACGACATCGTCGCCGCCGACGCGCTGTTGCTGGTCGGCACCAACATCACGGAGACCAATCCCGTCACGGGCCTGAGAGTGAAAGAAGCCGTCAAGAAGCGGCAGGCGACGCTGGTGACGGTCGAAGCCCTCGATCCGGCGATCGACACGATCAGCAACATCGCGAATCTCGCGCAACATCACTTCTCCGCCCACCCGGCTCGGTTCGGCCCTGTCGCCGTGGGCTTGATCAAGGCGGTGATCGAGGACGGCCACGTGGATCAGGCCCTCCTCCAGCAGGCGCCGGCCTATGTGAGCGCGATCACGCAGGCGGTGGAACGCTTGTCATGGGAGGAACTTGAAGCCGCCACCGGCTCGACTCGGGCGTCCATGCTCGACGCCGCACGGGTCCTGGCGCGCGCCGGACGCCTGGTCGTCCTCATCGGACCCGGCGTGTTGCGAAATCCCGGCGGGTACAATACGGCCGCCAACCTGCTCGATTTGTTGCTGCTCACCGGGCATCATGGGCGTCCGGGCTGCGGATTCGCGCCTCTGGCCGAGGAGAACAACGACCAGGGCGCCGTGGAGATGGGGGCCGTCGCGGAGTTTCTCCCCGGTCCCGTCGACCGCACGGATCGAACCGCGCGCGAGCGGCTGGCCAACCTGTGGAAGGAGGAGCTTCCCAAGGGACCAGGCGCCACGCTGATGGAGATGATCGAGGACGCGCGCGCCGGCAGGCTGAAAGCCCTGTTCGTGGTCGGCGAGAACCCGGTCGGCAGCCTGCCGGCCGCCGCCGGCGCGAAGGAGGCGTTGGGCAATCTCGAACTGCTGGTCTGTCAGGAACTGTTCCTCACCGAGACGGCATCGCTCGCCCACGTGGTGTTGCCGGCCTGTTCCTATGCCGAGAAGGACGGGACCTTCACGAACAGCGAAGGGCATGTGCAGGCCGTCCGGCAGGCGATCCAACCGATCGGCGAGAGTCGCCCCGACTGGGAAGTGTGTTCGGCTCTGTCGGGGCTGATGGGCTACCCGCTCGAATACGGCGACGCGCGTGAGATCTTGAAGGAGATTCGCGGCCTCATTCCCGGCTACGGTCTGCTGGGGCCGGCGCCGACGCCGCCTCAAGTCGATCGCGCGGCGGTCGAGCGATATCTCAGCCGAGGATACGCCGATGATATCGCGAGCCGGTACCGACTTTCTGGAGCGCGGCGAGAGGCGAGGGGCCAGGGGCCAGGGACGAGAGACCACGGGAAAAACGACATGCTCACGTTGGTATTGGGGCAGTCGCTGTTCCATTCGGGTAAACTGTCGACCCGCGCCAAGGGCCTGCTTCAGGTGGAAAGCGTCGGCTTGTTGAGAATGAACCCCGCCGACGCGGCGCGGCATGATGTGTCGGACGGCGATCGGGTCCGCGTGTTTAACTCGCGCGGCGAGTTCACGACAGCCGTGAAAATCCTGGCACGTATCCCGGAAGGGATGGCGTTCTTCCCCGAGCATTTCGATCAGGACGCCAAGGCGCTGGCCGACGTGGAGATCGACCCCGTGACGAAGGTGCCGTATTGCAAAATGTCGCAGGTGAACGTGGAACGGATATAACCAATCGTCAATGGTCATTGGTCAACGGTCACCGGGAAATAGGCACGGCTCACCATTGACTGTTTTCCATTGACCGTTGACATCGACGATCTTCAGTCCGGAGGAACCGTGGTTGAAACAAGTCTGAAGCTGGTCATCTCGCTGACGCAAATTGCCGCCGTGATGGGCGTGGTTCTGCTCACGGTCATGCTGCTGACCCTGCTCGAGCGAAAGGTGCTCGGTTGGATGCAGGACCGGATGGGCCCGATGGAAGTCGGCCCGTACGGCATCCTCCAGCCGATCGCGGACGGGATCAAACTCTTCTTTAAGGAAGACATCATTCCGGCCGGTGCGAACAAATTTCTCTTCAGCCTGGCGCCGATCCTCGCGCTGGTTCCGGCCTTGATCGGGTTTGCCGTCGTGCCGTTCGGCCCGAACCAGACGGTGGAACTGTTCGGGGTTCAGTTCAAACCGTTCGTCATCAGCGACATCAACATCGGGATCCTCTATATCCTGGCGTTCGCGTCGATCGGCGCCTACGGGATCATCCTCGGCGGCTGGGCGTCCAACAGCAAGTACTCGCTGCTCGGCGGATTGCGGTCGGCCGCGCAGGTCATCAGCTACGAACTGAACGTGGGCTTGGCGATCGTCGGCGTGCTGCTCCTGGCCGGCTCGCTGAGTCTCGTCAAGATCGCGGAAGCCCAGGCCGGCGGCTTCTGGCACTGGTTCGTTTTCGCGCCGCCCTTCCCGCAGATTTTCGCGTTCGTCGTGTACGTCATCTCGGCGGTGGCCGAGACCAACCGTGTGCCGTTCGATCTGCCGGAAGCCGAAAGCGAATTGGTGGCGGGATTCTTCACCGAATACAGCGGGATGCGATTCGCGTTCTACTTTCTCGCCGAATACGCCAACATGATCCTGGTGTCCTGCGTCGCCGCGGCGCTGTTCCTGGGCGGGTGGAACGCCCCCTATCCGGGCACGATCCTGGCCCGGATCGGCTTGGAACACATTTCCTGGATGGAGAACGTGGGCTGGTTCACCGTCAAAGTGTACTTTTTCCTGTTCCTGTTCTTCTGGCTGCGGGCCACGCTGCCACGCCTGCGCTATGACCAACTGATGCGGTTCGGGTGGAAGGTCATGCTGCCGATCGCGCTGGGCAACATCCTGATCACGTCGGTCGCGGCATATCTGTTCCCGAGGAGCTGATGGCTAATAGCTGATAGCTGTAGGCATGAAATTCAAGAACTGGCTCAAGACGATCACCTTTTACGAGATCCTGGTGGGCATGAAGGCCACGTTGACGCATTTGCTGCGCTATCGGCCGATCACGCTCCAGTATCCTCACGAGAAACGCACCCTGCCGGACAGCTACCGCGGCATGCTCGCGTTGCTGCGCTACGATGACGGCACGGAGAAATGCGTCGGATGCGATCTCTGCGAAGCGGCCTGCCCCTCCCGGGTGATCCGGGTGGTCAGCGCGGAAGTGCCGGGCGAACCCACCAAGCGGTACGCGAAAGAATATTACATGGACATGACACGCTGCCTCTTTTGCGGCCTGTGCGTCGATGCCTGCCCGGTGGACGCCCTGGGCATGACCCGCGAATTCGAGTGGGCGGTCTATGACAAACGGCAGCTCCTCCTGAATAAGGAACAACTCCTCGCCATCGGCGACCGGTCATTTCTTGTGCGAGAGAAACGGCTGGAGCTGCAGCACCCGAATGTGGCGTTCTTCAACGTCGCGTTCAAGCACGTGCCACAGAAACCAACGTGAGCCCCTCTCCTTGCCCTCGCTGCGGTTCACCATACAGAGGCGAATGGGGCGGCACCGGCTGTGGGCCTGGAACCTGAACACGACCGGCGGGCCGGCGCTTTGACTTCCGGACTCGGAACGACAGGAGGCTGCGTCCGTTGAATCAGTTCTTCTTTTTGTACTTCGCCGGCGTCATCGCGCTGACCTCGGTCCTCGTCGTCGCGCTGCGCAATCCCGTCTACAGCGCCCTCGCTCTGTTGATCATGTTTTTCCACGTCGCGGGCCTGTATGTGACCCTGCACGCGGAGTTTCTCGCCGCCGTGCAAGTCATCGTGTACGCGGGCGCGATCCTGGTGCTCTACCTATTCGTGGTCATGCTGCTGAACGTCAAGCGCGAAGACCGTTACCACGCGCAACTGCCGGTCGCGGGGTTGCTGGGGTTGACGTTCCTGACGACGGTGCTGCTCGCGGCGGTCCGCTTCCGCGACGCCGGCGCTCCCGCGGGGACGGCCGACGGCGCCGCCGGGGCGTCGGGGAACACGGAAACGATCGGCCAGGTGCTGTATTCGACGTACCTTTTTCCGTTCGAGATCGCCTCGCTCATCCTGCTGGTCGCCATGATCGGCGCGATCGTCCTCGCGAAAAAAGATATCGGGGGACGTGAAACGTGAAGCGTAAGGCATCATGCGCGAGATGGTCTGAAGCGCCTTATTGTTTGTCCCAACGCGTCACGAGGCATACGTCATGATCCCCTTAAGCTATTACATCATCCTGAGCGCCTTCGTGTTCATCACCGGCGTGGTGGGCGTGCTGATCCGGCGGAACATCATCATCATTCTGCTGTCGGTGGAGCTGATGCTGAACGCTACGAACATCAACTTCGTGGCCTTCTCGCATTATCTTCAGAGCGTGGCCGGCCAGGTGTTCGTCTTTTTCGCGCTGACGGTCGCGGCGGCCGAGGTCGCCGTCGGTCTGGCGATCATCATCGCCCTCTACCGATCCAAATCGAGCATTAACGTGGACGAGTTTCAGCTTCTAAAATGGTGAACATGTCATTGGTCAACGGGCATAGGTCAACGGCAAGGAACCGAACACCGGCTTTCAGAGCATTTCTTCACTGTTGATCAATGACTCTTGTCCATTTGACCCATTACATATGCTCTACGCCCTGATCCCCCTCCTTCCCATCGCCGCGTTTCTGATTCTCGGCCTCGCCGGCCACTGGATCAGGGAACGGGCGCACCTTGTGGCCGTGCCGGCCGTCCTCGGCTCGCTCGCGCTCTCCGTCGTCGCGTTCTTTAACGCGGCCGAAGGCGATCGGATCTCGGTTCCGCTGTACACATGGATCGCCTCAGGCGAACTGGAGGTCCGCCTGGGCCTGTTCATCGACCGGCTGACCGCCGCCATGCTGCTGCTCGTGACGATCGTCAGCTCGCTCGTGCACGTGTACACCATCGGCTACATGCACGGCGAGAAGGGGTACGCGCGCTTCTTCGCCTACATCGCCCTCTTCACCTTTTCCATGCTGATGCTGGTCATGTCCGACAACCTCCTCCAGTTGTTCATCTTCTGGGAGGCGGTCGGCCTGTGTTCCTACCTGCTCATCGGCCACTGGTACGAGCGGCCGGTCGCGTGCGCCGCGGCGACCAAGGCCTTCATCGTGAACCGTGTCGGCGACTTCGGGTTCCTGCTGGGGCTGCTGGTGATCGTGTACAACTTCGGGTCATTGGATTATCGGCAGGTGTTCGCTCAGGCTCCGGGCTTCGCCGACGACATGATGAATCTCCTCCGGCTGTTCGGAGGGACATGGGAAGTCTCCACGCTCACCGTGATCTGCCTCCTGCTGTTCGCCGGCGCCGTCGGGAAATCGGCGCAGGTTCCGCTGCACGTCTGGCTCCCCGACGCGATGGAAGGTCCGACGCCGATCTCGGCGCTGATCCACGCGGCCACGATGGTGACCGCCGGCGTGTTCATGGTCGCCAGGCTGGCGCCGCTGTATCACCTCTCGCCGATCGCGATGGACGTGGTGGCGGTGGTCGGGGCCCTGACGATGGTCCTGGGCGCGACCATCGCGCTGACGCAGACCGACATCAAGCGGATCGTCGCCTACTCGACCGTGAGCCAGCTCGGCTACATGATGATGGCCTGCGGCCTGGGCGCCTATGCGGCGGGCATGTATCACCTGCTCACGCACGGCGCGTTCAAGGCGCTCCTGTTCTTGGGCTGCGGCTCGGTGATCATCGCGCTGCATCATGAACAGGATATGCGGCGCATGGGCGGACTCAAAGACAAACTGCCGATCACGTACTGGACCTTTGTCGTCGGCTCGCTGGCGTTGGCCGGCTTTCCTCTCACCGCCGGCTTCTTCAGCAAGGACGCCCTGTTGCTGGAGTCGTGGTCGTCGGGGGCGTTGGGGCGAACGCTCTCGGTCTTCGGGCTGCTCACGGCGCTCCTGACCGCCTTCTACAGTTTCCGCCTCGTCTTCGTCACCTTCTGGGGATCGTCCCGTGTCGATCCCCACCTGGCCGGCCGTATCCAGGAACCGTCCGGAACGATGACGGTTCCCTTGCTCATTCTGGCCGTGCTCAGCGTGGTCACCGGCTACTTGGGCGTCCCCGAATTTTTAGCGCCGGTCTTTCCCGGCGGCGCAGAGGCCGGCCATCACGGCGGAGCCGCCGCGATCGGCGTCATGGCCGCAGCGACGCTGATGGGTCTGGCCGGCATCGCAGCGGCGTACTATGTCTATGTGAAAGAGCCCGGGTTGCCGGACCGCCTGGCCGCGCGCTGGCGGCAGGCGTATCGACTCTCCGCCAACAAATGGTACGTGGACGAACTCTATGACGCCAGCATCGTGCGGCCCACATTCTCGCTCGCCGACGGCCTGTGGAAACGGCTGGACGTCACGATCATCGACGGCGCGGTGAACGGGGTCGCGCGGGCGATCGCCCTGGGCGGATGGCTTCTGCGCCTGATCCAGAGCGGGCAGGCCCAACACTACGCGCTGGGCATGGCGGCCGGCGCGGTGGCGCTGTTGACGGTGTACCTCCTTTTTTAGGCGAGGGGCCCGTGGCTCGCGGCGCAAGGAAGAGCGGAAGATGAATCGTATTGAAAGACACGTCGTTCGCCTCCCGCCCCTAGCCCAGAGCGAAGCGAGATGAGCGAACCGAGCCTACAAAGCGCGTTCCCCTGGCTGACCGCCGTGGTGTTTCTGCCCCTCGTCGGCGCGGCGCTCGTCTGCCTTGTCAGAGATACCATGGTCCGTTGGACGGCGTTGGCGGTGACGGTCGCCGACGTTCTGGTGGCGCTGCCCGTCTGGTTTCAGTTCGATCCCGCCGTTTCGGGAATGCAGTTCACCGAGCACGTGCCCTGGATCGCGTCTCCGCCGATCAGCTATCAGCTGGGCGTGGACGGCATCAGCCTGCCGCTGGTGCTCATGACCGCCCTCTTGATGCCGCTCTGCGTGCTCGCCTCCTGGCGGGCGATCGAGACCCGCATCCGCAGTTTCATGGCCGTCACGTTGATCATGGAAGCGGCGATGCTCGGCGTGTTCGTCGCGCTCGACTTCGTGTTGTTCTATGTCTTCTGGGAAGCGATGCTGATCCCGATGTATCTCCTGATCGGCGTGTGGGGCGGCCCGAACCGGCTATACGCGGCCATCAAGTTCTTTCTCTATACCCTGGCCGGCAGCGTCCTGTTGCTGGTCGCGATCATCGTCCTGTACTTCCAGGGCGGCCACACGTTCGACATCCTCGCGCTCGGCCGGCAGACCTACGACGCCTCGCTCCAGAGCTGGCTGTTCCTCGCCTTCTTCGCCGCCTTCGCGGTCAAGGTGCCGATGTTCCCGTTCCATACCTGGCTGCCCGACGCCCACGTCGAGGCGCCCACCGCCGGCAGCGTGATTCTCGCCAGCATCCTGCTGAAGATGGGCGCGTACGGCTTCCTGCGCTTCACGCTCCCCATGCTGCCGGACGCGACGGTGACGTTCACGCCGCTCATGATCATGCTTTCGATCGTGGCGATCATCTACGGCGCCTACATGGCGCTGGCCCAGGCCGACCTCAAAAAACTCATCGCCTATTCCAGCGTCAGCCACATGGGCTTCGTCACGCTCGGCATCTTCGTCCTGAACCACCAGGGGATCGAG
Source organism: Nitrospirota bacterium (assembly GCA_040755395.1). Lineage (NCBI taxonomy): Bacteria > Pseudomonadati > Nitrospirota > Nitrospirota bacterium. The sequence continues at coordinate 483,351 of JBFMAX010000001.1, forward strand.
GGCGCGGTGCTGCAGATGGTCAACCACGGCATCACGACCGGCGCGTTGTTTCTGTGCGTCGGCGCCGTCTACGAGCGGACGCACAGCCGGATGATCGCAGACAACGTGGGATTGGCCGGTCCCATGCCGCGGTACGCCACCCTGCTGGTGATCTTCGCGCTCTCGTCGCTGGGGCTGCCCGGCACGAACAGCTTTGTCGGCGAGTTTCTCGTGCTCGTCGGAGCCTTCCTCTGGAACAAGATCGCGGCGAGCCTGTCTGCGCTCGGCGTTATCCTGGCCGCGGTCTACTTGCTGTGGATGGTCCAGCGCGTGGCGTTCGGCGTGCCGGCTGAACGCTACGTCCGCCACCTGGTCGATCTGAACCTGCGCGAGATGGCCACCCTCGCGCCGCTGGTCGCGCTGGTGTTTTGGATCGGCTTCTTCCCGAATCCCGTGCTCACGCGAATGCACGCCAGCGTCAACGAGCTGGTCGAACGAGCCGAGGCTCGGAGCCAGGGGCCAGAGGCGAGGGGCAATCGGACCGACGGCTCGGAGCAGCGTGATGCGTCTTCCCCTCTGGCCTCTCGCCTCGACCCTCGTGCCTGGGAGGATCGCCCATGACGCTGCCGCTGTCCGACCTCGCCGCCGTCCTCCCCGAGTTGATCGTCGTCACGGCGGCCTGTCTCGTGCTCGGGCTCGACCCGATCACGCCTGCGTCGAAGAAAGACGCGCTGGCGTGGTTGAGCCTCGGATCGCTGGTGATCTGCCTGGGATTCACCGCGTCCCAAATGGGCGGCCGGACATCCGCGTTCAGCGACCTGGTGATCATCGACCCCTACGCCTGCTTCTGGAAACTCCTCCTCTATTTGGTGACGGGCCTGACCATCCTGCTGTCGTTCGCCTACCTCAAAGAAGAGCACCTGCACCTCGGCGAGTACTACGGATTCATCCTGTTGGCGCTGTCCGGCATGATGGTCATGGTGTCGGCCGCCGATCTGCTGACGATCTATCTCGGCACCGAACTGATGTCCCTGTCGCTGTACGTCATGGCCGGACTCAAGCGGTCCGAGCCTCGCTCGCTCGAAGCCTCGGCCAAATATTTCGTGCTGGGCGCCTTTTCCTCCGGCCTCCTGCTGTACGGCATCTCGTTGCTCTTCGGCGCGGCGGGCGCCACGAGGCTCTCCGCCATTGCAATCGCCGTAGCTGCGCGGGGACTCGACGACCCGGTCGTGCTCTTGGCGATGATCCTGTTGGCGGTCGGGTTCGGCTTCAAGCTCGCCGTGGTGCCGTTCCACATGTGGACGCCCGACGTCTACGAAGGCGCGCCGACCTCGGTCACCGCCTTCATGGCCGTGGCCTCCAAGGCGGCCAGCTTCGGCGCCTTTCTCCGGGTGTTCGTGGAAGGGCTGGGCGGGCTCAAAGCGAACTGGCAGCCCCTGTTCCTGGCCGTTTGCCTCGCCACGTTGGTGCTCGGCAACGTGGTGGCGATCGTCCAGACCAACATCAAACGCATGCTGGCCTACTCGAGCATCGCGCACGCCGGCTATGCCCTGATCGGCCTGGTCGCGGCCGGGCGGGCGGCCGACGGAACCGGCGCCACCGGCCTGGCCAGCGTCATGCTGTATCTTGCCGTGTACGCCTTCATGACCCTGGGCGCCTTCGCCGTCGTCGCGATGTTGCGCAAGGGCGGGCTCGAAGGCGAGGAGATCGAGGATTTCACGGGCTTGGCCAAGCGGCAGCCGGTGGCGGCGCTGCTCATGCTGGTCTTCATGGTCTCGCTCGCCGGCATCCCCCCGACGGCCGGCTTTATCGGAAAATTTTACCTGTTCATGGCAGCCGTCAACGGCGGGCTGGCTTGGCTGGCCGTCGTCGCGTTGCTCTTCGCCGCCGTGTCGGCTTACTATTATCTGCGCGTGGTCATGGTCATGTACATGCGGGAGCCCGAGCCCGGCTCCGCTCCGGTCCCCTACCTGGCCGCCTCGCCGGCGCTGTCCATTGTCCTGGCCTGCGCGATCGCCGGCGTCGTGCTCTTGGGCCTGTTTCCCAATCCTCTCGTCTCGCTGACCGCCCAAGCCGTGCTCGTGCTGAAGTAACCGCGCCATCGGCGTTTTCCACCAACTCGTGCGTCCGCGGCCCAGTCGTGGTACGCTCGGACGGCGAACCGGGAGGTGTTGGCCACGGCATGGCGAACCCGCTGCGCTTCATGTCCGTCGTGATGACGGAGTTTCGCCGGCTCGGCTGCACCAGTCTGGCCGCATCCCTGGCTTTCTTCTCCTTGTTGTCTCTCTTTCCGATGGTCTTCCTGCTGCTCTACGCCGTGGGGTTCCTCGTCAGCCAGGACGTCATCGGCCACCAGTTTCTGTTGAGCTTTTTGAAAGGCTTTCTCCCCGGTCTCGGTCCGGGCTTGGCGAACGAAATCCGTCGTGTCGCCGAGCTGGAGCCCGTCCGTTGGATCGTCCTGCTGGCCTTCGCCTGGTTCGGCACCCTGGTGTTCTTTGAGATCGACTACACGATCAACGTCGTCTTCGGCTCGTCTCGGCACCGCCACCCGCTCATTTCCACCGCCGTCGCCGTCGCCCTGTTCGGCGTCATCGAGCTGCTCCTGATCGTGACCTATGTCGCGACCCAGACCATCGACGCCCTCGTCGCCCACGCGCCCCGCTTGTGGAGCATCGACCTGGTCGCGGTCGCCGCCCATGATTTCGTCCTCGCCTACACCCTGCCGTTCATCCTGAGCTTGGCCGCGGTGACCTGTCTCTACCGTTACTTGCCGCAACAACGCCCACGCCTGCGCGACGCGGCGGCCGGCGGGTTGCTGTTCAGCCTGCTTTGGGTCCTGGCAAAACTGCTGTTCGTCGCCTACGGTGAACAGGCCACGATTTACGGCCGCCTGTACGGCTCGCTGCTGGACGTCATCATCCTCCTGCTCTGGGTGTACTATTCCGCAAGCCTGTTGCTGTTCGGCGCCGTCATCGTCCGCCACCTCCAGATTCACACGGCTCCGCCCTCCTTTCCCTGATCGTGCCCGCCGACAGGTCGAGTCCTCCCACCCGGCTGCCTACGGGTTTTCCCGGCCCGCCGCCTTCTGGTCTTTTCCTGGCAGGAAATCGGCTTCCTAGATAAAATCGGCGTCGTTCTTGAGGGTCATATGCTGGAAATCGTGAATCGGGAGTTCTTGCTCTTCGCCGGGGCGATCATCGGATTCGTCGCGGCCGTCCTGTCGTTCATGGACAAGTTGCTGACGATCCAGGATCGGCTGCGCACGACCAAAGCGAGCAAACAGACGCCCGTAGAAGGCCGCGCCCAGGGGGAGCCGGTCTCCCGCACGGAAACGGTCAGCTCAAAGATCCTGGAAAAGGCGTCCTATCTCTTCCTCTACGAGACCAGCGTGATCGTGGCCGCCGGGATCCTGCTGAACTATCTCGGCCTCACCCTCAGCCGGCATCTGCACAGCATTCTCTTCCTCGACATGACCGGCACCGCGCTGGCCGCGTTTCTCCTGGGGCCCTGGTGGGGGGCGATCGTCGCGCTGCTGTCGAATTCGGTGGTGAACTGGTTGCTGTTTCCGGAGACCGGAGCCGACGTCATCATCTTCCCCTGGTCGCTGGTGAACATGGCGGGCGGATTCTACTGGGGCTTCATGGCCCGGCGCGCCAGCTTCAGCAAGTATCTGCGCACCGGCCGCAGCTCGGCCTTCTCCCACGTCTTGTTTCTGTTCAGCTTCGGCGCGCTCGGCGCCGTCGTCATGAGCGTGCCCGGCGCGTTGGTGCAGACCGCGCTGGGAGAGAACGCGGTCTTCGCCCTCAATCCCCGGGTGGCGGAGACGCTCAGCCGGATCGTGGTGGAATGGCAGCAGGCGATCGAGGCGCATTTGGACGTGTGGTTCGGGCTGGGCTACGGGCAGAGTCTGGGCTGGACGGTGGTCAATTGGCTGCAGACCTGTATCCGCTATATCCCCGACAAGACCATGAGCGCGGCGATCGCCCTGGTCGTTCTGAAGTACGGGTATCCGCTCTTCGAGCGGGAATTGATCCACGGCGGGCCGAACGGCGGGAGGCCGGGCGATGAGCGGGTCCTTCCGCTCGTGCTCGGATTGCTGTACGCGCCGTCGTTCGCCGTGCTGCTCACATCCGAGCCGTACGGCGGACACCGGTTTTGGCCGCTCTGGTTCTCCCCCTGGGTGATGATCATCGGGGGCTACGTGGCTTTGCGCTACTGGGGACCGGGGGAAGCGGGCCTGCGCGAAGCGCGACTGCAGCGCGCCCAGCGGTATGCCAAGGCGTTGAAACCGATCGACCGCGAACCGTCGTACGAATTCTGCCGGCGTCTGACCTTCGCGACGTTGATCGCCAGCCTGTTGTTCGCGCTCTTCCTCCCCGTCCTGCTGGTGGATTTCTACCGGGTCGCCTTCAACTTCTTCTGCGTCGTCTACGGCCTCATGCTCGCCGTCCATCTCGTGCGCGTGGCGATCGCGCAAAACCTCTCGGTCGCGCGGACGGACGACTGAAAACGTGCAGGGCCAGGGGCTCGAGGCTAGAGGCTATGGGCAGGAGTGCTCTTGCCTCTTGCCTAAGTCCCGAATCCTCGTAATTGCAGATACCGCCCGATCGCGGAGCGTGTGACCAGGCCGACCAGTCGCCCGTCATCGACCACCACCAATCGATCCTCGCCCTCCTGAACCATCCGTTCCAGCGCCTGAATCGCGGAGCAATCCGATGTCACCGCCATCTCCGGCGTCCAGGGCCGCATCACGTGATGCACCTGCCGCCACGCCCACAGCGATGTCGGGACGGCGCGGATCTCGCGAACCGTGACCATACCGACGAGATGCCCGTCCTGCATCACCGGGAACCCGCCGTAGCCATAGTGCAAGAACCGGCGGTTGACGGCATCTTCTATCGTCAGGTCCGGACTGATCGTCGCCACGGTGCGGACCATGAGATCCCGCACGGCAACGGACGAGAGCGCGGCCTTCAGCGCCGCTTGGCGGCGACTGCCGCGCGCGGCCGCGAACAGAAACGCACCGATCAGGACGATCCACCCGCCGTTCGTCACGAGCGCGCCCGGTAACGCGCCGGCCAAGGCGCCAAAGACCAACAGGCCGCCGAGCAGCGACAACACCCCCCCGAACCACAGTCCGGCCAGCGAAGCCTGGCTCGTGGCCCGATAGAAGTCCTTGGTCCACGCCCACAGGCCGGCCCGCAACACCCGCCCCCCATCCAGAGGGAATCCGGGGAGCAAGTTGAACACCCCGAGCAGGATGTTGGTCTGTCCCACCATCACGGCGAGAACCAGAAGACCCTGAAATTGACCGGCGCCGGGCGTCGCTTCGGCCACGGACACCAGTCCGAAGCACAGCCCGCCCAGGATGAAACTCACGAGCGGGCCGGCGATCGCAATGAGAAACTCGGCCCGCGGACCAGGCGGTTCCCGACGCATCTGCGCGACCCCGCCGAAGATGAACAGCGTGATCTGCCCGATGGGAATGCGATAGCGCAGAGCCACATAGGAATGGCCGAGTTCGTGGAGCAAGACCGAGGCGAAGAGCAGCACGGCGGACACGCCGCCCATCGCCCAATAGCGCCCGGCGGAGTGGCCGGGCAAGGCCGCCGGCAGATAGCCGGTCGCCAGCGTCCAGGTGACAAACAGAAAGACGAGAAACCAGGACGCGTGGACTTTAATGGGGATGCCGAGTATCCGACCGATCTGCCAATCCGGGCCGTGCATCTGGAGAATTCCCTCCCTGCGCACCCTAGCAGCCGACCGGATCGGCCGTCAACGGGAACCGCTCCACACTCCCCGCGAAACGCCGGCAACTCTCGTCTTGTATGATGCGATCAGGCCGGCGACCGCGTACTCCAACGAAGACCTCGCGGCAGCCTTACCCCGCGTCCTTCCTTCAGGTATACTCACACCCATGCCGGGCCTCAGAGGACATGGTGCGGGCCGCGCCGCGGCCGGCCTGACGGCGCTGGTGGCACTCGTCTGGGCGGTCGCTCCCGGACAGGCGCAGGTCATCAAATCCGGACCGCCAACCTGTCACGCCGTCGCCTTGACCTTCGACCTCTGTCCGGTGCGAAGCGGGCCCGGCTACGACGCGGACCTGATCGGGTTCCTGGTGTCCAAGCAGATCCCCGCCACCTTCTTTCTGTCCGGCAATTGGATGGCCAAGCACGATACGGAAGTGCAAGCGCTGTTGACAGTGCCGTTCTTCGAAATCGGGACACATGGGGACGTGCACGCGCACTTGCCGATGCACACGGAAGAGGAGCAGCGGCGGGAAATTCTCGGGCCGGTCACGCTGCTCAAGACCAAATACCGCCGCGAGGCGTCGCTATTCAGGCCGCCTTACGGAGAGTTCAACGATCTCACGGTGGAAGTCGTGAGGTCCCTGGGGCTTCGGTTTGTTCTGTGGAACGTCGAGTCCGGCGATCCGGACCCGCAACTGACTCGCGAACAGATCCTGGCGCGGCTCAAGGCCAGGGTGAAGCACGGCAGCGTGATCGTCTTCCATGCCAACGGCAAAGGGAAGCACACACGCGCCGTGATCGAAGAGGTGGTGCAGGTCCTGTTGCCCGAACGCGGGCTGATCCCGGCCACCGTCTCGGAGCTTCTCGCATGCGTGAACCACGCTCCGCAGCCGCACCGATGATCCGGGCATTTCAACCGGAGGACCGGGAACCGGTCGTTCGATTCCTCAGCGATTCCGACCCCTGGAAGCGGCTGAACTACACGGCAGCCGACTGGAACCGCATTTTCACACCGCTGCCGCAGGGCCGCGACGGGTATGTCATCGAACTGGACGGAGCCGTGGCGGGGGTGGCGTTGGTCCGCCAGAAATTTCTCATGGGGGACTATCTGGAGTTGCTCGCCGTCGCCCCGTGGGCGCAAGGTCGGGGCTTGGGAGCCGCGCTGCTGGCTCACCTGGAACGAATCGTCTTCGCCCGCACGAAAAACGTCTTCGTCTGCGTATCCGACTTCAATGAGGGCGCGCGGCGGTTTTATCGGAAACACGGCTATCAGGAGATCGGGCCCATGCCGAATTTCCTGATTCCCGGTTCGGCGGAGATTCTGCTGCGCAAGACCGCGGGGCCGGCGAGAGAGAACAGTTGACCGATACCAACGGTCAACGGTCATCAGTCAACGGTTAAGAGTTAGTTCTGATCCGAAAATATTTCTCTCGGCAAAATGCCTTTCCCCGGTTCCCGAAAGGATCCTCTCCCTCGCGCGGGAGGGAGAGGAGACAGGTGAGGGTGGTATCCGAAAAGCACCCCCTCACCGCAGCCTCTCCCCCAATGGGGGCGAGGAGAATAGAGGGCTCAAGGTCGGAAGGAATTTCGGATCAGGGTTAGATGTGAAAATCGCCATTGGCGGCCGACGACAAGGCGACTGCAAATCACAAGCGCTCATGCAGAACGGAGCCCTTGGTAGTCCCTCTGTGACCCATTGACCAATGACCCTTGACCGTTGACCAGTGACCCTTGACCGTTGACCAGTGATTGAGAGGCCTGCCATGCGCGTCAAAAAACTTCTGCACACCCGCATGCGCGTCAGCGACATGGATGAGACGATTAAGTTCTACACGGACGTGCTGGGTCTTGAAGTCCTGGAGCGGAAGACGTCGCCGCGCGGCTCGCACCTGGCTTTTCTCAAGGCGCCCAACAGCGAAGAACTGATCGAGCTGTGCAGCTTTCCGCCGAGCGGACCGGTCAAGGTCCAGGAGGATTTGGTCCACCTGGCGTTCGAAATCGACAACCTGGATGAGACGATCCGGGCTCTTGAAGCCAAGCGGGTCAAGATCACCGACGGTCCGACCAGGACCTCCTCCGGCAGCCGCTTCATCTTTATCGACGCTCCCGACGGCTACGAGATCGAATTGATCGAACGGCCGCCGGGCACGGCGATTGTATAGACTGCAGGGGCGGCGAGACGCGCGAGAATGGCGCGACACGTGAGACGACCGGCAAGCGACCATATCGGTTTCTTGTTCCGATTTCCTTCAGAACACTTGTTACGCCCTTCTCGCTTTTCATGCGCGTCGCGCAGCTTCATTGGCTCCATCGTAATCAAACCGTGTTGAGGAAAGGACGGACGATGAAGAACGCCTTCTACCGTGGCCACGGCCTCGGTAACGATTATCTCGTGATGGACCCGAAGGAGTTGTCGTTCAAACTCACGCCCGCCAACGTCCGGGCGATCTGCGACCGCCACCGGGGCCTGGGCAGCGACGGCATTCTCGCGCCCGTCCCCTCCAAGAACGCCGACTTCGGCCTGCGCATCTTCAATCCCGACGGCAGCGAAGCGGAAAAATCCGGCAACGGCCTGCGCATCTTCGCCCGCTATCTGCATGCGACCGGCCGCGTCCGCCGGAAAACGTTCAGCGTGGACACGAAGGGCGGACGGGTTGCGGTCGAGCTGCATCTGGATCGGTACGGAGAGGCCAGCGCCGTGACGGTCGAGATGGGGCGGGCCTCTTTCGAGCCCGACGCGCTCCCATGCAAACTGTCCGTGGACGAGCTGATTAACCAGCCGATCACGGTCGCCGGACAAGAACTCCGCTTTACCGGCGTCAGCGTCGGCAATCCCCATTGCGTCGTCTTCAAGCCGAAAGGAGCGGAGTGGACGCGAGACGAACTTCTCCTCCTCGGTCCGGAACTCGAAAATCATCCGCTCTTCCCCAAACGAACCAACGTCCAGCTCGCCGTGCCGACCGGTCCGCGGGACATCTTCATGCTGATCTGGGAACGGGGCGCGGGAGAGACCCAAGCCTCCGGGTCCTCTTCCTGCGCCGCCGCCAGCGCGGCCGTGCGGTTGGGCCTGGTGCGGAGCCCGGTCTCCGTCAGGATGCCGGGCGGCGCCTTGCGCATCGACGTGGACCGGGACTTCAGCCTCACCATGCAGGGGCCCGTCGCGGAAGTGGCGCGCGGCACTTTGAGCCCGGCGTTTGTGCGCACATTACACTGACGAGTCAACGGTCATTGGTCAAGGGTCAATGGGAACGGCCAAACCCAGAGGCAATAGGGTCAAGACATTCCAGGACTTGGAAGTCTGGCAAGTAGGAAGAAGGATTCGCAGCCAGCTTTATGGAGTAGCCAACCGACTCCCTGATTGTGAACGCTATAACCTGTCAGCGCAGATCAGAAGGGCTGCAGTCTCACTGACTTCGAACATTGCGGAAGGATATGGGCGTTATCATTTCAAGGAGAATGTTAAGTGTTGTCGCATCTCCAGGGGCTCGGCCTATGAGTTGATTGACCATCTCATTGCGTGCCAAGATGAGCGTTATCTGAAAAAGAAAGGAGGAAGCCTAAGACTTACACCGTGAACTGTTAACGTTTTTGCGCCTTCTGAACGGATACATTCGCAGCATCGGCAGGCCAACAAGCGGTCAATAGTCAATGGTCATTACTCATTGGGGGCAACGAAGCAAGCCGATTGCCATTGACTGTTGACCATCGACCATCTTAACCGTTGACCAATGACCCCTGAACTCCAATCCAAGCTCGACCGCCTTCCGACCCAGCCGGGCGTGTACCTGTTCAAGAGCGCCAGGGGGGAGATCCTGTATATCGGCAAGGCCGGCGTGCTGGCCGACCGCGTGCGGTCGTACTTCCAGCGTGGGAGCGATCACACGCCGAAAACCACCGTGCTGGTCGGTCAGGTCGCGGACATTGAAACGATCGTCACCCGATCGGAACTCGAAGCCCTCATCCTCGAAAGCAACCTGATCAAACGCCACCGCCCCCGATTCAACGTCGTCCTCCGCGACGACAAGCAGTATCCCTACCTCCGCCTGCCGATTAAGGAGGACTTCCCGCGTCTGTCGATCGTCCGCCGCGTGCAGAAAGACGGCGCGCTCTACTACGGCCCTTACACCCCGGCCGGCGCCCTGCGCGAAACCCTGAAGGTCATCCGCAAGGTGTTCCCCCTCGCCACCTGCGAGATCGACATCGACGGAAAGGCCGAGCGCGCCTGCATTGAGTTCGAGATCAAGCGATGCATGGCACCCTGCATCGGCAACCAGACCCGCGACGAGTATCACCGGATCGTCAAGCAGGTCCGCCAATTCCTGGAAGGGCGCGACACCGAACTGCTGGAAGACTTGCGCGCGCACATGCACGCGGCGGCCGAGCGGGAAGACTTCGAAGAGGCGGCCCGGCTACGCGACCGGATCTTCAAGATCGAGCGGACCTTGGAGAAACAGCGGATCACCCAGACCGCTTCGACGGACCAGGACGTCATCGGGCTGGCGCGGCAGGGAACGGCGGTCGATCTCCAGATGCTGTTCGTGCGCGGCGGCCTGCTGATCGGGCGCAAGGATTTTTTCTGGACCGAGTCGGCGGAGGCGAGCGACGAGGAGCTCGTCCGGTCGGCCGTCGAGCAGTTTTACAACAAGGACGGGCTCCCGCCGAAGGAGTTGCTGGTCCCGACCGCGTTGGGGGACGCGGCGTTGATCGAGCGGTGGCTGTCCGAGAAGAAAGGCGAGACGGTGCGGGTGATCGCGCCGGAGCGAGGGAAGAAACATCAGTTAGTCCAACTCGCGGAGGAAAACGCGGCCGTGGCGCTCGCCGACCATCTCCGCGACGAAGAGACCGATCGCCTGGCGACGGAGGAACTGAAGCGCTTACTCCGCCTCGACAAGGCCCCGCGCCGCATCGAAGGATTCGACATCTCGAACACGATGGGCGACCAGTCGGTCGCCTCGCTTGTCGTGTGGGAGGACGGCCAGGCCAAGAAATCGGACTATCGGAAGTTCCGCATCCGGACCGTCGCGGGAGCGAACGACTTCGCCAGCATGAGAGAAGCGGTGATGCGGCGTTACGGCCAGGCCTGTGGTGAGCAAGGCCGAACCACTGAAGATCTGCCGCTGCCGGACCTCGTCCTGATCGACGGCGGGCTCGGCCAACTTGCCGCCGCGATGGAGGGCTTGAAGCAAGTCGGACGCGCGGAGTTGCCGATCATCGGACTGGCCAAGGCTCGCGGCGAGAAAGAAGAGCGCGTCTTTCTCCCCGGCCGCAAAAACCCCGTCATGCTGAATCCGTCTTCGCCCGCCACGCACCTGCTCCAACGCATCCGCGACGAAGCGCATCGGTTCGCCGTCACCTACCATCGAAAGCTCCGAGGAAACGCCCTGGTCGCGTCACGGCTCGACCAGATCATCGGGATCGGCGAGATCCGGCGGAACACTCTGCTCAAGACCTTCGGGAGCCTGGAAACCATCGCTCAGGCGACCGACGAAGAACTGAAACAGGCGGGCATCGACAGCAAGACGGCTGTCGAGATCCGGAAGGCGCTGTCTAAAACTTAACCGTTCGTTGTAAGCCGATAACTTACGTAGATCTCTCCTCAGACGGAAAGCTTCCGCGTCGAGTGAGGCAACTCTTGCGCCGAGAACGGCGGGCGACTATAATCCGGCTGTCTCTGGAAGAGTCTTACGCAAATCTCCGCTCCCCAGCGTGACGGTGAACAACCACCCCGGCTCGGGTATCCGGTTTACGGGAGGGTGACCGATGGGGCAGTTCAGAACGCCTTTCCCCGCCAGACTCTTCACCGACTTCTCCAAGCGCGAACTTCAGGACTTTCTCGAAATCTTCCACTATTCCGTTGAGGCCGAAACCAACGAAGACGTAGTCGGTGTGCTGCGCCTTCTCCAAAAAATTGTGCCCTGCCCTCACATCATCGGCGGGCTGGTGCGTGTAGACCAGACTGGGCGGGTTAAAGAATTTGCGAACGTGCTCAACATCAGTTACCCCAACGATTGGCTCCACCGATACGCCCAAAATGGATATGCGCAAGTCGATCCTGTTCTGAATTCTCTCATGACCAGCCTGGAGACACAGGTTTGGGAGCATACGTATCAGAACGTGACCTCCACCAAGCAGAAAGAATTCATCGAAGATGCGAAATCGTTCGGGTTGGTCAACGGCGTCACGACCGGCTCGCTGGAAGCCCGGCGCGGTTTGGCGAGCTTTTTCTCCTTCGCCGGCGGCGAATCCAGCGATAACCAGCGCTACGCGGGCATTCTGGAATACGTCATCCACCATCTGCACCAGGCCTTGGTCAAGAACGCGCCGAACCCCGCCTACAACCGCGTGAACGGCCTCTCCTCCCGCGAACTTGCCGTCCTCAACTGGATGAAGGACGGAAAGACCAACTGGGAGATCGCCCGCATCCTAGGTGTCACCGAACGCACCGTCCGCTTCCATATCGAGAGCATTTTCATCAAGCTTGACGTGACTTCAAGAACCCAGGCGGTCGCGATGGCCGTCGAAAGCGGCGTCTTGACGGCCACTTGACCGCCGTTCCTTCGCTCTGCAGTTCGATTCATGTCTCAGGCCTTTACTAATTCTCCGCTGATCGGGGCCGTATGCTCTGCCTTGACCTCGACTGTCTGTAGCGCGACCGCCTCGCCACGAACCTCCGCGTTGTCCAGCGTCGTAATCCACTGCAAGAACTCCGGGTGCTTCCGCGCGCTCTCCTCTCGGAACTGATCCCAGTCCAACATCGCCGCCACGGAAATCGCACCGGCCGGCGGCAGCGTCACGACCGGGCTGATCGGCTCGCAGGGAAAGCCGATCGCGCGGAGCACACGTAGAAACCGCTTCTCGACGACCATATAGAGGTACCGGACATCGTTGAAGATCGACCACTGATACACGCCTTTGAACAATGCCAGCATCATACGGGACGAGAGTCCCTTATCGTGAATGCCCGGATCCACAGTCAGCCGTGTGATTTCCACCGTATCCGGCTCTTTCCGAAGACGATATCCGGGAAGCAAACAGGGTCGGAACTCCGACTCCAACATGAACGGCCCGGGCGGCGCCAGGATACGAAACAAGCCCGCCAGGGTCCCATTGTCCATGAACAGACCGACCGATGTTGCCCAGGCGTCATAAGAATCCACCTCCAATTCGATGGGCGAGGCCGGCACCCATTGCAGCCGGTCGACAAAGACTTTGTGGCGCAACCGATAAGCTTCCACAAGATCTTGTTGCTCCGTGAGCGTTTTGACCAAAAACCGCCCCTCATAGAACGCGATCTTCCTCCAGCCCTCCATGGCCGCCTCCCTTCTTGTGCGCAAGAATGCGCTGTCAGGGAACCCGTCATGGTCGAAATTCCATTTTTTGTCACCTGGCGGAGTCGCCAGGTGTGCCGGCCGGTTTTCTTTGGCATGCTGGAGGGAAGAAACTGCCCGGTTTTACCCCTAGCCGGAGGAACCCATGGACAGGCACAGCGGCAAGTCCATTCACGTGTATATCGTGGACGATCACGAAGTCGTGCGGGCCGGATTACGGACCATCCTGGAATCCGCTCCCGACATCACCGTCGTCGGTGAAGCGGGCGCCAGAACGGAAGCGGTCCAGGAAGTCGTTCGCCTGACACCTGATCTCGTGTTGATGGACGTGCGTTTGAAACAGAGCAGCGGCATCGAAGCCTGCCGGGATATCCGGAGAGTCTGCCGCGAAACCCGTGTCCTGATGCTCACCGCCTTTGCCGAGGAAGACCTTGTCCTCGACGCCGCGTTGGCCGGCGCCCACGGCTATCTTTCCAAGTTCGCGAGCAGCGCGGCCCTGATCAGCGCGGTGCGAGCGATTGCGGCAGGCCGGACGGTGTTCGACAGGACGATCGCGGGGCGGGCGTTCGAGATGAGACCTGTCCTCGCCACGAAACCCAGGACAGGACCGGAGAGCCTGACCGCGCAGGAACAGCGTGTCCTGACGCTGGTCGCGGAGGGTAAGACCAACAAGGAAGTCGCGGCTGAACTCGACCTGAGCGAAAAAACCGTCAAGAACTATCTCGCCAATATCTACGACAAGCTCAACATCTCGCGTCGCGCACAGGCTGCCGCTCTCTATGCCAGAGGGATGAGGGCGGTCGCTCAATATACCGTGCGAACACACTGACATCGGCGCGGAGCCGGCATTTCGGGGGCTCCACGCGCGGCAGTCGTTGCTGCCTTCGCTGTAATCGTCGCCGGACCAGCCGCGCCCGGGGTTCGTTTATTTCATTCCCTCCGCCCGGCTCCCTTGAAGCCTTTTCGGCGGCGGCGGCGCTGTCTCGTTTGCCGGAGCGAATTGACAGATGGCCGTGGTCTCACTAGGATACGGCCCCTGAATGCAGCCGGATACGGTAGACGTCCGAACGTGTAGAGACCCGTTGCTCCTTCCGCCCGTCACCCCGTGCAGCGAACGCGATCTACCGATCAGCGAGGAGACAGCATGTCCAACGTGACGCATTCCACTCACTCACCGGGCACGGCCACGACCTCAACTGCGGCGACCACGGACGTCGCCGGCCGCGTCGAGCGCGGATTCGAGGTTATCGTGTTCGCCAGCCGGTGGATTCAAGCGCCGCTCTATGCCGGCCTGATCGTCGCCGAACTGCTCTACGCGTACAAGTTCCTGGTCGAGCTGTGGGAGATGATCCACAACATCCGCGAACTGACGGAAACGATTTTCATGCTCGGCGTCTTGTCCCTCGTCGATATCACGATGGTCGCCAACCTACTGACGATGGTCGTGATCGGCGGCTACGCGACGTTCGTCAGCAAGCTCGACCTGGAGGGGCATCGAGACCGGCCGGACTGGCTCAGCCACGTGGACCCGGGCACCATCAAGGTCAAGCTCGCGGCCTCGCTGATCGGCATCTCCAGCATTCATCTCCTGAAAGCCTTCGTGAACGTGAGCAACGTGCCGCCCGAACAGATCAAGTGGCAGATCTTCATCCACATGACATTCCTGGGCTCCGCCATCCTGCTGGCCTGGACCGACAAGCTGATGCAGAAGGATCGCAAACACTGAACCGTCGTATTTGGAGTGATCCATCCGTCTGTTCAGGACCTCCCGATCCGGCGGGAAGTGTCGGAACCGATACCGACGCTGTATCTCTTTCGATAACCGCGCCGAACGGCGCAACGATCCATCAGGCTGAACAGTGAGCGCGTTTCGGCTTCCAGCCGCGGTTTGGGAATCGCGCGCCGTCGTTCCCGCTCCGGTACGACGGTTGCTTTCCTTGCGATCGGCAAGCTGTGTAGAAAATAGGCGCGAGGCTAGAGGCCGGAGTGACACCCGGCACCTTTCCCCCTCGCCCCGAGCCCCTCGCCTCTCGCCCAGCCGCGATTTTCATGATGCATGGGTGAGCGATCGCTCATGGAGACAGTTCTGTATGGCGCGTGCGATCAGCTTAAACATGGATCGTCACAGGGAGGTGGTTCATGAGACGCTCACCTGCGCGGCATCTGACGGCGATCCTGGCCACGGTCCTCTTGTCTGGATGCGCGGCGTCGGTGGTGCACCTGCGCGAGACGTCCGCGCTGATCGACAAGATCCGGGCTCGCAGGGACCTCGCCGAGCCGTTCGCGCGCTGCACCGCGCAGGCCTATCGCGGGCAGCCGGCTGGTCCGGCAGCCGGAACCGGCGCGCCGCAACCTGCCGGCGAAGCCGCAGGGACCTTTGCCGACTCCATTGCGCTGACGGCCGCAGTGGAGGACAGTCCCATGCTCAAGAGCGATGAAGATGTCGGGACGCTCCTGGTTCTGGTCCGGGAGATGGCCGATCCGGCCGAGCGCAAGATCGACTTGAATCGGTTGGCGCGGCTGGTTGAACTGGCCAGGCGACTGCATGCTCGGCTGCGGATCGACGAGGACCGGTTGGCCGAGGACACAGCCCTCTTTGCCCGCCTGCTGCTGGCTTACAACAAGGCCTACTTCGGAGACATCCGCTTTCAAGCCGCACCAAGCCCGGCCGGCGACTCGATCCGAGGCGTGAGTAAGGTGACGTCGTCGGGGTTCGTGGATCGCAACGGCAACGCGTTCGTCTTCCCGGGGCTTTCATCCGAAGCGGAATTCTCGCCGAAGGCGGACCGCCCGGTCCGGTTCCGCGCCGGCGAGGTGGAATCACGCCGGGTGGTTTCCGACCTGGTCCGCGTCTTTTTGGAAGCCCTCTTCGACGCCGCCTTTCGCGTGCCGGCCGAACAGAACGCCACCGCGGTCACGGTCACATGGGGCGACCCGCCGCGCGCCTATCCGAAGTTCGACGCCGACCACCCGCCCATCGCCCTGGACCGGTTCGCACGGGTGTCGCGCGACGCGCTGCGCGCGGAGGCCGCCGTGACGTCGGTCGTCGGCAAGGCCGTGCGCGGCGCCGGTGTGTTCGGCACGAATAACGAGACCTTGGCGGCGGCGCTGGAGACGGCCGCCGGCGTGACCGCCAAGAAACTCGCCGAGCACGAACTGTTTTGCTATTTCCTGGTGACAGGCGCATCGGGGCAGCCCTAGAGCTCGAAAGCGCCCCTTCACCGTCACCTTATTTCCCGAGCGGGAAGGGGTGCGAGTGAAGTTATCGGCTGCCCGCCGCCTGTTATTCTCTGCAAAGAAGGAGCGTCTATGACCGAGCACGTCGTCCACACAGCCGGCACCAAAGCAGTCCCGCCGCCGGCGCCGCAGCCGGGTCCCTGGCAGCGGCTCAGGCGTCCTCCGTTCACCGTCAAGAATCTCCTCTCCGATCTGCTCGCCATCACCTCGGTGCTGGGACTCGCCTGGAAGTTCGACCTGATCACTCCCTATCTCTATCTGTTTCTGGCGGTGTATGCGTTGATGACGGGGTACTGGTTTTGGAGGTTCCGCCGGGCGGCGGGCAAGGATCAGGTGCGCCTGGTACGCGCGCTGGCGGGGAACGGTCGAAGACTGGTCGCCGTTTTGTATGCGCTCGTGGGGCTCTACACTCTTCTTCGATTCCACCAGGTGGCCGAACGAGCAGCGATCGCGATCGGCTGGGGCGCGCTGGGTTGGCTGATCGTTTGGCCTCTCATCACGGAGGGGGCGCGCACGGAAAAACTCATGATGCGGTGCTTCACGATCGGAAGTTCCATCCTGGTCGCGTGGACGATCGCGTCGCTGGCCTACGATCCGTTGAGTTTTTGGATCAGCCCGCGTCAGAACCGGGCGCCGAACCCGACCGTCTACGAGGAACGGGAACAACTTCGTCAAGCGGAAGCGCCCGACGTGACGATCGCGGTCGCGCTGTCCGGGGGCGGATACCGGGCGGCGTCGATTCACACGGGAGTGCTCAAGGCGTTGGAAGCGCACCGCATTCCGATTCATTACCTCTCAACGGTGTCCGGCGGCTCGATCATCGGCTCGTACTACGCGATGGGGCACACCCCGCAGGACTTCGCGGAGCTGCTCAGCCGGAAGAAGCCCGGTCTCCCGAACGACCTGTTCCATCTGTGGAACCTGTTCGGCGCGCTCGTGGTGCCGGGGAGAAGCGACAGCGACACCTATGCGCGACACTTCGCCCATCTCTACTTCGACGACACGCGCCTCACCCAGATCAGGACCCCGACCTTGCTGGTCAACGTCACCGATTATGTCTCGGGTGAACGGAAAGTCTTCTCCAGCGATCCCGCGTCGGGGACAGCGGACGTTCGTCTTGCCGAAGCCGTGGCCGCCAGCGGCGCATTTCCCGGAGCCTTCGAACCGAAAAAAGTCGGCGACCGGCACTATATCGACGGAGGCGTCGTGGAGAACTTGGGGTTGGAGGGCCTGCGGCAGTTCCTCTTGTCGGACAGAAAGCCCGCGAAGCCGGACATCCTCATCATTTCGGACGCCAGCAAGGGGGACAAGGACCCGGATCCCGGCGAAAAACGGTTCCGCTTTCAACTCCTCAAAGACGCGAGTTCTGCCTCGTACCAGGCGCTCCATTTACATCTCTATCGGATCTACACCGATACCAGCTATCACCCCGAGGAGGAGCGCAGCCTGGTTCAACCCTATTTCCAGCACCATTCGCACATCTACGGCATCGTCGGAAAGCATGACGACCATCTGTTCGTGTTCGTGCTCAACGGCACCAGCCGGGCAGAGCGACGCCACATGGAGCGGCGAGGGGAAGAGGACGCAGCCAAAGGGCTTCCGCCGGAGGATGGATCGGTGATCAACAAGCACACCGCGGAAACCGTTGCGAACATCGCCACGTTGTCGGAATTGACCAAGGCGCAGGTCGTCCAGGGAGTCTGGGTCGGAGAGACCATCGCGGCCAAGTACGCGGGAGCCATCCGCTGCACTTTGCAGCACCTGCGCCGGGCCAAGTTGGAGAAACAGGCGATCGATCCGGAGAAAGTCCGAACGGATTGCGGCACTGATCCCAATCGGGCATGAGCCGGCAGCGGGAAGGGAATAGCTCAAAGCTATTCGCTGCTCGCTACCGTCTACTCGCCGTTTTCAGAACCGAGTTAATACGCGGGCGTCAGCGCGCCGTGGGCGTCCTGCCAATGCGGCGCCCAGGTGAGCGCGATCAGGCGGACGGTGATGTTGGTCTTGGTGGGCCGGAGCGCGATGGTCTCGAGGGGTTCGGTCAGCGGATCGATCTTGGACATCAGGGTGTCCGTTTCCGCCTGAAACTGCGTCTCCAAATCGGCGAGTTGCTTGCGGATCGCCTCGATGTTTTCCTCCGCGCGGGCGACGTCTTGGGCTTCCTTGATGGACCGGCCGACGCCCCGAGCCGCGGTCGTGGCCTTCCCCAGCGTGGTCGCGCTGATCGTCTTTCTGCCGAGAAACGCGCCCAGCAACGTCGCACCCAATGAGATCGCGGTCTGCAGATGTTGCGCCTTGGCCTGCTCGGCTTCCCGTTCCTTGGCCTGCTCGGCGCGACGAAGACGTTCCTGCAACGCGGCCATCTTGGGTCCGTACTTGCGGCGGAGTTGCTCCGTCACCTGATCCCGCCACTCGTGCGCGAGCTGGTGCAGCCGGATGCGAAAATCCCGTTCGCTCTCGCCGGGCTTGGACACCTCCTTCAACGACGGGCTTCTGAACAACTCGACCTTCTGAGTGCGGTAGAGCCAGTTTGCAAAGTCCTTGCTCCACACGTCGTACCTCTTCTTGTTGCCGGCCGAGGAGGGAAGCGACCCGTACCGCGCCGGGTCCTGCGGAACCCGTTCAAGATCGGCCACGGCCACGTCGGTTTCGGCGGCGTCATCCCAGTCCACCGCCACGGGCGCGTCGGTCACCCGCGCGAGAAACACGCGATCTTGGAAGAGGTCCACACCAGCCTTCGCATCGGCCACCTGAATCTGCGCCGCCCCGAGCAGCTTCGGTTGATAGACCAGTTCACCGTCTTTGGGACGGACGCCGCGGACGGGGATGAAATACTGCGGCACGTCGGGCGGCAGCAACGGACGTGAAACGTGACGCGTGACGCGTGATGCGTCAGGCGTAGACTGAGGCTTCTGACTTCTCTCGCCTAACGTTTCACGCTTCACGCTTAACGCATCACGCCTCACGGGGTCCATCAGCTTCTTGATCTGATCGCGGGTGAGCGGGCCGCGCAGGTAGGAGAGCGTCCAGCGGGTTTCGAACACGACCGGCGCATCTTCATGGACGTTGTTCATCAGGAAGATCCGGCTGCCCAGCCCGGCCAACAGTTGTTCCATCTTTTGCCGGTCGAAGCGCTTGCCGCCGCCGGCCGCCGCGCCTTCGAGCCCTTCCAACACGCGCGCCTTGTCCCGCTCGGTCTGCAAGCGGCCGATGAACCAGGTGCCGGTATTCGCCAGGCCCTTGTAATCGAGATCGACCGGGTTCTGGGTGGCGAGCACCACGCCCAATCCGAACGCACGGGCCTGCTTGAGAAGCGTGAGCAGGGGTTGCTTGGAGGGCGGATTGGCGACCGGCGGGAAATAGCCGAAGATCTCATCCATATACAGGATGGCGCGGAGGCTCGTCGTGCCCGCCTGGGTGCGGACCCACCCCAGCGTCTGGCTCAGCAGCAGCGTGACGAAAAACATACGCTCGGCGTCGCTCAGGTGGGCGATCGAAAAGATGGCGATCCGAGGCTTGCCTTCCGCGGTGTAGAGCAGCCGGCCGATGTCCAACGCGTCGCCTTCCAGCCAAACCGAAAAGCCCGGCGCAGCCAGCAGATTGTTGAGTTGCATGGCGAGCGCGAACCGGTCCTTCGCAGGATAGAACGATTCCAGATCGACCACGCCCACGTGAGAGACCGGCGGGGCTTGAATCTGCCGGATCAGCGTCGCGAGGTCCAGGTCCTGCCCCCGCTTCCACGCCGTCTCCAGGATGGTCGAGATGAGGATGTGCTCGCGGCTCTTGATCGGATCGGTCTCGATGCCCAAGAGGCCCAGCAAGCCGGTGGCGGTGGTGCTGATCCGTTCGCGCAAGCGTTCCGCGTCGTCGAGGTTGTCGCCCGACGGGGCGGCGAACGATTTCACAATCGACACGGGCAGGCCGGCATGGCTCCCCGGCGTGTAGACGACGAACTCGGCGGCATCCCGCAGGCGCTGGATGCGGGTTCCGTCCTGTCCCCACTCGGCCAGGCCTTTCCTCCACAGCTCCGCCTGCTGCCGGGCGTAGTCCGCCGGGGACAGGCCCTTGTTGCGCGCCTCGTCTTCATTGATCCAGGGCGCGAAGTCTTCAGCGCGCAGCTCGGGGAAGGTCAGGAGGAGATTGGCCAAGTCGCCTTTCGGATCGATGACGAGGGCGGGAATACCGTCGAGGGCGGCCTCTTCGAGCAACCCGATGCAGAGGCCGGTCTTGCCGCTCCCGGTCATCCCGACGCAGATTGCATGCGTGACCAGATCCTTCGAGTCGTAGAGCAGCCAACCCAACTTGGGCTTCTTTTTGGCCGGATCATACGGACGGCCGAGATAAAAGGCGCCGAGCTTTTCGAAGTCTTGCATAGACATCCTCGTGATCGGTCAATGGTCATCAGTCACCGGTCAATGGGCCCGGAATCCATTGTGCGCGGCCCTCCCCGCTATTGACCGTTGACCGATGACCGTTGACCGCCTACTCCCGCCTCTCGGAGCACCTGTCCCGTGTACGACCGCCTCGACCGGGCCACCTCCCGCGGCGTTCCTTCGGCCACGATCTCGCCACCGTGATCGCCGCCTTCCGGTCCCAGGTCGATGATCCAGTCGGCGTTCTTGATGACGTCCAGGTTGTGTTCGATGACCACGACCGTGTTGCCGGCTTCGACCAACCGGTTGAGCACGTCCAGCAGGCGCTGGATGTCGGCGAAATGCAGACCGGTGGTCGGTTCGTCCAGAATGTACAGGGTGCGGCCGGTGGCCCGTTTGGACAATTCGCGCGAGAGTTTCACCCGCTGCGCCTCGCCGCCGGAGAGGGTCGTGGCGGACTGGCCGAGCTTGATGTAGTGCAGCCCCACGTCATGCAGCGTCTGCAGTTTCGCCTTGATCAGCGGGATAGGTTCAAAAAATTCCAGCGCCTCGTCCACCGTCATGTTCAGGATGTCCGCGATGCTGCGGCCCTTATAGTGGATGTCCAGCGTCTCTCGGTTGTACCGCTGGCCCTTGCAGACTTCGCAGGTCACATAGATGTCCGGCAGGAAGTGCATCTCGATCTTGATGAGGCCGTCCCCCTGGCAGGCTTCGCAGCGACCGCCCTTCACGTTGAAGCTGTAGCGGCCGGGCTTGTACCCGCGGACGCGCGACTCCGGGAGGTTCGAAAACAAATCGCGGATGAACGTGAACAGGCCCGTGTAGGTCGCCGGGTTGGAGCGCGGCGTCCGGCCGATCGGGGACTGGTCGATGTCGATCACCTTGTCCAACGCCTCGACACCCAGCAGGTCTTTACAGCCATCCAGCCTCACCGCATCTCCACTCCGGACTTTTCGCCACTCTTCGTGACGCGTGACGCGTGACGCGTGACGGGAAGGAGGCTGAGGGCTGATGGCAGATTGCTTGGTTCCCAGGAGCTGCGACAGCGAGTGCCAGAGCACTTCCAGCACCAACGTGCTTTTCCCTGATCCCGAAACGCCGGTGACGCAGGTGAACAGGCCGAGCGGGACGCGGGCCGTGATGCCCTTGAGGTTGTGTTTGCGCGCCCCCACGACGCTGAGGAAGCCTTTAGGCTTGCGCTCTCGATGCGGAAGCGTCACCGAGAGATCGCCGCGCAGGTAGCGGCCGGTGAGGGACTCCGGATTCGTCATCACATCCGCCGGCGTCCCTTGGGCGATGATCCGGCCGCCATGCGCGCCGGCCCCGGGCCCCAGGTCCAAGATGTGGTCCGCCGCCCGCATGGTTTCCGCATCATGTTCGACGACGATGACCGTGTTGCCCATGTCGCGCAGGCGCAGGAGCGTCTGCAGCAGCCGCCGGTTGTCCCGCTGGTGCAATCCGATGGACGGTTCGTCGAGGATGTAGAGGACGCCGACCAGTCCGGAGCCGATCTGCGTCGCCAGTCGAATCCGCTGCCCTTCGCCGCCCGACAGCGTCGCCGCCGGCCGGTCCAGCGTCAGATAATCAAGCCCCACATTGACCAGGAATCCCAGCCGTTCACGAACCTCTTTCAGAATGCGTTGGGCGATCAGCGTCTCGCGCTCCGTCAACTTGAGCGACTGGAAGAAGTCCGCCGCCGCGCGGACGGAGAGTTGCGTCACGTCCGCGATCGACCGGCGGGCGATCTTCACGGACAGGCTTTCCGGTTTCAGCCGCGCGCCCTTGCAGACGGAACACAGGTCGAGCAGGGTGAAATCTTCATCCTCGGGACAGCCCGTCGTCATGGCATAGCCGATGCCGTCGCAGGCCGGACAGGCGCCGTGCGGGCTGTTGAACGAAAAGATGCGGGGCGTGATTTCCGGGTAGCTGACGCCGCAGCGGATGCACGCCAGCTTCTCGCTATACAGGTGGGTCCTGCCGTCTTCGGTCAGCACCCCGACCAGACCGCCGGCCAGCTTGAGCGAGGTCTCGACCGAGTCGGCCAGCCGCCGAGCCAGCGCCTCGCCGGATTTCATGACCAGCCGGTCCACGATGATCTCGATCGTATGCTTTTTCTGTTTGTCGAGCGCGATGTCTTCGCCCAGATCCACAAGGCGATCGTCGATCCGCGCCCGCACGTACCCGGCCCGCCGCATGTCCAGCAGTTCCTTCCTGTACTCGCCCTTCCGCCCGCGGACGATGGGCGCCAGGATCTGGAACTTGGTCCCCTCTGGCAGCTCCCGGATCGCGTCGACCATCTGCTGCACGGTCTGCGCGGTGATCTCCTCGCCGCAGTTGAAACAGAAGGGATGGCCGACCCGGGCGAACAACAACCGGAGATAGTCGTAAATTTCCGTGACGGTGCCGACGGTGGAGCGGGGGTTGTGGCTGGTGCTCTTCTGTTCGATGGAGATGGCCGGCGACAGCCCTTCGATGGCATCCACGTCCGGCTTGCCCATCTGTTCCAGGAACTGGCGGGCGTAGGCGGAGAGCGATTCGACGTAACGGCGCTGGCCCTCGGCGTAGATGGTGTCGAAGGCGAGAGAGGATTTGCCCGACCCGCTCAGGCCCGTGATGACGACGAGCTTGTCCCGCGGAATCTCAAGATCGAGATTCTTGAGGTTGTGCTCCCGGGCGCCGCGGATAATGATGGAGCCGGACATAGGGAGCGGGATTATATCATGGGGGCGAGGGAAGAGGACGTGCGCGGGTCAACGCCGGCGGCCGGGCGGCCGCTTCAACGCTTCGCCCCAGCGCGCCAGGAACGCAGTGACGAAGTCGTGTTCATTCGCCGCCTCGACGGCCAGCGGGGCCAGCGCCAGCGCCACTGTGAGGGCGAGGTGATAACCCTCCGAGCGGGAGGCTTCGGCGCGCCGGTAGGCGGGATGAGCGTCGTTGACGACGACCGTGGACTCGACCAGACGGCCCAGCTCCGGATCATCGGGCGCGGACTCAAACCGGATGGTCAGTCCGTAGCGCCCGGGGCGCGGCTTGCCGCGCGCGCCGGGGAGGACCGTGTCGGTCGCGGGCGGTTCTATCTCACCTTCAGGCTGGGCCTGCGGTTGAGTCGACTCTTCCGCTGGTCCTGGCTCTTCCGCCGGTTCCTTGAGGTCCCGGCTTTCCGGCTGCTCCGCTTGCTGATCACCGATCGTTTGCTCTGCCGATGGAGTGACCGTCGCGGCAAGCGGCCCTGGACCGTCCTGAGCCTCCCCTCCACGGCCAATCGGCAGCCGCTTTTGCCCGCCGGCCCGCCGCTCGACGAGGGAGGCCAGCAGCGGAAAATCTTCCGCCAGATCCACCAGCACCTGCTCGAGATCGCGTTCGACCGGCCGCACTTTCCGGCGGCGCACCTCTTCCGTGGGCTCGCGCCCGTCCCCCCACGCGGAGAGCTGCGCCGACACCGCCTCCTGCAGGGCTTTCCGGTACGCGAGATAGATCGCGCCGCGGGAACCGACGCGGACGAAATCGCCTTTATTGAGCGTGAGACAGGCGGCTAGCGCCGGCGCTTCGACCACGCCGCCGATCCGGTCCGGCGCCGACGGGGTGAGGCCGAGCCATTCCCAGCCTCGTTTGATGACCTTGCCGAACGTGCAGATCGCGACGCCGCGGCGATCCTCGGGCAACGGCGTCGGCTCCCGGACCAGATACCCGACCGCGGCTGGCTTGCGTTTGCGGGCCAGGCGCACCGCGATCGGCGCGGTGTCCGCCCCGCGCCAGGTCTCGGGCGGGAGCCGCCGGCCGTTCACTTCGAAGACGACTCCCTTGGGATAGTGGGATATCAGGATGTCGGTGAATGTCGGATCGAGCAGCGACTGAAAGTGATGGCGGACGGTCGTCTCGACATACCCGTCATCGAGCAGGGGCGAGAGCGCGTTCTGGAGCTTGAGCCGGACGCCCGTCCCGCGTTCGACGACGAGGCCCGGAGGCGGGATCCATTTCCACGGCGCCCGATGCCGCGACGCCAACGCCCACCGCGTCGCCACATGGGTCTTGCCCCGGCGCGTTTCGGTCACGACTTCTTCGCAGACCAACAACCCGAGCTTGATGCCGACGCCGGCGAAGCCGATCCCCTCGCCGCGCGTCTTGGTGCTCGCCGCGAGGTCGTGATATCGGACCAGATCCCGCCGCTGCATGCCGGACCCGTTATCCACCACGGTCAGCGTCGCTTGCGCGGGATCGGTCAGCAGGGCGATGCGCGTGGCGCCGGAATCCAGAGAGTTGGCCACAATCTCGGTCAAGATGGTTTCCTCGATCGCGCCGGGATAGGCGTCGCGCAAGTCTTCCAGGAGGTGCAGCAGATCAACGCGGGTTTCGCCCATAAAGCCCGCCCCTTACGGCTCCTATTTTCCCCCTAACCCCACCTGAATCAGGAAATCCGCCAAACGCTGATAGCTGCTACGGGATCTGCAGACACCGGCCGCGTCAAGGCTTTTTGTTCCTTCCCCACCAGCCTTGCTCCGAAGCGGAGACTCGGGGTGCACGTTCAGGATGCGCTCAAAAACCGAGACAAAGGCCACAATGGCCCAATCATCCAGATCTGCCTTGGCCAACGTGAGTCGACGTTTCGCCCCTTCCGGCGGTAAGCCCAGGAAGGTAGTCCGGTGAAAGAATGCGCGCTTGGTGGACTTGCCAACAAGTTCGCTGGTGACTGTGAAGCAGTCGCGGAGCGTGAGATAGCTGTCCCGAACCGCGTCGAGTTCCGTCACACAAGAGCGCGCTTGAGGAGATCGGTGAAGAGGTCTTCAGTAAGTTCGGGGAACTCAGCAGGCTGCCTACCCATGCCGTAAACCCACTTCTCCTGATCCGCAAAGTACAGGAACATGTAGGTGCCGTTGACAGATTCCATATCCACTCGGCCGTCCGCGCCGATGATGGTGCTACCGATCGGTCTGAGTTTCACGGTCTTGCCGGCAGCCGTCAGTCTGAGGCATGGGGCTGTGTACGCGCCAAGAGCTTCCTCAGTAATCTTGATTTTGTCCTCGTGGACCTTGACCAACTTCTCGCGCTGCGCCTCCGCAAGCCACGAACGGACCTGCTCGAAGAAGGCGTCAACCGCATCAAGATATTTCTTGCGCCGTCGAGCCTGGCGTTCCGGTGACCTGGCCTTTTGTTTCTCTCGAAGGAAATCCGTCAGCGTACCCACGCGAACACCTCGTGCCGCGTCATCAAAAGAGGCGGAAATGTCGTCAATGTATATCAGGATTGCACGGGTTAGCCAAGGGGCGGTGTCTACGCACTCAAGCGTCTACGCCGACACAGCGGTCCGGGGAAACTAACCCTAATCGGGCTCGCCTTGACAACGCCCGGAGGCGGGTGTTACGAGCAAGGCCCATGCTGCAGCTCGATGAACGGCCCGTGCGCGCGGAGGCGCCGAGCGAATCCTCGGCGACGACCGTGTCTTCCTGGTCCGGCAAGGCCCGCGAGGATGCGGTGCAGCGGATGTTCACCGCGATCGCGCGGTTCTACGACCTCAACAATTCCCTGTTGAGTTTCGGCCTCCATCACCGGTGGAAGCACATCGCCGCCTCGTACGTGCCGGCCGTCGAGAACGGTCGCGCGGTCGACATCGGCGCCGGCACCGCCGACTTGGCGCTGTTGATCGAACGCCGCGTGGGACCGAAGGGCTACGTCGTGGCCACGGACCTGAACGACGCCATGCTTCGGGAAGGCGCGCGGAAGGTCGCCCGCCGGGGCTTGAGCCGTCGCATCCCCTGCCTGCGCGCGAACGCGGAGGACTTGGGCTTCAAGGACGAGAGCGTCGACGCCGTCACGGCCGGTTTCTGCGTGAGGAACGTCGGCAACCTGCCGCGGGCGCTCGGCGAGATCCATCGCGTGCTCAAGCCGGGCGGCCGGTTCGTGTGTTTGGAATTTTCCCAGCCGGTGCGGCCGTGGCTGCTGCGGCTCTATGATTGGTATTCGTTCCGGCTCCTGCCGCGCATCGGGACGCTGGTCGCGCACGACAAGACCGGGGTGTATCACTATTTGCCGGCGTCGATTCGGACCTTTCCGGATCAGGAACGGTTCAGCGCGCTGCTGCGGGAAGCTGGCTTCCGGCAGGTGGAGTACCGCAACCTCAGCGGCGGTATCGTGGCGATCCACGTCGCGGTCAAATAGCTAACAGCCGGCAGCGAATAGCTGAGAGCTTCAACCAAAGGCGCTGTTCGCCACTCGCCATTAGCTACCAGCTATGGGTATGAACTCCATCCTTTATATCTTTTTGCCCTGCAAGAAGGTCTATCCCATCGGGGTGACCTACCTGGCGGATTTTATCCATCGGCGGAAGCCGGAGGTGCGGCAGCGCATCCTGGACCTGTCGCTGTATCCGGAGAAAGAGCGGTCGCGCATGCTGCGCGACGCGGCGTCGGCGTTTCGGCCGGACCTCGTCTGCTTTTCCTGGCGCGACATTCAGATTTTCTCTCCCCACGAAGGCGACGCCTCGCTGGAACATGCCTTCAATTTTTATTTCGCGAGCAATCCGTTCAAGCGGATCGTGGCGTCGGTCGCGGGGCTGAAGCAGCTCTACCGGTATTACAGCCACATCCGCGCGAACCTGTCCTATCCCTGGCTGATCCGGCGGGAATTCCCGACAGCGCAGATCATGATCGGCGGCGGCGCCTTCACCGCGTTCGCCGATCAACTTATCGAAAAGCTGCCGGAAGGAACCATCGGCATTCTCGGCGAAGGCGAAGACGCGATTCTCAAGGTGGTCGAAGGGCAGCCGCTCGACGGCGAGCGCTATATCATCCGCGACGGCAAGCAGATCCTGAAGGGCGAGCAGCGCGCCCCGGCTCTGTTGGATGCGCTGACGGTCGATCTCCCCTACCTGACCTCGATCTTCCCCCAGTACGCCGAATACCTCGGCGAGGCGATCGGCGTGCAGACCAAGCGGGGCTGCCCCTACGACTGCGCCTTTTGCCTCTATCCCTATATCGAGGGCAAGCGGGTCCGCTATCGACCGCCGGAGATGGTCGTCCGGGATCTCTCCCAGCACTATCACCAGTGGGGCGCGCGCCGGTTCTGGTTCACGGACGCCCAGTTCATCACGGGCAAAGAAGCCTACCCCCAGTGCACGGAGATCCTGGAGCGGATCATCAAGGAGCAATTGGAGATCGAATGGTCCGGCTACATCCGAACGTCGCTGATCACCCCGGACCTCGCCAAGCTCATGGTCCGTTCGGGGGTCGGGGACCTGGAAGTCGCCATCACCTCCGGGTCCCAGGAGGTCCTCAACAATCTCCACATGGGCTTCAAGCTGGAACGCCTCTATGACGGCTGCCGGTACCTGGCCGAAGCCGGGTTCAAGGGCAAGGTCATCCTGAATTACTCGCTGAATTCTCCGAAAGAAACCGAGAAAACTCTGCTCCAGAGCGTCGAGTCATACAAGGTGGTGGCCTCGATCCTGGGCGAAGACCGGGTCTTCCCGCTGATGTTCTTCCTGGGAATCCAACCGAACACCGACCTGGAGCACCGGCTCTTGGAGGAGGGCTATTTGTCCGCCGGCTACAATCCCCTCATGCTCACCCCGACCAGTATCCGGAAGCTGCTGTATAACCCGGCGCCGCTCAACAAGATCATCGCCAAGGCCTGCCTGGCCGCGTGGGAAAGAAAACATGGGAGTCGCGACCCTCGAGCGTGGACCGGCTCCCTCTCCCAGACCCGGTCCCAGGCCAAGTATGCCGACGACAATCTGATCCGCGGCATCGAAGGCAACTCCGGCCGCGACGCGCTCCTGACCCTGGAAGAAATCCTCCGCTCCCGCCAATCATCTCGCTCTTCGACGCCTTCCCCTGAAAAAACGACAGCGACCTTGGCCGGTTAACTTGGTTAAATCCTCCCATCCTTCAACACACTTCTGAGCGGGTGACACTGGGCTGGGGCCCGGGCACGCGCAGCGGGGCCCCACACCGGGCGGGGTGCGAGCATGCCCGGGCTGCCCGGTGGCAGGACCCGCTCATTCGCTCAAACCTCCCTTGCAATCCCCGCAATTCCGGTGCTATCATGCCTGCTCATTTCGGCCCGGGACCATTTTTGTCTGGATTTTCTTGGGATTAGCTCCTGTCGGCCGATGGGTTCCTGAAGGAGGCGCCTCGATGTACAAGACGATCTATATCCCGGTCGACAATTCGGACCATTCCAACATGGCTGTTGACCTCGGGATTCAGCTCGCCAAAACCTTCGGCTCCAAGATCGTGGGCAGCCACGTCTATGCGGCCAAGATGCATGACAAACGGTTCAAGCAGATGGAGGCCGGCCTTCCCGAGGAATACCACGACGAAAAGGAGCTGGACCGGCAGCGGCAGATCCACGACTCCCTGATCACCCGCGGGCTCCAGATCATCACCGACTCCTACCTGGATTACGTGGACAAGAAATGCTCCGAAGCCAACCTGCCCCTGGAGCGGCGCTCACTGGAGGGACGGAACTGGAAGGTCTTGGCCGAAGATATCAATACCAACGGCTATGACCTGGTCGTCATGGGGGCGCTGGGGGTCGGAGCCGTCAAGGACAGCGTCATCGGGAGCAACACCGAACGGGTCGCCCGCCGCGTCCGTAATTCCGACATGCTCATCGTCAAGCAGACGCAGCCCATGACGGGCGGGAAGATCGTCGTGGCAGTGGACGGCAGTCCCTATTCCTTCGGCGGGCTCATGACCGGCATCGCCTTGGGCAAGGCGCTGAACAAACCGGTCGAAGCCATCTCGGCGTTCGATCCCTACTTCCACTACGCGGCCTTCCACAGCATCTCCGGGGTGCTGAACGAAGAAGCCGGCAAGGTCTTTCGCTTCAAGGAGCAGGAAAAGCTGCACGAGGAAATCATCGACAGCGGACTGGCCAAGATTTACCAGTCCCATCTGGATATCTCGCGCGAACTGGCCCAGGCCGAGCAGACCGACATCAAGACCACCCTGCTGGACGGCAAGGCTTTCGAAAAGATCATTCAATACGTCCGCAAGGAGATTCCGTGGCTCCTCATCGTCGGCCGGATCGGCGTCCACAGCGACGACGACATGGACATCGGAAGCAACACCGAGAACCTCCTGCGCAGCTCCCCCTGCAACATTCTGATCTCCAACCGCAAGCATGTGCCGCCGATCGACACCCAGGCCGAGTACACCATCGCCTGGACCGAGGAAGCCCTGCGTCGCATGGAGAAGATTCCGGTCTTCGCCCGCGGCGTGGCCAAAACGGCCATCCACCGCTATGCGATCGAGAAGGGTCACACCATTATCAGCAACACGGTCGTGGACGCCGCCGTCGGCCACATCCTGCCGAAGGGCGCCATGGAAGCGATGAAGGCGCTCGGGGCGGGGCTCGATGCGTCCGGGATCGATCGCAACAAAATGCAGGCGGACGACGAAGTGGCGAAGGACCTCATGGGCTCCACCCTGAGCGGGATGATGACCGAGATCGTGCAGGAGAAGCCGAAAGTCAGCGCGGGCACGCAGGCGTATCTGGACCGGATGAGCCAGAACTATTTCGTCTGCGACGGCTGCGGCTACATCGGCAAGGGTGACACGCCGGTCAAGTGCCCGGTCTGCGGCGCGACGGGGGATCGGTTCAAGCAGGTGGACAAGAGCATTTTCGAGGCGGCGGCCAGAGCCGAGGGCGGGCTGGAAACCGATGTGGCTTACGACGACGTGCCGATGCAATGGACCAAAGACGCGAAGGAAGCCATCCGGGCGGTACCGGCCGGGTTCCAACGTCGCCGGGCGAAGGCGAAGATCGAGAAGAGCGCGAGAAAGCTCGGCATGACCACGATCACGCTGGAGTTCGCCGCCCCCATGATCAAGGAAGCCGCGGCGGAGGACTATACCCCCATCTTCGCCAACAAAGGCACCGGCACGGCGCCGGCCGCGGAAGCCAAACTGGCGGCGGCGGAAACCCGGGAGCCCGGCCCGGCCAAGAGCGACAACGGCAATGGAAACGGCCGGACGGAGCCGGCCTCGCCGTACACCTGGACGCCCGAGGCTCAGGCCAGGCTGGAGCGGGCGCCCGAAGGCTTCATGCGCGACTGCACCCGCGCGCTGATCCAAAAACACGCCGATAAGATCGGGACGACCGTGATCACGCTTGAAGTCGCCAACGAGGGAATCGAACAGGCCAAGGGCGTCATGCAAGAAGCGATGAAGACCGGCAACCTGAAAGACATCATCGCCAACCTCACAGGCAAAACTACCTCAAGCTGAAATGAGAAATGTGGAATTGTCCGAAGAAACGTTTCAAATTTTCCATTTCGCATTCCTAATTTCTAATTGCTAATTCCTAATTCCACATTGTCCCTAACCCATGGGTAAGTCGCTGCCGATCATCAATGTCCCGCAACAGCTCGCGGGGATGCTTGGCTCGCTCGGAGAGCAGATCTCGCGGTTCGTGCCCGCTCAGGGTACATCCGACGTCCCCCGCGACGGCCGGACCGTGGACGACTTCAAGCCCTACCTCGTCGCGCTCAATCTCACCAAGCGCTGCAACCTCAAATGCGCGCACTGTTATCTCGACGCCACCACCAAAGCCGGCGGCGGCTCCGATGAGCTGACCACCGAGGAATGTTTCCGGCTCATCGACCAGATCGCCGAGGTCAACAACGGCTGCCTGCTGGTCATCACGGGAGGGGAACCGCTCACCCGTCCCGACATCCTGGACATCGCCCGGCACGCGGTGAAGCTCGGCTTCATGGTCGTCTTCGGCACCAATGGGATGCTGATCAACGACCGGATGGCCAAAGAGCTGGTCGAGATCGGCGTCATGGGCGTGGGGATCAGCATCGATTCGCTCGATCCGCTGAAACACGACAAATTCCGCGGCCTGCCCGGCGCGTGGAAAGGCGCGGTGGCGGGGATCGAAGCTTGCAAGCGGAACGGGCTCCAGTTTCAGATCCATTTCAGCACCCAGCCCATGAATTACAAAGAACTGCCGGACGTGATCGAATGGGCGCACACCCTCGGCGCCAGGGTGTTGAACGTCTTCTTCATGGTGTGCACCGGCCGCGGCGAAGAACTGACGGACATCACCCCGGCCCAGTACGAGGAAGTGCTGGGGTATCTCGTCGAATGCCAGGACAGGTACAAGGACATGCTCGTGCGGGCCCGCTGCGCGCCGCATTTCAAGCGGCTGGCGTACGAGAAGGACCCCAACTCCCCCATCACCAAGGCGACCGGCTATATGGGCGGCGGATGCCTGGCCGGCACCAACTACGCCCGCGTGACGCCGAACGGCGAGCTGACGCCTTGCCCCTACATGCCGCTCTCGGCTGGCAACGTCCGCGAGAAGAGCTTCGTCGAGCTGTGGGAGAAGTCGGACATTTTCGATTCGTTCCGGTACCCGCACCTCAAAGGCAAATGCGGCGACTGCGAATACAGCGAGATTTGCGGCGGCTGCCGCGCGCGGCCCTACGTGGACCACGGCGACTGGCTCGACGAAGACCAGTGGTGCCTCTATACGCCGAAGGGGGGCGCGAAGGTGCGCGTCGCCTTCAACACGCCGGAGGAGACGGCCGTCGAATGGGACGAAGCGGCGCAGACCAGGCTCAACCGCATTCCCTACTTCCTCCGCGCCATGGTGAAAAAGGGCGTCGAGCGCCACGCCCGGGAACAGGGCATCCCGGTCGTCACCGTCGAGCTGATGGAAGAGCTGCGCAAGAAACGGTTCGGGAACGACGCGCCCGTCTTCAAAATCTAAATGTGGAATGAGGAATTAGAAATGAGGAATAGCCGTCCGCGAGAATTTCGCGATCATTCCACATTCCTAATTCCACATTCCTAATTCTTCCACCAGAATGGACGCACTTCAAAGTCTCTTCACCGACATCAATCAGCTCATTCCCATCGTCAACCATTGGCTTCATCTTCTCTCCGCCGTCATCTGGATCGGCGGGCTGGCCTTTCTCGTCATGGCCGTGACGCCGGGCCTGCAGAAGACCGTCCCCAAGGAATACATCAAACCCATCACCGACACGTTCTATAAGCAGTACAAGAAGGTCGCCGGCGCGCTGTTGGTCGTCCTGTTGTTCACCGGCGGCATCAACCTGCACTACGTCAACCAATTGCTGCTGTCGCAGACCGGCCAGGCCGTCAATCACCACGCGAAATATCTCGCGGTCTTCTTCATCAAGCTCTTCCTCGTCCTCTGCCTCCTGACCCTCTTCCTTTACACCGTCATCTTCCAGTCCAACCCGGGCGCCGAAGCCGAGGAAGAAGACAAGGAAGAGGGCTACGAAGCGATCCCTTACCAACGGGCGGCCCTGTGGATCGGCTTCTTCATCATCCTCTGCGCCGCCGCCATGAAGCATCTGCACCAGTAAGCGGGGGACGCATCGGCCTTGCTTGCCTTGAGTTTTCGCCGGCGGCCTGATGCGCTCCCTCTCGGGCTCGCACTCTGATCCGAGGCGTCCATGTCCTCTCAAGCACGTCCGGTCAAACTCACCGTCGAAGACTACATGCTGTTGCCCGACGACGGGAAGCGCCATGAACTGATTGACGGAGACCATTACGCGACCCCTTCGCCGAATACCAAACACCAGATTACATCGTCGAACCTGCGTCGGATGTTGAGCGCTTTCGTACAGGAAAAGAAAATGGGGCGGGTCTTTACCGCTCCGTTCGACGTCATCTTGTCGGATGTCGATGTCGTCCAACCGGACCTGCTGTTCATCTCATCGGCCCGGGCTTCGATCTTGACCGAAGCCAATGCTCAAGGCGCGCCCGATCTAGCAGGTTGTTGAAAAACTATTTCGGCGCCATCGAACCGCAGGACTTCGGCAGATTACAAACAGGATCAGAATAACCAGCAGGATGTTCAAAAAGACCGTCCAGCACGGCCGCAGCGAGCGAAGAGGCGAGGCGTACTCTTCGCGGTACGTTGAGCCTCTGAGCGATTTGAGAACAAAGCTGGCGGACTTTTTCAACATCCTGCCGGTCATAGAGATCGTCTCCGACAGCACAAGGAAGGTCGATGAGATCACCAAGCGGAAGAGCGACGAACACTTCGGCGTTCAGGAATACTGGGTCGTCGACCCGGTGTTGGAGACGGTCAAAGTCTATCGGATGACCGACAAGGGCTATGCGCGGGCGGCCGAGCTGACCAACGAATCCAAGGATTGCCTCACGACGCCCCTCTTGCCCGGACTGCAACTGTCTCTGGCCGAGATCTTCGGATAACGAAGCCGGATCCCGCAGCATCTTTCCTTTAAGCCACCGGCTTTCAGCTCTCAGCTCCCCACTTCCCTTGCCCCTTGCCTCATGCCCCTCGCCCAGCCATTTTTCAGCCTGCAAGAGAAGCCGAAGGCTCACTGGGACTGTATCTATCTAGATAACCCCGGTTATTGGATTCGATACGGTTCACCGGCCCGCTAGGTCTGATCACTCACCGCCGCTGTCCCTCCCGAACGAACCCATCCTTTTGCAAAATCAACGCATTCTTACCCGACGGCAAAATGTCAGGCTTTTGCTGACGCGATGGCACGGTGGTTGCTCAATCCCAAGTGAGTGAGTCGGCGAGAAGATAAGAGCTGACAGCTATTCGCTACCCGCTATGAGCTGCCAGTTCGTCAAACCAGGAGGGACACCACCATGGACATCGCGTGGGGAATCGCAATGGCAGGGTTCTCGTTGTTCGGGATGCTGGCGGTCTGGATCGCGGTCGAAACAATGGAGGACGGCACCTCCGAGACCGCCTCGATGCAGAGACCCCAGGCTCCGGCAGGCATCGCCGAGCGACCGGTCGAACTCAAGAAAGCGGCATAACGTGGAGTCCCTCCGGCGGGGCGCGGAGCCGGCCGATTGCTCGTCGGTTGCAGGCAGACAGCCGCGAGCCCAAGAGAGATCTCTGGACCTGTGCCCATCCAGAGCGACACGACCGCCTCAACGCTCACGCCATCGGGCCGCGACCCTCCCATCACGAGGGCCGCGGCCCACTCTCTTCTGGGGAGATGAAAGCGAATAGCAACCCTCTCCCCCATGTGGGAGAGGGTCAAGGTGGGGAGGGGACTACTCCCGCTCAGAACGAACGGACGCTTCGCACGCAGGGCCGACGCACGAACCGTCCCCGCGAGTCAACACCGGCTCGCCGGCGGGACCGATCAGAATCCGAGAAGTCTCCGTGGATGAGAGACCGTTTGAGGCCGCCAAGGGGCGCCCGTTTCGCAGCCATAGCCGACCCTCCGGGTCCTTCGAAAGCGACAGCCGGTCGCCATAGAAGAAGGTGGCCTCCGGCAGGACGGTCAGGAGCACGCCGCTCGGCTCGGCAGGCGGCGAGGCCGTGTCCGACAGGGCGGTGCATCCCGACGCGAAAGCGACGATCAACAAAACGAGCAAGAACAGAGGGTTACGCCACATACGGATCCTCCTGAAAATGGGTGCTGGTCTCCTATCGGTTCAACTGTCGGGAGACGAAAGAGGGAGCCACGTAAGTAAGTGTAGCAGGCGGTAAAAAATGCGCCGGCAGAAGGAACCGGGAGGGAAACCAAGAGGCCAGGGGAAGAGCGAGGGCAGGGTGAGGAGAGAAACGGCGGGGAGAGCCGACGCCGACGACAGCAGGCCGGTCCAGCCGGTACCCACGAAGCTGACCGGGAAGGCCAAGAGGGAGATTCTCAAGGCGCTGAACGCGGACACCCTCCCTCCGCCGGACGTCATTCACCTGCTGTTGTACCGGAAGACCGGAGGGACAACGGGGACCGCCGTCCCTTCTGCCCAAGAGAAAGCAGATCGTCTGTCTGGTCTGCCTGGTTCGAGCAAGTAGCTCACAGGCCGAGGCGGCGAGAGACCTCATCGAGTGGCAGGAACCGATCCTCTTTGAGGGACTTGGTCAGCAAGACGCTGGAAGTCATCGTACCCCAGGATGACAGCCGTGGGACGCCGCTTTTTCTTCATCACGCGTTTGGTGGAGAAAAAGGATTTGAGACCCGGTTTGGCTCTGGGCTGCTTCATGCGGCGTGACGTCTCTTGAGTCCGTCAGGGAGCGCGAGATGACAATGTCGGGCACCTTTTGTTGCACGCTACCGGTGATGGCGGTGCGTTCGCCAATAGGTTATGGAGGCCCCGATCACGGCAACGATGGCAAGGATGAAGAGATTCCATTCAAACGGAGTCATGGTCATTGCCTCCATCAAGCCAGAAGGCCCAGAAAAAAAGCCCGCAGGTGAAGGCACGGCCACTGTAACACAGGTTGAGGAAGAAACGCGAAAAGCGACCCGGTTTATCCGCTACCGGCTATTCGCTATTCGCTCTGAGCTTTCCCTTCTCCCCTCGGCGGGCGAGGGAAGGCCTCTCTCTTTCCCCTCGCTCCGGGGACCCGTTGCTCTTCAGATGCAATGGGGCAAAGCAACGGGTGATGGAGAGAAAAGGATCTTCATTCATTGAGCCCTCTCCCCTGGAGGGAGAGGGGAAGGGTGAGGGGGAATCCGGTCCTCCCGAACCTGCGGCTGATAGCTGATGGCTCTTGCACCATGCCCAGCGCGGCACCAGAGAACCAGCAACGCGTGGGTCGATGTGAATCATTCAAGCGCGGCGAGACGAGTGCGAGAGAACCGAGGCGGGATGCGGAAAGGCGGAACGCGGGTTGCGGGAAGCGGGCAAATCAATGCCGCACTCTGCCACAGCACGCCGGCGAAAACAAGACCGAGCGCGGGTTGTCTACTGCAACCCCAGAACTCGCTGAATACCGGCTTCGATGTATTCCCAGGATTGAGCAGGAAGAACCCCGATGTGTTTCTTCAATCGCGACTTATGAATAGGCCCCAGCGACTCGCACTTAGCATAGCTGGTCGTTCGCAAGCCGGTGACCTCCGGTTGATCCGGAAGCGGGATGCGGAGCGGACCAGGTTGCGAGGTAATAGGAATCACCAGCACATCGGGACAGAGATCGTTGATGGCATTGATACTGACCACGAGCGCAGGTCTGGGTTTGGGATGGCTTAGGAGCTCGACCGTCCAGATGTCCCCGCGGTTGATTCGTTCCATTGATCCTGCTCCATCGTGCGGAGCCACGCCTCGTGTTCCTCACGGGCCGAAGGAGAGTCGCGATGCCGGGCCAACGCTCGGCGAAGATTCAGGTCCTCTGAAACAGTCTGGAATCGCCGCAAGATCTTTTCCAGTTTCTCTGAGCGAGAACGCCCGGGGAGCGAGTCCAGAAATCGAACCAGCGGCCGGTCGACCGTCACCGACAGTTTCTCTTTCATACAACACCTCCATCGGGAGGATTCACGGTAGGATACCGTATAGGATATGTGAGGAGATTGTCAAGGGCGAAGCCGTTGGGACAGGACACACCAATGCTCCTCGCCACTCTCGCAAGAGAGGAAATGTCTATCTCTCTTCTCCTCCTCGCCTCTGTGGGAGAGGAAAAGGTCTTCATTTTTCGGTCCCTTTCCTCTCGTGGGAGAGGGCAGATCTCTATTTCATCTTCATCCCTCGCCACCATTGAGGGAAGGGTCTTCATTTCTTGAGCCCTCTCCCTTTGTGGGAGAGGAAAAGGTCTTCATTTCAAGTGACCCTCTCCCCTGGAGGGAGAGGGGGAGGGTGAGGGGGAATCCGGTCCTCCCGAACCTGCGGCTGATAGCTGATAACTCTCTTGCTATGCCCAACGCGGCACCAGAACGCGTGGGTCGATGTGAATCATTCAAGCGCGGCGAGACGAGTGCGAGAGAACCGAGGCGGGATGCGGAAAGGCGGAACGCGGGTTGCGGGAAGCGGGCAAATCAACGCCGCACTCTGCCACAGCGCGCCGGCGAAAACAAGACCGAATCGCCATTCGGCCCTGACATATACCCCTAAAGTGGTATTGCTAAAAATCTTACAGAAGCCTAGCTAAGGGGCGTCCGGCGGGAGGAGTTGGGTCATCGTCGCGATCCTGACAAAGGGAATCGCACTGAGAGGAGCCGCAAAGCGGTTAGCATGTATGGCTCATCACGCTTCCCGAAAGAGTCACCGTCCTCATCTTGATCCTCTTCCATCGGCTTCCGAAGCAGAGATGGAAAATACTGCCGGGGCAAAGGTCCTCTCCCCCGCCCATGAGCCTCAGCCGAAATTCGCCGTAACCGTAAACCGAACGAACACATTTCTTTTCACGGCGTGTCTCTTTCTGGCCGGAGCAGACTCCGGATGCAGTTTTCTCCAATGGCCTGCGGAAGAAGAGAAGCTAGATGCTAACCAGGCCTATTGGTTTCACTACGAAGCGTCCAGGCGCGGCGGCTTTCTCGTCATGGCCGACAATAGTACGAGCGGGCCGAAAGTAAAGATGTGCGCGGAACCCCCGCCGGATGTAGCCCTGTCAAGAACGGCCGACCTCGTGGCGAAAGTCGCATACCAGGGAGCATCCGGAGAACTTCAGGGCAAGCTTGCGGAACAACTGGCTCAGCTCGCGGGACGATCGGAAAACGTTCTCATCCTGCGTGAATCTCTGTTTCGACTCTGTGAGTTGTCCATAAATTCCGGCCTGAGCCCTCAAGAGCTTCAGAACCTCTACACAACGGTAATAAATGCGATAGTAGCTCTCACGACAACTGAGGCCACTCGAGCACGCACGGAGCTGAGCAAGGCGCAGACCGAACGCATGATGATTTTTCAGACACTTCCCGAACAATACAAGCAACAATTTGCTCCACCGTAGAAGGTTGCAAACCTTTTGCTGGTGGCAGGAGTTACGCTCTGCAGAAATCGCTCCTGCCTGGAAAATACAAGACAATTATGCAGCCTCGAATAAACAAGGAAATTGATCTCTCTGGCAGCACATTAACGCCAATGCCTCTCACCTTTCAACATAGGCCAAGAACCCCATCGCTTGTGCTTCTCTACATTATTGTTTTGCTGCTGCCGTTCAGTTTCTTCGGTTTCGACTGGTTGTTCAAATGGCCTGATTTGTTTCCGTTCGGCGGGGATATCGTCAGTTTTTACAATACCTGTAATTGTTCAGGTGCGGAAAAGGGGCTCCTGGTCGACGGACAGCGGAACGATGGCCCTTCATTGAACGATGCAATCTACAGGACTACATCTGGCTCAGGCCTTCGGGTTGGCAATTTCATCGCCCCCCCACCCACCCCCGCATTGGGAGAGATTATTGCCTTTGCTGAAGGACACCCTCCGGCGCTCCTTGCACCCCAATCAAGTGATCCGTTTTGGACCTCATCCACAGATAGGAAGAAGATTGTGTTCGAATGCCCCTACCACCTCCCTGTACATGTTTGGATTATTGTGCAGCCTACATTTCCACCTGAAGAATATAAGCGGAGAACTCTGCAAATTTGGGAAAGCGAATACCAGGGAATCGATTTCCTATACTTTAAAACTGATGACCGAACTGATCGAACAACACATCCAGTCGACAACATTGCAATCAACAGTTTTCGATGCGACGGTGCAGCCAATTATGTCAGCGATCTGACAACTGTTGGGTACGACCAAACTGCGTTGAATATTTACTTTGTTAGTGCGGTCATCGATGAAGGGGGTGGTGGCTATCAAACATCAAACGGTATTTGGTGCTATGCACCGGAGGGCTCTCCGAAAAAAGTGATCGTCATGGGGAGAGAGACTGACCCTGGCCTCCTGGCACACGAAATCGGTCACACCTTGGGTCTCGACCATGTCGAGACTGATGCCTTACGGGACAAGTTCAACGGTGAGAACGTCATGCATTCGTACCCTCCGCCTGAGCAGTCTAGGCAATATTTGACGGAAGGGCAGACTTTCCGGGCAGTGTTCGCCCATTTCTCAGCGATCAATCCAAATGTCCTGCCCAATATTCGCTCTGGGCCCATGCGAAATTGCGGGAATGACCTGGTGGATCCCACACGAGATTGGACGTGCCCACCATTGAATTGGAGGATTTGGGCTGATGGAGAGGCGTTTCCTCCCAGCGATGCAACACCGTAAGCGTTAACCGAGGAACGGTCTCATGACAATCAGGACACCGGCTCTCCTGCTTTTTGCCGTGTCACTCATAGGAATCGTGCTGCAGGGAACCCATTCTCTTGCGCAGCACGCGGGAACTTCCCAAGGAGCAACGGCACCAAGCGCGCTACAGCGATATCTGGATATGGACTGCGGCGTAAGAACAGAAGAGGGAAAATCGGCCATCAAAGAGGTCTTAGCGTTTCAGACTGATCTGCTCCCAGAGTTCATTAGAATTCTTTCACAAGGTCCCGACAAGCAAACTATCGAGAATTTAGCGCAACGTTTAGAACGCGAGTGGGCAGAGCGTGAAGAGTTCATAAAAAAGAATCCAAGAAATGTGCTCACGACAGAAGACCTGGCTGCACTACATGCCCTCACAAAAAAAGAATACTTCGAGCGTCATCGTAGACGGCTAGACCGCAAGTATCGAGAAAAAGCGGCCTTTGCGTTGGCGGCCTTCGGTTCTGCTCAGGCCCGCCAAGCCCTGGAAGCGGCGAGGAAAGCGACCGAGGACACCGAACTAAAAAGAATCTTCAACGCTGCGCTCGAACTTATGGGACAGGCTCAGTAGAAAGGAGCGCTCTTACGACTTCTTGAAGGGCGATGCATGAAGCATCTTTCCCAAATTCCTACAAGCTGCGGTGGGCATGGCCCGGACAATTCGAGGTCCGGGCACAACCAACGAGGAGGTATCACAATGAAGCCACGGCTGCTCATTCTTCTGGCACTCGTTTTAACGTGTTCGCCCGGTATAGCTCTGTCTCAAATGCCACCAGCAGCCAGCACGATCAAGGCTGATGTCAATGGAACGCTGAAATCCAACAGCGACCAGCAGTGGCATGTCGAGCTCGCTCCGCAGAACGATACAGGCATCTACTACCCTCCAGGATGTACCGTAAATAGCACCTGTCAGTTTCTTATTAAGCGTGCCACCGGCTGTGCTGATGGTCGCGTTCAAGTCACGGATTCCGGCTCCGATGATCTCCTGGAGTTCAAGTGTCTCATTATTAAAGGCGATAAGGCCAACTTGACGGCTGTGATCCCCTTTTGGACAGAACACGTGTCCGGTCCGGATTCGCCCGCTAATTACGAGGTGCGAATGGAAGGGAAGTTTATCCGGGGAATAGGCGCGGCTAAGGATGACTGGATACGGTTCACAGGCTTTCTCCAATATCCGCCGGCCCAATCTCCTTCGGATGGAATATATGGCACTTGGCTACAACTGGGAGAATTGTACTACTCCGTGCCGGGCACGAGCTTGAGCTATGCTGACTTCAGTCAGATGACAAGCCACCAGCCGTCGAATCTTACTGGGAACCGAATTCTTAAGGGATATTTGGAATTCTATATGAAGAATAGAAATGACGAACTCAGATTACCTGTCGGCTTAAAAGTCCTTGGCGCCTCGCAGGGCGGAGGAAACGGTGGGCCTGTTGGCCCCGTAGACCCGAAGGCTTTAAAGGATCTTTTGGAGGGAATCAAAAATTCCCTAAGAGCAGAGGCGTTAAGAGAACTTCTGAAAGAACTCAACTTGCCTCCGGTTCCGCCCAAACCACAGAATCCACAGTAAAGTGGCGAGATGGATGAGCGTCTTCAGAAGCGTTGGCGAAATCGACCACAGAGGTGCTGGGATGAACGTACCATTGGGATCAAGAGGTGAACGAGCGAGAGCAGTGCTTGCTCGTTGTGCCCTTAGGAGAACAAGGTTTCTGTTTGTCGCTTGCCTTGTAGCCTCCACGACCCTGCACGATATTACTCGAGCGCAGGTTGCAACGAATATTACACCCAGCGGCCTCAACACCGTCGTTACGCCGAACGGCAACGTGTACGAAATCACCGGAGGAACCCGACCAGGAAACGGACCGAACTTGTTTCACAGTTTCGGCGAATTCAGCGTCGGTGCAACGGACATCGCGCGCTTCCAACCAACGCCCTCCACGCTAGGACCAATTTCTCTGGACGCGACGATCGGCAACATCCTCGGGCGGGTCACCGGTGTGAACGGGAATCCGCCTAACATCTCCAGCATCTTCGGCACCATCGACAGCGCCACTTTTTATCCTAAAGCAAATCTGTTTCTGATGAATCCCGCCGGGATCATCTTCGGCCCTAACGCCAGCTTGAATGTGGGCGGCTCGGTCACCTTCACCACGGCCAACTACATTCGCCTCTTTGACGGAGTGAACAGCGCAAACTTCTACGCAGATCCAGCACATGACACGCTGGCGAACAGCATGTTCGCCGTTTCGCCCTTAGTGGACTTTGGGTTTGTGACGCCGGCGGCCTTGGGGTTTCTGAGCGACTCCCCAGCCGGCATGACAGTTCAGGGCAGTACTCTTTCGGTTCCTCTTGCGCAAGCGATCACCTTGGTCGGCGGGGATATTACGATTACGACCGATTCGGAGTCAGGCGCATCAGCCAACCTCTTGGCGCCGAGCGGGGAAATCCGTATCGCCAGTATTGCTTCAGCCGGTGAAGTGTTACTCCCTACGCTCGAGACAGGTTTGAATATCAGCGACCATTCGGTGACGGCATTCGGATCTGTTCGCATAGAGGAAGGAGCCTTTCTCGACGTCACCGACAATGATTTCTCAGGTGACGGACGTGGCGGAGCAATTCGTATCCGTGGCGGACAGTTCATCATGGACAGCGCGACGCTTTCGGCCAATACCCTTGGTGATGTTGATGGCCCATCGCTTGCGATCAGTGTGGACATCACGGGAGGCATCACGCTCGATAATTTCAGCGCGATTTCGGCGGCAACCGTAGGAGCGGGACGGACCGGAGATGTGGAACTTAGGGCTGCTGATGTGCAAGTGCGAGGAGGCTCCGGTATTGGAACCTTTAGTCTAGGGAGCGGTCATGCAGGTGATGTTCGGATAACCGGATCGAATTCTGTCACCATTAGTGGAGAATTCACCAGCGTCACAAGCGACGCCTTCGACATCGGGAACGGCGGCACGATCTCTCTCAACTCCAATACGGTGTTGATCGATGATCTTGCCGAGATCAAGACCGGAACTGATACGGTTGGCCGCGCCGGCGACATCATTCTGGATGTCGGGAACCTGATGGTTTTGCGCGGAGGCAGTATACAGACATTGGCAGGGGTCAGTGGGTCATCAGGTTCCATTGCGATAACAGCTCAAGATACGGTGACCCTGTCAGGCCAAACGAGCACAGGCCTCAATCGCATGACTGACGTGGGAATCACTAGCATCCGCAATCTAAGCAACAGCGATGGCGATAACGGCGGCATCGCAATCAATGCGGATAGGCTTGTTCTCACGAACGACGCGAGCATTAAGAGTGAAACGTTTACCGGAGAGGCCGCCCCGGTGACGATTTCCGCAAACACTGCCGTCACGATTGCGAGCGGAAGTCAAATCATCAGCGAGGGAACGTCGAGCGCGATTGCGCCCATCCACATCTCTGCCCCAACAATTATGCTCGACCAGGGAAGCGTAAGAACCACAACAGTGGGAAGCGGTAACGCAGGGGCCATTACGCTAAACACCACCATAGGCAATCTCATTCTGTCGAACGGCTCGGAGGTTATCAGCTCGACTCAGCAAGGAAGCGGCTTGGGCGGAGCCATCACCCTTTCTTCGGCAGACTCGATCCTGGTATCCGGCAACTCCGTGGTCCAGGCGAGTAGCGGAGTTGATACAGTCGCTGGGCCTCGAGGCAGTGGCGATGCTGGTCCTATCACAGCGACTGCGCAGGATCTCGTGTCACTGTTGGGGGTGGGATCAGGGTTCTTTAGCGAGACCAAAGCGTCCGGTAATGCCGGTGCCATCACCGTCCGGGCCAACGACGTCCAGATCACCGACGGCGCGGTGGTGTCGGCGAAGAGTACCGGATCCGGCGCGGCGGGAAGTGTGACCATCGAAGGCACGGCGAGTCCGGCGCAATCGGTTCTCATCGGCGGGATCGGCAGCGGCGTCTTCACGGAGACTCAAAGCTCCGGGGCGGGTGGCAACATCACTGTGGAATCCCAGCAAGTGCAGTTGGAGGACTCGGCCACGATATCGTCCAAGACCACCGGCTCCGGCAATGCGGGGAATATTTTGGTGAAGACCGACACGTTCAGCATGACCGGAGGTGCGACGATCACCGCCGAAAGCACCGGATCGGGTCAGGCCGGGACGGTCACAATCCAAGGCCTAGACAGTCCGGCTGAATCCATCTTGATCAGCGGCGCGGGCAGCGGCGTTTTCACCACCACTTCGGGCACCGGCGCGGGCGGCGACATCTTCCTCAATGCCAATTCCGTCACGCTCCAGAACGGTGGCACGCTCTCGGCGGCTACGTCCGGCACTGCCGCCTCCGCCATCGGCGGGACGATCACAGTGCACGCGAACACGATCGAGGTCCTGTCCGGAGCCACGATGACCGCGCAATCCACTGGGGCAGGCAGCGCCGGCAGCATTACGGTGCAGGGGTTGGCGAGTCCGGCGCAATCCATCGTGATTGACGGCCCCGGCAGCGGCCTCTTGACCGAGGCGCACGGCACGGGTGATGGCGGGAGCATCACCGTCTCGGCCCACCAGGTGCAACTCACCAATCAGGCGAAACTCTCGGCGACCACCACCGGCGCCGGCGATGCCGGGGATGTTCTCGTCCAGGGCGACACCGTCAGCCTCTTGAGCGGCGCCCGGCTCGAGAGCGGCAGCATCAAGCGAACGCCCACCTCTCCGGCCCCCACAGGCCAAGGCGGCACCGTGACCGTCGAAGGGATTGCCAGCCCGGCTACTTCGATCGTGCTCAGCGGCCCGGGCAGCGGCATCTTCACGACGGCGGAGGGATCCGGCACAGGCGGGAATATCACGATGACCGCGAGCCAGTCCGTCACGCTGACCGACGGGGCAAGCGTCGCCGCCAGCAGCACCGGGCCGGCGAATGCCGGCAACATCGCCATCGACGCCGGCAACTCGTTCTTCGTGCAGGACAGTTCGGTCACAACCAGTGCCACGCAGGCCAGCGGCGGGGATATCTCGGTCCAGGCCAGTTCGATTTTCCGGATGATCAACAGCCAGATGACGGCCTCAGTCCAGCAGGGCTCCAACACCTTTGGCGGGAACATCACCATCGATCCGCAGTTCGTGATCCTCCAGAACCAGAGCCAGATCCTCGCCACCGCCGTGGAGGGCACAGGCGGCAATATCCTGATCGTGACCCCGGTCTTTCTCGCGGATCAGACGAGCATCGTGGACGCCTCTTCGCAGTTCGGCCGGAGCGGGACGGTGACGATCCAGTCACCGACCTCGCAGTTGGCCGGGACCTTGGCGACGCTCCCGCAGTCGGTGCGGCA
Organism: Nitrospirota bacterium; assembly: GCA_040755395.1. Lineage (NCBI taxonomy): Bacteria > Pseudomonadati > Nitrospirota > Nitrospirota bacterium. Next base: position 528,255 of record JBFMAX010000001.1, read on the forward strand.
GGCGGCGGCCCTCAACACGGTGCGCTGTGCCGCGCAGATGGGGGGCCAAGCGAGCAGCTTCATCGTGGCGGGGCGGGATACGCTGCCGGCGGAGCCGGGCGGGTGGATGATGAGTGCCCTCACCCCTCCCCTCTCTCCAGCAGGGAGAGGGGAAACAGTTGAAAGCGCGGGCGCGGGGCAAGAGGCGCGGCGCGACACCCTCACCCCATCCTTCTCCCAGGGGGAGAGGGAGCAGGCCGTGTCATTGCGGCGGATGACGCCGGGCGGGTTCTTGACGCAGGCATTTGCAATTGAGGGGTCGCCAGGCTGCGGCTCGTGACCATCGCGGAGTGAAACCCCGTCGTGAAAACGACGACTGCGAATGATCCGGCGCCTCTTGATTCGACGAGAGAAGTATGCCGATTGAGTGAGTCGAGAGAGTGGCCCATGCGCGGGCGGTCCGCTTTGGTGTTCTTCGTGATCACACTGGCAACCGGAGGGTGCGCCACGATCGATCCGCGGGAATTGGTTGACTGCGTCACGTACGGGCTCGAGGGATTTCGGCCGGTTGCGGCTCAACGCACCGAACGATTTCTAGGCAAGGTGGACAAAGACACCGCTCGCTGTCGGGGCGGGAACAAAGCCGTGGCGGGTCGCGACTTTCCCTGGGTGGACTGGCAGAACTACTGGGCTGCGGGAGATGCCGGTTCCAAGTCGTGGGGCTCCGCGGACGGGAGCGGGCACTTCCCCCCGAATGGACGCGGCATCGACGGGGCCTTGCTCGACCTCGAGTTCCAACGCATGGAGCTGATCAGGTTCAACCTGTTCGACAACAGCGGGACCTACGAGGACTATGTCAAGGGTCGGACGGAGGACGGCAAGCCACAAGACGGACCGACCCTGAAGGTCTGGCAAGAGATGCGGCTTCCGCGCGGGCATCCGCAGTACGAAGTCGTGGGCGGTGATGATCACCAGACCTGCCGCGGCGAGTTGATCCGCTTCCGCACTCTCACCGGCATCTGCAACGACATCCGCAATCCCCTTATGGGCTCCACCGGCCAGCCTTTCGCGCGCAACGTGGAGTTCGAGACCACCTTCCCGGACTTAGGCAAGAACGACATCGTCAAGAACCGCCACGCTGACCGACTGGAGTTGCTCAAGCCCGACCCGCAGATGATCAGTCGCACGCTCTTCATCCGAACACAATCGCAACCCCACACATGCCACGCGGGGCTCGGGTTGCCGGGTAACTCGCCCGAGGCCACCTGCGACTATAAGAAGGCCCCGTTCTTCAACGTCCTGGCCGCCTTCTGGATCCAATTCATGACGCACGATTGGTTCTCTCACCTGGAGGAAGGACACAACCGGGAAGTGAACGGGAAGCCCGACCTCATGCCCGTCGGATGCATGGCTGAGGCCGCCGGCAAGCTCGGATGCCGCCCCGATGACCGGATGGACCGAGCCTCCATCGCGGAGCAGAACGATCCGCCGACCTTCACCCACCAAGGCAAGACCTATCTCACCCGGGCCTATAAGACCACGCGGAATACCGTCACGGCCTGGTGGGATGCGTCGCAGATCTACGGCTATGACGAGCGGTCGCACCAGCGGGTCAAGCGAGATCCGAAAGACCCGGCCAAGCTCCAGATGATCACCGTGGGCCGGCGCGCGGGAGAGGGCGAGAAGCAAGGCTACCTGCCCCAGTTCGATTCAACCGATCCCATCAACCCCGCCTGGGCTGATCAGGAGGCGACGGCGTTCCCGGATAACTGGTCCGTCGGCCTGAGCTTCTTCCACAACGTCTTCGCCCGCGAGCACAACCAGTTTGTGGAGGCGTTCCGCGACCGGCAGCAGAAGACGCCGAACGCCGACAGCGGACTCCGCCATCCCGCCCGGCCCGACGAGGAGATCCCATACAAGAATGTGAGCGACGAAGAACTGTTCCAGATCGCGCGGCTCGTCGTCTCGGCGGAGATCGCCAAGATTCACACCATCGAGTGGACCACGCAACTGCTCTACGACGAGCCGCTCTATCTGGGCATGAACGCCAACTGGCACGGGCTCCTGCGTGGAGAGGGCCCGGTGTCGAGAGCCCTCGAAAAGATCGTGGTGCAATCCTTCGGCAAGTCCCGGGACGCGAAGACAGCCAATCAGTGGTATTCGGTCTTTGCCGCCGGACCGGGGATCTTCGGATTAGGCAGCCGCGTGTATGCCGACGATGCCATCTTCTCCCTCTACGATCCGAAGAAGACAGACATCTGGAGCCTGAAGAATCCCGACCACGTCAACGGGGGCACCAACCACTTCGGCTCGCCGTTCAACTTTCCAGAAGAGTTCATCACCGTCTATCGCCTGCACCCGATGGTACCCGATCTGCTCGAATACCGCGAGCTCAAGAATCCCAACGGCATCGTGGAGAAGATTCCGGTGGTCGAGACGTTCCGCGGCAAAGCCACGCCCGCGATGAGAGACCGGGGCTTGGCCAACTGGGCGCTATCGATGGGACGCCAACGGCTCGGACTGCTCGCGCTCCAGAACCACCCGCAGTTCCTGCAAAACTTGCCGATGCCCGCGTCGCGCACGGGGACCGGCAAACTCGACGTCGCGGCGCTTGACCTCATTCGGGACCGGGAACGTGGCGTGCCGCGATTCAACGAGTTTCGGCGACAGTATGGGCTGAAGACCCTCATGAGCTTTGACGATTTCGTGGACCAGCGGCCTCCCAAGGAGTCGGAAGCACGCAAGGAACAGGAAAAATTAGCGCAGCTTCTGCGCGAGGTCTACGGCCGGCACACTTGCGACGCGTCCAAAATCATCACCACAGCCCAAGTGAACGACGACGGGACGCCGATCAACGACTGCCTCGGACACCCCGACGGCAGCATGGTGGACAATGTCGAAGACGTGGACACCGTCGTGGGCTGGCTGGCGGAGCCAGTCCGGCCCCACGGCTTCGCCATCTCCGAGACCCAGTTCCAGGTCTTTATCCTCAACGCCTCGCGGCGCCTCTTCAGCGACCGGTTCTTCACGTCGAGCTTTCGGCCGGAGTTCTACACGCATCTGGGAGTGGAGTGGGTCACGAACAATGGTCCGGACGGCAAGAAAATGGAACCAAACAAGTCGAACGGCCATGAAGTGGAAGTATCGCCGCTCAAGCGCGTGCTCCAGCGGACCATCCCGGAACTCAAGCCGGAACTCGAACACGTGATCAACGTCTTCGACCCCTGGGCCCGCGACCGTGGGGAATATTACAGCCTGCAGTGGAAGCCGAGGCCAGGTGCGGAGGCGGACGAGGCGTTCAGGTAGCTAGCCTGCGAGGCACAGAAGATTTACTGAAAACTTGCACCCTAGGTCACATTCCAGGGAAATGCCAAGGCATTACTCGCCGCCAAACCAAAGAGGCGGTCAGACGCCCATCAAGTCAGGCAATCGAAGGGCTGCACGGAAATCAGATTCGAACAGGAGGTAGCGGTATGCGTACTCAACACTTTACAAGACTTAGATGGCTTGTTATCGCGGGCGCAACAGTTCTGTTGAGCGGATGTCTGCCTGAGGGCTTTCCCAAGTGTCCTCCTCCTGGCGGGATAGTGAGCACTACGTGTTATTACAAGCTCAAGATTATTGAAAAAGAAACGCCGGAGGCAGGTTTGGTAATAGGCAAGATCTCCGATGACGTCATACAAAAGAACGCAGAGAGACGAAAGCACTGGTTTTCGAGTGGGTTGCTTAGGGAGCTTGTACAGAACGATTACGATCCTAAGGATTATCCCTCCTTTCAATATGCCATCCATGTGAAAGATACAAGCACGATAGAGAAAGGCAACGACTACTATTTTGTGAACGAGCCCAATAGTTACTATCTCAAGCTCTGCGATGCGAAGTGTTTGGAGGATGGGAGGAAAAAGTCGAATGTGGGATCTTAGAGAGGAGGTGCTGTTATGCGCAGGCTCATGGTCGTTCAGGTTCTTACACTGTTGACACTTTGTGGAGGTGGGATCCTATTCGCGGCTGCTCCGGCCCACGCTGAAGAAGTAATCTGCTGTATGTGCAACAGATGCTACTCCTGGTGTGTCTGCCCTGGCGACCACCCGGACTGCGAAACTTGTGCTGTATCAGACCCTAACGTTTCCCAAATCAGCAATGTCGCTCACACGGGAACGCTTGGCATAAGACGGATACACGAGCCGTTGCCTTCCCTTTTCGCCATTGCAAGTGACCCTAATCGACTGACAAGGCTTGCCAGCGCCAAGCCATGTGGCCAGGCTATGGGGAGATTGAAACTATTGAAGGACACTGGCGCTGTTCTGAGCTACGAACACGCTGTCTTGGAAAGCACGGCGGAACAAGACAACGCTGTGGCTTTCCAGGCTACAACCTACAGGAACAGGAAATAGGAACAGACCCGACGCGGAATCAAGGCGTTCGGCCGTGTTCATCCTGGAGGCGGAGGTTATTCACTTCAGGTACAACCGTCGCGACATCAGACCCAAAGGTGAAGGGCAGGCGTCCTCTCATCGAGACACAGGGAGGATGAATCATGAGACGCACATTCCTGTTTCATGACTGGATAACAAGGATACCCGCTGTCTATCAGTACGTTGTGATTCCAGTCCTCAGTGCGGTGTCGTTGTCGCTCCCCTGCCTGTTAGCCTCTGGCCACGCCCAAACACCTATCACGTCGTCCGGACTCAACACGAAGGTCAACTTAAGCACATCAGAGACAGTTCCCGTAGGCAAAGTCCAATACGACATCACTGGCGGGACCAGAGAGGGGACGAACCTGTTTCATAGCTTCGGCGAGTTCAGTGTCCCGACCAACAACATCGCGAATTTTCTCAACACAGGTTCGGTTGATCTGAACGGTAGCCTACTCGCTCCCAATCTACCCACCTCCAACATTCTCGGCCGCGTCACCGGCGGCAACCCCTCCAGCATCTTCGGAACGATTCGGACTACCGACTTCGGCAATGCAAACCTCTTCCTCATGAACCCAGCCGGGATTGTCTTCGGCCCCAACGCCAGTTTGAACGTCGGTGGGTCGGTGACCTTCACCACCGCGAACTATCTACGGCTGGCAGAGGCTGGCGGAACGAATGCGGGAATATTTCACGCCGACCAGGCAATGATGAATAGCGTGCTGACCAGCGCCCCTGTGGCGGCGTTTGGATTCCTGGGGTCAAATCCCGCAGCGATTTCTGTCCAAGGCAGCACCTTGGCGGTTCAACCTGGCCAGTCAATTTCCCTTGTAGGAGGGCACCAAGGATTCTCCTATTCCAACCCGGACACCGGCGTTATGGCTTCCGTGTCAAACGGCATGACCGTCATTGGTGGCAAACTCTCGGCTCCGCGAGGTCAGGTCAACCTAGCCGGCACCGCCTCGCCTGGAGAATTTCTGGCAGGAACCTGGGAGCACGCCGCCAATACCAGTGGCGAATCGTTCGGATCGCTGGGTGCGATCGAGGTCACGCAAAAATCGGCCATCGATGTGAGCGGCGCCGGTGGGGGCACCGTTCGTATTCGCGGCGGCCGCTTCGTGTTGAACGATTCAACGATCTTCGCCAACATCACTGGTCCCGAGGTGGCCGCTCCGGGGGGCGGCATTGACATTGACGTGGCTCAAGATGCGGTGATTCAGAACGGCGCAGTCCTTCAAACCAATGTATCCGGCAATGCCACACCCGGTGTCCAATACGGCGGCGTGACCCTCAAGGCCGATCGCATCGAAATCTTGGGATCCCAGGATTTTCAGAGGCGACCCTCTACAGGAATTGCGTCCGAAGTGGCCCTACGCAGTACGGGAGGCAGCAGTGGTGATATCAACTTGGAAGCCGACTCGATCCTCATCAAAGACTTTGGAACATTCTCGACGCGGATAACTACGCGAACGCGCGGTGTCGGCAACTCGGGCGACATTACGCTGAAGACCACGGGCAACCTCGAAATCGACGGCGTCGTTTTTATTACGACAAACTCATCGTCATCCCCCTCTGGAAATGCCGGGTCCATCGAGTTGATCAGTACCCAGGGAAGTATCTCCATGACGAACGCACCGTTCGTGAGTTCCCAAGCTCTAGCAAGTAGTACTGGAACCGTCGGAAGTATCACGGTTAGCGCACCAGCCGGTGATATTCTCTTGGCTGATGGAGTTCTTTTTACACGCATCGACGGGACCGGGGCGAATGCGGGAAAGGGCGGGATTCAGCTTACCGCACAGAATCTCACCATAGAAAATGCCGGCATCCAAATCGACAATTTTACGCCCTTCCAGCCGGGAGATATGACCGTGAACCTTACCGGCCGCTTGAGCCTGAGCGGCACGTTGTTCCCCTCTACCCTTCTGACGACCACACGGCGATCGGCACGTTCTGCCGATCTCAACATCACGGCTCATGACGTTCTTCTTACCGACGGCAGCCTGGTCGCCACGGAAACGTTCCGAGACGGGGATGCGGGGACTCTCAATTTCTTTACTCAGAACCTCGAGATCACTAACGGCGCGCAAATCAGAAGCAGCAGCCGATTCAATCCGTTTCCTCCTCCGGGCCAGCCACCTGAAATTCCATCCGGTGCAGGGGGAACTATCACCATCCAGGGATTGGCAAGCCCGGCGGAATCTATCCTGATCGACGGTCCCGGCAGCGGCATCTTCACCAACACGGAGGGAAGCGGCGCAGGCGGGAGCATCAGCCTCTTCGCCAATTCCGTCACGGTTCAGAATGGTGGAAAGGTGTCGGCCGCCACCTCGGGTTCGGCGACTTCGGCGACCGGTGGCACAATCACCGTGGAGGGTAGTCAGGTACAACTGGATACCGGCGCGGTCGTCACCGCCGAAACCAGCGGCCCGGCGGACGCGGGCAATATCCTCATCAAGGCCGACACTTTCAGCATGACCGGCGGCGCGACGGTGACGGCGAACTCGACCGGCTCAGGCGCCGCCGGCACCGTGACCATCGAAGGCACGGCGAGCCCGGCGCAGTCGATCGTGATCGACGGAACGGGCAGCGGGATCTTTACTACCACCTCGGGCACCGGCGCGGGCGGCGACATGGACCTGTTCGCCGACACGGTCACACTCCAGAACGGCGGCACGCTGTCGGCCACAAGCACAGGCACCGCGGCGACTGCTGTCGGCGGCACGATCGGCATCACCGCCACGGAGTCGGTGAGCCTGACCGGCGGCGCGTCCATCGCGGCGAGCAGCAGCGGGCCGGCCGACGCGGGGAACATCGCCATCGACGCCGGCAACTCGTTCTTCATGCAGGACAGCTCGGTCACGACCAGTGCCACGCAGGCCAGCGGCGGGGATATCTCGGTCCAGGCCAGTTCGATTTTCCGGATGATCAACAGCCAGATGACGGCCTCAGTCCAGCAGGGCTCCAACACCTTTGGCGGGAACATCACGATCGATCCGCAGTTCGTGATCCTCCAGAACCAGAGCCAGATCCTCGCCACCGCCGTGGAGGGCACAGGCGGCAATATCCTGATCGTGACCCCGGTCTTTCTCGCGGATCAGACGAGCCTGGTGGACGCCTCTTCGCAGTTCGGCCGGAGCGGGACGGTGACGATCCAGTCGCCGACCTCGCAGTTGGCCGGGACCTTGGCGACGCTCCCGCAGTCGGTGCGGCAGGCGGCGGCCCTCAACACGGTGCGCTGTGCCGCGCAGATGGGGGGCCAAGCGAGCAGCTTCATCGTGGCGGGGCGGGATACGCTGCCGGCGGAGCCGGGCGGGTGGATGATGAGTGCCCTCACCCTCACCCCTCCCCTCTCCCTAGCAGGGAGAGGGGAAACAGTTGAAAGCGCGGGCGCGGGGCGAGAGGCGAGGGGCGACACCCTCACCCCATCCCTCTCCCAGGGGGAGAGGGAGCAGACCGTGTCATTGCGGCGGATGACGCCGGGCGGGTTCTTGACGCAGGCATTTGCAATTGAGGGGTCGCCAGGCTGCGGCTCGTAATGACTGTATCGAGGTAGATACGCGGCGTATCTAGGTCGATACGATTAGGCGGCGTGGCAGGCTGGCCTGCTTACCTGCCCCAACAGGAATAGGACGTTTTTCTACGCAGAAGCGCGGAGTTATCCTTCGTGCCCGGTCGAGGGGTCTGGGCTGCTGGTGGGCACGGCAGTTGCGCTCTTCATCGTAGCGGTGAATGGAGCCTATGACCGGTCCGGCGGGCGAGAGGGGGGAGGGAGCGGTTGCTCGGGAGGAGAAAACCCCCTCAATCCACCCCTCACCCTGGCCCTCTCCCGCACGGGGGAGAGGGGATAGAGATCAGGAGGAGGGAAAAAGAGATCGCCCTCGCCCCTTTGGGGAGAGGGGTGGGGTGAGGGGAATTCTCAGGCTTTTTATTTTTATGATGATGGCCACACTGACAGCCTCGCCGGTCTTTACGCAGGTGCTGCCGCCGATCTTTGACCCGACGGGCCGGTCCGGCGAGCCGCCGGCGCCCTTGAAAAAAGAATTCAAGCCGCCGACGCCGCCGCCCAAACCCGCCTTGCCGCCCGTGCCGGTCCCGCCGGAGGGCGGCATTGAAAAACAGATGCCCAAGATCCGCGTCTTCGTCCATGACATCCATGTCGTCGGCAGCACGGTGTTCTCGGACGCCGAGATCGATGAAGTCGTCGCCCCGTTCCGCCAGCGGATGCTCACGACGGAAGATCTGGAGCGCCTGCGCCTCGCGCTCACCTTGATGTACGTGAACAAGGGCTACATCACGTCCGGCGCGATCATTCCAGACCAGGACGTGACGTTCGGCGTGATCACCTACCAGATCATCGAAGGGACATTGACGCGCATCGACGTCGAAGGTAACCGGTGGTTCCGGACGTCCTATCTCCGCGATCGGGTCGCGCGCGGCGTGACGACGCCGGTGACCCTGGCGCCGATCCAGGAGCGCCTGCAACTGCTCCAGCAGGACCCGCGCATCCAGCGGATCAACGCGGAACTGCGGCCCGGCGACCAACGCGGCGAGAGCGTGTTGAATCTGCGCGTGACGGAAGCGAGCCCCTTCAAGGCCTGGCTGGAGTTCAACAACTTTCAGACGCCGGTGGTGGGCGCGGAGCGCGGGCTGGGCACCGTCGCGCATCAAAATCTGACGGGCAACGGCGATCCGTTCAGCTTCACGTACGGGCGGTCGCGCGGGGTCGATCCGATCATCGACACGTTTTACACCTTGCCGCTGAACCGGTATGACACGACGTTCACGGCCTCCTATCGGCGCAACGATTTCCTCGTCATCGAAGCGCCGTTCCGGCCGTTGGACCTGCGGGTGCAGGCGGAGATCATCGGCTTCACCTTGCGGCATCCGGTGGTCCGGACGCTGTCCGACGAATTCGCCGTCGCGATCGTCGGCGAGCGCTTGTACAACAAGGTCACGTCGATCTTCGACGTTCCCGGCGTCGCCTCGCTCTTCATCCCCGGCTCGTCGCCGACCGGCGTGAACACGGTGAGCGCGTTGCGCTTCGTCCAGGAATGGACGCACCGCACGACGAATTCCGTCTTTGCCGCGCGGTCGCGGTTTACGGTCGGCATCGACGTGCTGGAAGCGACCATCAATCACGGGCCGTTGCCCGACAGCCAGTACTTCGCCTGGCTCGGCCAGATGCAGGGCGTGCGGCGCTTCGACGACTGGTGGGGCTTGCAGCTCCTCGGCCGCATGGACCTCCAGGTGGCGAACGACCGGCTGTTTCCCTTGGAGCAGGTGCCGGTGGGCGGTCGGTTCAGCGTACGGGGCTACCGCGAGAATACCCTCGTGCGCGACAACGCGTACCTGGCCTCGATCGAAGCGCGCTGGCCGTTGTGGCGTTCGGCGGCCGGCGAGGACCGCCTCCAGTTCGCGCAGTTCATCGACCTGGGGCGCGCCTGGAACGCGAAGGGCGGGACGCCGGATCCGGAGACGTTGGCCAGCGTGGGCCTCGGCGTCCGGTGGATGGTTCTGCCGCAGGACCGCGCGCGGTTCGAGGTCTATTGGGGCGTGCCGTTGAATCACGTGGAGACGCCGGGGGGCAATTTGCAGGATCACGGGATTCATCTGCAGTTCGTGGTGCAGGCGTTGTGAAAGCCCCTCACCCTTGCCCTCTCCCCGGATAGGGAGAGGGGAGAGAAAATAGACCCCCTCCCTGGAAAATGGAGGGAGAGAGAAAATGGCCCTCTCCCCGGTAGGGAGGGGGAGAGTTTTTTGAATCACCCTCGCCCCTTTGGGGAGAGGGGAGGGTGAGGGGGGATGGAGATGGTTCCTATGCCGCATAGAACGCTTGTCGCCATCATCTTCGTTTGCATCACCCTCGCCTTCGCCTTCCCTGCGTTGGCCGCGGGCTCTGAGCCCGCGCCGCCGGAGGGCCTGATGCAGCAGGGGGCGCAGGCGTTTGCGCGCGGGGCGTTCGATCAGGCGCTCTCGCTCTGGAAACAGGCGGCGCAGGAGTACGAACGGGCCGGGAAGGTGCGGGAACGGAGTGAGGCGCTGGTCCGCGCGGCGCAGGCGGCACACTCGCTCGGCCAGCTCAAACAGGCGTTGCAATCGCTGGAGTTGGCGCTGAACCTGGCTCAGCAGATCGGCGATCCCGTCTGGACGGCGGTCGTGCAGGACGGGATCGGGAAAGTCTACTTTGCGAACCGGCAACCCGAAGCCGCCGCGCACCATTTGTCCGAGGCCCTGGAGATCGCGAAGGCGCAGGAGGCGCGCGGGCTGACCGCCGCGATCCTCAACGACCTGGGCATCGTTCGGTCGTTCCATCAGCAGTACCTCGACGCGCTGGCGGCCTTTACCGAGAGCGATCTATTGGCTCAGGGCGCTGATCAACCGGCGCTGGCGATCCGGGCGCGGCTCAATGCGGCGCGCGTCGCGCTCCGCTTGAAACGCCACCAGGATGCGCGCCTGTGGTTGGACCAGGTGTACGATCAACTGAAGGACCTCCCGGCCTCGCACGACAAGGCGACCGCCCTCATCGCGCTCGGCTTGCTGTACCACGAGCTGCGCGGCGCGTTTCCGGACCTCAGCGATCCGCTCGTGCTGCGCGCCGCGGCGGTCTTGCAGGACGCTGCGGCGACGGCGGAACAGATGGGCGACATCCGCACGTTGTCCTACGCCTGGGGCTACCTTGGTCGTCTTTACGAGACGGACCATCGCTACGACGACGCGCTGACCCTGACGCGCCAGGCGGTCTTCGCGGCCCAGTCGGCGAGCGCCCCGGAATCGCTCTATCGCTGGCAATGGCAGACCGGCCGCATTCTCGCCGCGCAGGGCCGACTCGACGAGGCCATCTCGGCCTACCGCAGCGCCACGGCCACCCTGCAGCCGATCCGTCCGGAGGTGGCGACCGCCTCGCAGGATGCCGGGTCGCCCGGTCAGGGCACCGTGCGCCCGCTCTATTTCGAGTTCGCCGATCTGCTGCTGCAACGCGCCGCGCTGACGGAGGAGGGCCCCGCGTCCCAAGGCTATCTGAGGGCCGCGCGGGACGCGATCGAGGCCTCCAAGGCCGCCGAGCTCCGCGATTATTTCCGCGACGAGTGCGTCGACGCGTTGCAGGCGCACACGACCACGCTGGATGCCATTTCCACGACCACTGCGGTGCTATACCCGATCATTTTCGCCGATCGGACCGAGTTGCTGGTGAGCCTGCCGACCGGGTTGAAGCGGGTGACCGTCCCGGTTCCGTCGACGACGCTGACACAAGAGGTCCGGACCTTCCGGCGCCTGTTGGAGAAGCGGACGACGCGCGAGTACCTGCCCCACGCGCAGCAGCTCTATGAATGGTTGCTGCGACCGCTCGACGCGGACCTGAAGGCTTTCGCCATCGACACGCTGGTGGTGGTGCCGGACGGTCCGCTCCGGACGATCCCCCTCGCCGCCCTGCACGACGGCGCCGAGTTCGTGATCCAGCGCTACGCCATCGCCACTACGCCGGGCCTCAATTTGACCGATCCGCGCCCCCTCAACCGCGAGCGGCTGAAGATGCTGGCCGGCGGCCTCACGCAAGCCGCGCAGGGCTTTCCGCCCCTGCCGCACGTGACCATCGAGCTGCAGGCGATCCGCGCGTTGTACGGCGGCAAGCAACTGGTCAATAAGCAGTTCCTCGTGGCCGGCCTGGAAAAGGAGCTGAAGGAGAAGCCGCTGTCCGTCCTGCACATCGCGTCGCACGGCCGCTTCGAGAAAGACGTGGCGCACTCGTTCGTCCTGACTTACGACGACAAGCTGACGATGGCCAAGCTGGACCAGTACGTGGGGCTCTTCCGGTTCCGGCAGGACCCCCTGGAGCTGCTCACATTGAGCGCCTGCGAGACCGCGGCCGGCGACGATCGCGCCGCGTTGGGCTTGGCCGGCGTGGCGATCAAGGCCGGCGCGCGCAGCGCGCTCGCCACGCTGTGGTCCATCAACGACGAGGCCTCGTCCACGTTGGTGGCCGAGTTCTACAAGCAACTCCGCGATCCGGCCGCGTCCAAGGCCGTGGCGCTCCAGCGCGCCCAACTGAAACTGCTGAGCGATCCCGTGTATCGGCATCCGGCGTATTGGTCGCCGTTCTTGTTATTGAACAACTGGCTGTGACCAGGATGTTGAAAAAACTTTTCGGGACTCGTGTGGGCAGTTCTTCCCCCTCTCCCTTGAGGGGAGAGGGTGCGGGTGAGGGTGGAGGAATCGGGGCTTGGTACGGGGGCGAGGGATATTTCGAAGTCGGGTGCGACGACCTTTTTGAACATCCCGGTTGAGCACCCATAGCCCTGAGCGTAGGAACCATGCTAGACTCTCGGCGTTCCCACCCCATGACATGGCCGGTTCTCGGAGGATCTATGCGCTTCCTCCTGATCCTGACGGCCGCCGCTCTCGCCCTCGGTTTCGGTGCTTCGCCGCCGGGACTCGCCGCCGAGCCCTCCCCGCAGGCCCCGATTGAACAGGTGCAAAACGCCCCCAAGTTCATCGAGCCGACCGTGCCGGTCTACAAACCGCGCAAAGGCAGCGCGCTCCGCGGCCGGGTGGACGGCGGGTTCCGCGGAGGAGACAAAGGCGAGCCCGTCGTCAAGGTCCTCGCGCCCGCCGACCATATCGGCTTCACCATTCGCAAGGCGCCGGCCCTGTATTGGTACCTGTCCCAGGCAACCACCTATCCGATCGAATTCACGCTGGTGGACAACCGGCACTATCAGCCGGAGCTGCAGGTGTCGCTCAAACCTCCCCCCTGCCCCGGCATTCAGATGGTCGGGCTCGCCGAGTACAACAAGACGCTGGAGGAGGAGGTGCAGTATTGGTGGCACATCGCCGTGATCGTCGACCCCGAATCCCGGTCGAAAGACATTCACTCGGCGGGCGCCATCGAACGCATTCCCTACCTGGATGCCCTCGTCGAGGGCAGGACCGCCTGTAAGGACCCGCTGGACGTCTTCTGCCTGTATGTGGAGTCCGGACTCTGGTACGACGCCATCCAGGTGATCTCCGACTTGATTACGGCGCATCCGAAGGATCGGGTTCTGCGCCTGATGCGCGCGTCCCTGTTGGACCAGGTGGGGCTGAACGACGTGGCCGACTATGACCGGATGCAGAACGGCACGCCGTGTCCGGCGCGCAAGGTGGAGGCGGACTCAGCGACCGCGTCCGCGCAACGGTAACCCTATGAACTCTCGAAGGCCGGTCATACGGTGGCTGGCGGTCTGCAGCCTGAGCCTCTCCGGCGGAGTCTTCGCCGCCGTCGCCCCGGCGACGGAATTCCAGCTTGCCCGAGAGGCGGATTCGCCGGCTCCGCTCTACAAACCCCGCGAGCGCGCCACGCCGCGCGCCCGCGTGTTCGGGCCGACCCGCGGGATCGAGGCCGACGCGCCGCAGGCGCTGGCTCTGGTTCCGGATCACATCGGCTTCACCGTGTCCGCGCAACCGACCCTCTACTGGTACCTGTCGAAGACGACCTCCCTGCCCGTCACCTTCACCCTGATCGACACGCGGGTCATCAAGCCGCTGTTTCACGTGACGCTCGCGCCTCCCCGCCGCGCGGGGCTGCAGGCGATCCGGCTGAAGGATTACGGGATCACGCTGGAAGAGCACGTGCAGTATCGCTGGTTCGTCTCTCTGGTCCCCGATCCGAATTCGCCGGCGCGCGATATCGTCACGGGCGGGGTGATCGAGCGTGTGGTGGCCAATGAAGCCGGCTGCGGCCTATCGGTCGCGGCCTCGCTGGATGCGGCCCGGTGTTACGCGGAAGATGGGTTGTGGTACGACATGTTCGCCGCCATCTCCGACCTCATCGCGGCGTCGCCCCAGGACCGGGCCCTTCGCCGAATCCGCGCCTCGTTCCTGCAGCAGGCCGGCTTGCCGGACGTCGCCGCCTGGGACTTGCGCCAAGGTGGGAGTGAGTAGTTTGAAAATACGGGTCCTGTCACCGCCCGGCCGGGTACCCGTTGCTCCGCTCCGGTTGCAACGGGTGAAAGCTCGCACCCCGCCCGGTGTAAGGACCCCGCTGCGCGCGGACGGGCTCCCAGGGCGGTGCCACCCGCATTAGTTGCACCCTCTCCCCTGGAGGGAGAGGGTTAGGGTGATGGGGCGCGTTTTCATACTGCTCGGGTGCGTCAAGAGCACATGGTGACTCACAAGAAGAACGAGGCCTTCCCTCTTCTCCTTCTCCTCAGCGCGGCTCTCCTGGTCGGCGGGTTTGTCGCCGGTGTGCCCGGTGTCGTCGCGGCTCCTGCGCCGGCGGAGCCGGCCGCCGCTCAGATCCGCGAGCCCGCGGCGGCTCCCGACCGGCCGTTGCCAGCGTACAAGCCTCGGAAAGACAGCGTTCCGCGGGCGAGAATCGGCGGGCCGGCGCGTGGCGGCGAGCCCGGTGATCCGGCGCTGGTCGCGTTGGTTCCCGACCATGTGGGCCTGACCTTGAAAAGCGACCCTTCGCTCTGCTGGTTCCTCTCGCGACCGACGACGCAGCCCTTGACCCTCACGATTCTGGATTCCCGCGCGATCAAGCCGATCCTCGAAGCGACGTTGCCGTCGCCCGCCCGTCCGGGCTTGCAGTGCGTGCATCTCAGAGACCACGGCATTACGTTGAAGGAACGGGAACAATACCGGTGGTTCGTCACGCTGGTGCTCGATCCGGACAAACCCTCGCGCGATATCGTGAGCGGCGGCATGATCGAACGGATCCCGTTCAGCGAAGGATGCGCCTTGGGACTCCCCTGTTCCTGGACCTGCGAGTTGGACGCGGTCTATCAGTACGCGGAGAACGGGCTCTGGTACGACGCGATCGCCTGCCTGCTTGAATTGATCAAGGCGGCTCCCGATGATCCGTTACTGCTGAGGGTGCTTGATCACCTGCTGAAGCAATCCGACATTCATCTGCCTCCCGTTCGCCGCGCCGGATAATCACCGCATTGTTTGTGTCCGTTATCGTTTTGGATACGCCCCGCATCGCTTTCGATACACTGTGCCGGCCGTCATCGGCCGGGCTGTCTTCGCTCGGCCTTCCTGTTTTCCTACATGCGGTTGAAAAACTAGGAAGTCCATGGTGGCGCGGTATTACGTGCTTTTCAGAGACACATGGCATGGGTGTTGCTGACTTCATGCTGTGAAAACAGCGAGCAGCGAATAGCTGGTAGCTCATAGCTCTGAGTTGTCGGCGTTTGGCTATTCGCTACCAGCTACTCGCTACTTTCTAGACACAGAGAGTCTGGGTGAGGGGGATTTCAAAGGAGAACCATACCATGGACTGGGACATCGTCACGTGGGGATTGCTCATCGGGATGGCCGGTATGGTGTGGCTGATGGTTCTCGCCACGTGGGGTGCAGATCGACCCCCCGACCGTGCGGCTGAAGCTCATCCTGACGAGTCCGAGGGTTCCGTTGCGCAAGAACCGAGGACCGGCCGCCGACTGGTCGAACGACGCTCCCACGCGGCCTGATCCGCCATGACAAGAGCGAGTAGCTGGTAGCGCACAGCAAACAGACGGGCAGAGAATAGCCGGGAGTTCGTCGCTGTTCGCTATAAGCTGTTCGCTATTCGCCGTGAGCAAATTTGTGATGCGCGAGTGAGCCGAACGCTCATGAAGACTCCAGAACGATCACTCGCCGTGAGATGAAGAGTAACGCCATGCAGCCCGATGTGACCAACCATGGGACGCCTCGAACCGGCCGGGTGAGGAGAGCCAGGCTGTCCGTGAAGCCGGAGAAACGCCGGCTGACCTTGAACTTACCCGCGGATTTGCTGGAGCGATTGCGCAACACGGTCTATTGGAACCCCGGCCTGACGATGGCGAAACTCGTGACAGAAGCCGTCAGCGATGCGCTGGACCGCTTGGAACGCCGCAACGGAGAACCGTTCCCCCAGCGCATGGAGGAACTCAAGCCCGGTCGTCCGCGCACGTGGAAGCCTGTATCTGAACCAATACGCCCCCGTATCCAGACAGATAACCCCGCCGCACGTCTCTAAACGAGTCTGCCCAGGCCCTCTCGGTTCCCTTCCGCAAGTTCTTGGTTTTTCAGTCGTTCCTTCACCAACGTCACGCGCTCGCCATCTGAAAAATAAGCATGCATTTTGCGTTGAGTCACGACCGCTTGCTCCCCTTTCCCCCACGCCTGCCAAAGCCCTTGCGCCTCACCTTTTCCCCTGCGGGAGGGAAGGCCGGGATGGTTGGGAAATTGGGAATGTGGAATGTGGAGTCAGAAGCGAGGATTCAGCGTTTTCGGTCTTGGTAATACTCGACAAGCTTCAGCACCCCAACGGCTGCGATGGCAAAGACACCGAGCGAGATGATCCAAAGGAGGAGGGGATCCATGACTCAGTTCCTTTCCTCGGGTGTGACGACCACCGCGACGGCCAGAAGCACAAAGGCCACAGCGGAACCCGTGAGCGCCGTCCAGCCGGCGATCTTGCTATCGGGCAAAATCGCTCCTACACCGACTACGGTCAACAAATACTTCGCAAGGTCGAACAGCAAACTCGAAACTTTCTCCCGTTTGTTGTGGTGTGCGCCCTTCACTGGAAAGCA
Source organism: Nitrospirota bacterium (assembly GCA_040755395.1). Lineage (NCBI taxonomy): Bacteria > Pseudomonadati > Nitrospirota > Nitrospirota bacterium. The sequence continues at coordinate 545,185 of JBFMAX010000001.1, forward strand.
TTCTATATCCACCGAATGGTCAAGTAAAGCCGGACTCTGGGGCGATGCGTTTGCACTCCCCTGCCGACGACACGGGGAAGCGGAGGTCGCGGTCTCCGCGTTCAACGCGCTGAACGACAAGCACAAGGAGCATCCCCTGGGGGATGAGATCGGCAGCCGCGTGCGGGGATGGGTGACCCTGAAATTTTGAATGAGGAATGTGGAATGTGGAATGAGGAATTCCCCTCACCCTGCCCCTCTCGGGGCGCCCGTTGCTCTTCCAATGCAACGGGCCAAGGGGGAGAGGGGAACGGAGAGGAGAGGTGCGCTTACAGGTCTTCCAACATTTTTTGAAACGCCTCAGGCGTGAGGTCTATCTCGCGCAGAATTTCCCGGATCAAAGGCCAGGCCAGATCACTGCCGGAGGGGTGAGGAACGGTGGTCGTCCGCCCGTCGGGGTGTCGGTAGAATTTATGGCTGCCTTTTTGGCGCGTCACGGAAAAGCCCAAGCGGAGCAGCGCCTTTTCCATCGTCTTGGCGTCAACGATGGGCAGACGGCTCAAACCGAGACCTCAATTTGTTGGAGGCCGACAAATCGAGGGGGATTCTCCGCGAGGTCCCGGTGCTCTTCCAGACAGAGTTCCAGAACCTCCTTGAGGTTTCTCTGCAGCTCATCGAGTGACTTTCCTTGGGTATGGGCGCCCGGGATCCCAGGCACAAAGCCGACATACAGTTTGGTTTCCGGATCCCATTCCAGATACGCGGTGAATGTCTTCACTGGGCACCTCCGTTTCCAGATGTATCCACTACAGAGAAGCGAGCGAAAAGTCAATGCGCGATCGGCAGCCGGGTGCGGGGATGGGTGACACTGAAATTTTGAATGAGGAATGAGGAATTCCCCTCACCCTTCCCCTCTCCCCGATGGGGAGAGGAGACAGAAGAGGGGAACGGGAGAGTCACCCTGAAATTCTGAATGAGGAATGAAGAATGTGGAATGAGGAATGCGGAATGAGAAATGCCCTGACGAACCTACACGACATTTGGGATGAGGAGGCGATGACGAGAAAAAACGTTGTTCAAGAGAAGAGTTTCGCTTTTGCCTTACAGATCGTCAAGCTGAGCCGACGCCTCCGGCTTGACCGGAGAGAATTGATTCCGTCCGGGCAACTCATTCGCTCCGGCATTTCGATCGGGGCGAACATTGAGGAAGCCATAGCCGCACAAAGCAAAAGAGATTTTCTTGCGAAGATGTCCATTGCCATGAAAGAGGCGCGCGAAACCCTTTACTGGTTACGGATCTTCCACGAATCCGGCCTGGCGAATAGTCCGGAAGTCACCATGTTGCTTCAGGAGTGCCGGGAGCTTACGAATCTCCCCAGCAGTATCACGTTGACGACCCGTCAAAACCTCCAGGCGAACAAGCGTGTTTCTTCTCCCGATGCTATGAATTCCTCATTCCACATTCCTCATTCCACATTGGGATAGTGGAGGCAGCTATGACCACCGCAACGGCTGAACACAGCGTGCTCATTGTCGACGATGAAGAGGATATCGTCTTGACGCTGCGGGACCTGCTGGAGCACGACGGGTACCGGGTCGATTTCGCCGGCACCTGCGCCGAGGCCATCGCCCGCGCCGCCGAACGCCATTACAACGCGGTGCTGCTCGACCTGACTCTGCCCGACGGCGACGGGCTCACCGTGTTGAAGGCGCTGCAGGAGCGCGACCCGACGCTGCCGGTCATCGTCCTGACCGCCGACGTCTCGACGGACCGGCGGGTCGATTTGCGGACCCAAGGCGCCTTCGATTATCTGACCAAGCCCTATAACCGCGACGATCTGCGCGCCACGCTGCGCAAGGCGGTCGGGGTCAAAGCCCTTGCCGTGAAGGCGGCCCGGGTGGAACACGCCTTGACCGAGAGCCAGGAACGGTTCCGCTCACTGGTCGAGTCGGCGACGGACGCCATCGTCGTCGCCGACCACCGCGGCCGCATCCTCTCCTGGAACCGGGCGGCCTCGACCTTGTTCGGCTATGCCGAGGCCGAGATTCTGGGCCGGCCGCTGACCGCGCTGATGCCGGCCCGTTACCGGGAGGCGCACCAGAATGGCCTGCAACGCCTCCGCGCCGGCGGCGAGACCCGCCTCATCGGCAGAGTGGTCGAGCTGGAAGGGCTCCGGAAGGACGGCAGCGAGTTTCCGCTGGAACTCTCGCTGGCCACGTGGCGGACGCGGACCGAGACGTTCTTCAGCGGGATCATCCGCGACATCTCCGAACGGAAACGGGTCCAGGCGGCGCTCGGGGTGAGCGAAGAGCGCTTCCGTTCTCTGGTGTCGAACATTCCCGGCGCCGTCTATCGCTGCGCCTGCGATCCCCACTGGACGATGGAGTTCCTGACCGACGGCGTCCAGGATCTCTGCGGGTATCCCGCGTCGGACTTTCTCGGCAACCGCGTCCGGTCGTACGCCAGCGTCATCCATCCGGACGATCGGGCGACGGTCGAGCGACAGGTCCATGAGGCGGTAGCGCAGCGACGGCCGTACGTCATCGAGTATCGGCTGTTGCACAGCAACGGCGACGTCCGATGGGTGTACGAGAAGGGGCAAGGAGTCTTCGAGGACGGCCGGGTGCGCTGGCTCGACGGGGTCATCGTGGACATTACGGACCGCAAGCGGGCCGAAGCGGCGCTCCAGGACAGCGAAGAGCGGTATCGCGCGCTCTACGAAGACAACCCGTCCATGTACTTCATGGTCGATCCCGACGGGAGGATCCTCTCGGTCAATCCTTTCGGCGCCGAACAACTCGGCTACACCGTCGCGGAGCTCCTCGGCCGGCCGGTCCTGTCGGTGTTTCACGCCGAGGACCGCCAGGCCGTGGCCCGGGAACTCGAGATGTGCCTGGAACACTTCGGCCGGGCGATCAGTTGGGAATTGCGTAAGGTCCGGAAGGACGGGGTCGTGATTTGGGTCCGCGAAACGGCCCGGGCGGTGCAAACCGCCGCCCACGGGCCGGTCGTGTTGATCGTCTGCGAGGACATCACCGACCGCAAACGGGCCGAAGATGCGGAGCGGGAAAGCGAAGAGCGGTTCCGCCAGTTGGCCGAACAGATCAGAGAAGTCTTTTGGCTCAGCGATGCCGAGAAAAATCGGATCTATTATGTCAGTCCTGCGTACGAGCAGATCTGGGGCCGCCCCTGCGACGCGCTCTACGCCTCGCCTCGGTCGTGGTTGGACGCCATTCATCCCGACGACCGGCCCCGCGTGCTCGAGGCGGCGCTCACCAAGCAAGTCGGCGGAGAGTACGACGAAGAGTATCGGATCGTGCGGCCGGACGGATCGGAGCGGTGGATTCGGGACCGCGCCTTCCCTGTCCGTGACGCGACCGGCCGAGTGTATCGGATCGCCGGGCTCGCCGAGGACATCACCGACCGCAAACGGATCGAAGCAGCCCTGCGCGACAGCAACGAGCGCCTGGACCTCGCGGTGCGGGGGTCCACCGACGGGCTATGGGACGGCCGCGTCATCCCCGGCGAGCACTGGTCCTCCCCGCGGACGCCGGTCTGGTGGTCGCCCCGCCTCAAAGAGCTGTTGGGGTTTGCCGACGACGAGTTCCCGGACGTGCTGGAGAGTTGGTCCTCCCGCCTCCATCCCGACGATAAGGACCGGGTCTTTGCCGCGCTGACGGCGCACATCGAGCGGAAGGAGCCGTATGACGTGGAATATCGGTTGCTGAACAAGGCGGGCGAATACCGGTGGTTCCGCGCCAGAGGGCAGGCCGTCTGGGACGACCAGGGTCGGCTGGTCCGAATGGCCGGCTCCCTGCAATGCGTCACCGACCGGAAGCGCGCGGAGGAAGCCCTGCGCGCGAGCGAGGAGCGGTTGCGGCTGGCGCTTCGCGCCGCCGACTTGGGGGTGTGGGATTGGGACCTCCGCTCGGGCCGCGTGTATTGGTCCGAGACCGTCGAAGCGTTCTTCGGCCTCCCTTCCGGTTCGTTCCCCGGGACGCATGCCGCGTACCTCGATCTCATTTACCTCGAGGATCGCGGCCTCGTGCTGCAGGCCGTTCAGGACGCCGTCGAGGGACGAGCGGCGTTCGAGATCGAGCATCGGGTGGTCCGGCCGGACGGCACGCTGCATTGGCTGGCCTGGTCGGGCCGGGTCATGCGGGAGACGGACGGAACGGCGATCCGGATCCTCGGCACGGTGCGGGACGTGACGACAGCCAAACAACGCGCGTGAAGGGGAAGAGCAGCTATCAGCTACACCCCTCACCCTCCCCTCTCCCACCACCGGGGGAGAGGAGCAAGGTGAGGGGGATTTTCGACCGGGGCATGAGGAGCCCGACTTGGTGAGGAGACGGTCGTTCGCCACCACCCTGTTCTTCATCTGCCTGCCGATGATGATCGGCGAGGCCGCCGGTTTATTCCCCGCCGCCGCCGCCGAGTTCGCCATTCTCAAATCCTCCAACATCAAGGCGTACAACGACGCCGTCGACGGCTTCAAAGCGGCGGCGCCCAACGGCTCGACCTTCGGGGAATACGATCTGGACGGCGACCTGGACCGGGGCCGCAAGCTCGCGCGCAAGATCCGCGCGTCGGACGCCGCGTTGGTCCTGGCCGTGGGCTTGAAGGCGGCGATAGCCGCCAAACTGGAGATCGTCGATACCCCGGTCATCTACGTGATGGTGCTCGACCCCTCGAAGCATGATCTGACGGCGCCCAACATGACCGGCATCCTTCTGGAGGTGCCGCTCGACCGGCAGCTCGGCACGATCCGGTCGCTCCTGCCCGGCCAACGGCGCGTCGGCGTCATCTACGACCCGAGCAAGACCTCGGCCGTCGTGGAGGAGGCGCGCCGCCAGGCCAAGGCCTACGGCTTGGAACTCGTGGCCGCTCAAGTGTCGAGCGAAAAGGACGTGCCGGCCTCGCTGCGGACTCTGCTGCCGACCGTCGGGGCGCTGTGGCTGGTCCCGGATTCGACGGTCTTGACCGATGAGTCGCTCAGGTACATCCTAAACACGGCCTTGGACCAGAAAGTCCCGGTCATCGGCTTTTCGCCGGAATTCGTCCGGAGCGGCGCGCTGCTCAGTCTCTCGGTGAACTACAGAGACATCGGCCGCCAGGCGGGCGGTCTGGCCCGTCGGATTCTGGACGGCCACGTCAGCCTGCCGCTCAAGGCGGTTCCGGCCGACCGGATCAAGATGACCCTGAATTTGAAAACGGCGCGGTTCCTGGGCATCGACATTCCCAAGGAGATCGAAGCCCGCGCCGATGAAACGTATTGAGCCCCGAACTCTGAGGCAGCCGATGGATCGCCATCCGCATCAACGTTTCGTCAGTCTGCGGACGAAGTTCGTGGCGCTCTCCGGCCTGATCATCGTGGCGACCACCTCGAGCGTGAGTTGGTATTTCGTCCAGGACAAGCGCGCGGCGATGACCGAGCGGTTGACCGGTCTGGGCTCCGTGCTGGTCAAAAATCTGGAACATACGGCCCATTATTCCATCATCAGCGAGGACCGGCCGACGCTGGCGACGTACACGGACGGCGTCATGGAAGTGGACGAAGTCGTGTACGTGGTGATCACGGGCTCGGACGGCACCGTCCTGGCGGCCAAGAGCAAGGGCCATCTCACCGGGCGGCCGGATTTTTCCCGCTCTGCCGACCAGCCGCTGTATCCGGATCCGTCCTTGGCGCGCCGCCTGATCGAGACGCCCTCGCCCGAGCCGCGGATCATGCATCTGCGGGACCCGGACGGAGAATCGTTCTACGATTTCGCCCTGCCGGTCGTGCAGTCCAGCCGGGAAAAGTTGCGCTCCCAAGCGTTGGCGCTGCAGTTGGAGGAAAGCTTCAAGGAGCAGGGTGCGCCGAAGGAGCCGGTCTACGGCGTGATCCAGATCGGCCTGACCGAGGCGAAACTCCAGCGCGCCCTGACCGACATCGTCAAGAACATCGTGCTGATCACGTCGGCGATTATCGCGGCCGGCATTCTGGGGACGCTTCTGCTCACCGCGCGGATCATCACGCCGCTGCGCAGCCTGGCGGCGATGGCGCGGCGGGTAGCCGAGGGGGATCTGGCCGCCTCGGCGACGCCCACGACCCGGGACGAAGTCGGCCAGCTCACGCTGTTGTTCAACCAGATGACGGAATCGCTGAAAGAGCGCGACCAGGCGATCTCCGCCAATCTGGAAACCATCCGGCGGCAGGTGAACCAGTTGACCACCCTGAACCAAGCCAGCGCGGCCATCACCTCGACGCTCGATCTCGACAAACTGCTGACGACCGTCCTTCATCTGCTGCTCGACAACCTGGGCTTCGCCCGGACGATCCTGATCCTCTACGACAGCGAGCGGGGAATCGCCTACACGGGTCGCGTCGCGGGCGTTCCGCCCGACGTGGAACGGAAAGCCCGGTCGCTGGAAATTCCGGTGCAGGACGACGGAAGCCTCGACGCGGATCTGCTGCTTCACGGCAAGCCGGTGCTCGCGCTCAACATCGAGACGGTGGCGCAGCGCATGCATCCCGACATGAAGTCACTCGCCATGGAGGTCGGCATCATCTCGTTCGTCGCCGTGCCCCTCCGCAGCAAGCAGCGCGTCCTTGGCTACCTGGCGGCGGACCGGGGCAGCCCCCGCTGCACGCAAGAGGACCTCGAACTGCTGATGACGGTCGCCAGCCACGTCGCGGTGGCGCTGGACAACGCTCGCGCCTACCTCGAACTGGAACTGCTCACACAGACGCTCGAAAAGCGCGTGCAGGAGCGGACGCAGGAATTGCGGGCGGCGAACGAGGCGCTCGAAGAGCAGGACAAGCGCCGCGCGGCGTTCATCAAGGTCGCCTCACACCAAATGCGCACGCCCATGGCGGTGATCAGCGGCAGCGTGGACAACATGTTGGATGGTTTGACCGGAGCGTTGACGGAGAAACAGTCGACATACCTGCTCCGAATGAAGAAAAACGTGGCCGACCTCACGGACCTCATCAACCGGCTGTTGAGCTGGATGGAGATCGACCCCCGGCGCGCGCAACTGACGCTCACGCGGTGTTCGCTGTGGGAGATCATTACGGATTTGGTCGAGAGCCTACAGATGATGGCGGAGAAAGAGGGGGTCAAGCTGGTGGTCAAGCCCGCGCCCAACCTCCCCCCGATCATGGCCGATCGGAGTTGGATCAGGGAGGTGTTCTCCAATCTCATCAACAACGCCATTAAGTTCACGCCGCCCGGGGGCCAGGTCGCGATCGAGTTTCTCGTCCGGGACGACGGGTTCCTCCAAACCTGCATCACCGACACGGGCTGCGGCATCGATGCGCAGGAATTGCCTAAGCTCTTCCACGAATTCGTCAAAATCATATCGAGTCGTCCCGACAAACAGGGGTCCCGTCTCGGCCTGGCCATCTGCAAGCAAGCTATCGAGCTTCACGGCGGGACGATTTGGGTGGAAAGCCGGCTCGGCGAAGGCAGCCGCTTCTTCTTTACACTCCCGCTCGACGCACGGGTGACCTGACCCGGGCCGCGTTCCGCATCCCGCATCCATAATTCCTCATTCATCATTCCTCATTCCTAATTTTTCTCAGCCAGGTGTATCCCATCCGATACCGTTTCGTATTGCATTCGATACCCCCGGCTCCGCCGATCTCCGGAAAAACCCTGTATTCTCTGCAACTCGTCTCCCCATCTTTCCCATAGAATCAAGGGGTTCTTGCGGACCTTCTCGGCCCGTGAATGACCGGCGTCGTGGCACGCCGGTTGCTCCTTCCCTGCCTAGAATATGCCCCCTCACCCTCCCCTCTCCCCCAGGATGGGGGGAGGATAAAGGTGAGGGGTGAGCCAAGGGCTCATGAAGACTGTGTCACAAGCTGAACCGGCGATGGTTTCGGATCCCGAGAGCGAACGAAGGAACTCCGCCATGCCCGCTCCCTCGGTCCTCATTGTGGACGACAACCCCGACATCCGCGATTCACTCAGCGATATGTTGATCCACGAAGGGTACGCCGTCGAGAGCGTCGGGTACGGCGCCGACGCCATCCAGCACATCAAGCAGAAGCGGTACGGGGCGGCCATCCTCGACATGCAACTCCCCGACCTGGACGGCCTGTCGGTGCTCAAGGTCATCACGGAGCTGGACCCGAACTTGCCTATCGTGGTCATTACGGCGTACGGCACCAACGAGAACCGGTCGGGGTCGCTGACCCGCGGCGCGTTCGCCTACCTGACCAAGCCGTACGATTCCGGAGAGGTCAAGGCGATCCTGCGGCGGGCCTTCTCCGTCAAAGGTCTCGAGGTGCGGGCTGAGCACGTCGAGCAGGCGTTGCGGGCCAGCGAGGCGCGATTCCGCACGCTGGTCGAATCCGCCACCGACGCCATCGTGCTCGCCGATCACCGGGGGCACATCATCTCCTGGAACCAGGCGGCGGAGCGCCTGTTCGGCTATAGCAAGCAGGACGCGCTGGGCCGGCCGGTGACGATCCTCATGCCCGCGCGCTACCGACCGTCCAACGAGGCGGCCCTGGCGCGGCTGGAACGCACCGGCCAGTCCACGCTGGTCGGGAAAACCCTGGAATTCACGGGCCTCACGAAATCCGGGCAGGAGTTTCCCCTGGAACTGTCGCTCGCGTCGTGGACCACGAAGGACGGCACCTATTACAGCGGCATCATCCGCGACATCAGCGAGCGCAAGCGGGCCGAGGACGCGCTGCGCCGGCTCAGCCGCCACAACCAACTCCTGCTCGATTCGGCCGGCGACGGCATCTACGGCCTCGACCTCGAAGGACGCACCACGTTCGTCAACCCGGCCGCGGCCCGCATGCTGGGCTGGGAGATCGCCGATCTGCTCGGCCGGCCCATGCACGATTTCGTCCACCACGCGCATGGCGACGGCAGTCCCTACCCGCCGGAAGCCTGCCCGATTTATGCCGCGCTCAAGGACGGCGCCGTCCACCAGGTGCACAACGAGGTCTTCTGGAGGAAGGACGGCACCGGCTTTCCGGTCGAGTACGTGAGCACGCCCATCCACGAAGAGGGCGCGCTCGTCGGCGCCGTCGTGGTCTTCAAGGACATCAGCGAGCGGAAACGGGCCGAAAGCCTTCAGCAAACCCAGTTGGCGATCAGCCACGTCCTGGCGGCGGCGGACACCCTCGAGGACGCGGCGCCGCACATTCTGCAAGCGGTCTGCGACACCGCCGGATGGGAACTGGGGGTCCTGTGGCTCATGGATCACGGCGCCCGCGCGCTGCGGTGCGAGACCATCTGGCAGAAGCCGGACGCCGGTCTGGACGAATTCGCGGCGCTCAGCCGCGCGACGACGCTGCCGCCCGGCGTCGGGTTGCCGGGCCGTGTGTGGTCCGCCGGCGACGCCGCCTGGATCCTCGACGTCGTCAACGATCCGAATTTCCCGCGGGCGCCGGCCGCCGCCCGCGTCGGCCTGCACGCCGCCTTCGCCTTTCCCATTCGCGTGGGTGGTCACCTCCACGGGGTCATCGAATTCTTCAGCCGCGCCGTTCGCGAGCTGGACGGCACGTTGCTCAAGATGATGGCCGACATCGGCATGAAGATCGGCCAATTCGTCGAGCGGAAGCAGGCCGCCCAGGCGCTGGTGCGGGCGTACGAAGAAACCGAAAAGATTCTCGCCAGCCTCCCCGGCGCCATCCTGATCGTCGACAGCCGGGAGGAGATCGTGTACGCCAACGCGCTGGCCGTGCAGTATTTCGGAGGGTACGACCGCGCGACACTGGTCCGGCGTCGCCTGCATGACGCGCTCAAGCTCCCGCCGCCCGCCCGCGAACGACTCGAGCGCGAGCTGGCCGCCGTCCGCGCGGGCAACCCCCGGCCGCCGGACCCCGAGTTCGAGGCGGACAAGCGGGTCTATCGGTACCGCCTGTTTCCCCTGATGCTGCGCGCCGGCGAGCCGCCGCGGACGGGCATGATCATCTGGGACGTGACGGAGGAACGGCAGCTCCAGGATCACTTGCTGCAGACCGAAAAGCTGGCCAGCCTCGGCACGATGGTCTCCGGCATGGCCCATGAGATCAACAATCCCGCCCAGGCCATCCTGGGCATGGCGGAACTGCTGCTGGAAGAACGGGACCTGGAGAGGGTTCGCGAGTACGCCGCGGATATCATCGCCTACGCGAAACACGTCTCCGGCGTCGCCCGCGACTTCGCCGGCTATACCCGCTTGACGTCCCGAGACGGAGAATGCGAGGTGGACCTCCGTGAGCGGTTGGCCGAGGGGGTCAAGATGGTGCGGCGCGGCCCGCATTTCGGGTATGTCGAGGTCGTGACGACCTTCGAGCCCGTTCCGTTGCTCCGCGCCCGCAAGGCGGAGATCGACCAGCTCTTCATCAATCTGATCAACAACGCCGTCCAGGCGATGAACGGCCGCGGCCGCCTGACCCTTTCCACGGCGGTCGAACAGGAGCAGATCATCGTCCGCGTCGACGACACCGGGTGCGGCATCCCGAAGGCGATGCTGCATAAAATTTTCGATCCGTTTTTCACCACCAAAGAGCCGGGAAAAGGCACGGGCTTGGGATTGAGCATCGTGTACCGCATCGTCGCCAAATACGGGGGGACGCTCGGCGTCGAGAGCGAAGAAGGAAAAGGCACCCGATTCATCATCAGGTTTCCGCTCCATGGCGGGTAACGGCCGGCAGCGAATAGCTCAGAGCTGCCCGCTGCTCGCTACTTGTTACTCGCCGCCATGCAAGTGCCCCCTCACCTTTCTCCTCTCCCCCCGGGGACCCGTTGCTCTGCAAGTTGCAACGGGTGATGGGGAGAGGGATGGGGTGAGGGGGAAGCTGATGACTGAGAGCTGACGGCTATTTCTGAAACAGGAGGACTTTATGCACGCGCAGTCCGAAGATTCGCCGACCGGACGGCTCGGCCGCGTCCTGGTCGTCGACGACGAGGCGTCGGTCCGGAAGCCGATCACCCTGTCGTTGCAAAAGGCCGGCTATGAAGTGATCGAAGCGGAGAACGGCGAGCAGGCAATCGAGACGTTGAACGCGGGGGACAACCCGCTTTTGGTGGACACGATTCTATGCGACATCCGCATGCCGAAGATCAACGGGATCGACGCCATCGCGTATTTTCGGTCGCAATATCCTTCGATTCCGGTGGTCGTGCTGACCGGCTATCCGGATGCCGAGCTGGCCGTGTCGCTGATGAAGGCGGGCGTGCGGGATTACCTGGTCAAACCGGCCACGAAAGACGACCTGCTCCGGATCATCCGGCACGCGGTCGAGCACCACGAGCTGTTCAAGGATCAGTTCGTCGCATAACGAGCGAACAGCGCATAGCTGGTAGCTCGGAGCGATTCGCTACCGGCTTTCTGCTCTCGACTATGAGCGATCAGCTATTCGCTGCTCGCTACTCGCGGCTTGCTTCCCCGCGTGAAGACGGTCCGCAGCCCGAAGTAGCCGAAGGCGTCCTTCAGGTTGGAATAGATCCGTTTGAAGGGCCCCATCTCCGGGTTGGTCACATACTCCATCGTCAGGACGATCCGCTCCTCGCCCTCGGCCAGCGGCGTGACCGCGTGCCAGAGCTTGTCCCCGTTGAAGATGACCAGGTCGCCGGGCTCGGTCTTCAGCTCGAGATGCCGGGGGGTTTTGCCCGGAACATCTTTATAGAGCTCGCACACCAGCCGGCAGTGGTCGGACCGATCCACCAGCCCCATCAGGATCGTGTAGCGGGCGCCTTTGTAGTAAGACGTGTCGTAGTGAAATCCGATATGGTCTCCGGGCTCCGTGTAGTAGTAGAGGGCGCAGGAATGGGGATCGTGGTCCGGACAGAGCGTCACCCGGGCGTCGACCAGCCGGTCGAGAAAATTCATGAACGCCGGTGAGCGGTACAGATCGAGAAAGCGGGGCGCCTTCTCGATGACCGTGAAGTAGCTGACGCTGCCCCCTTTCTTCCGGCCCGGGATGTAATTGCGGTTCAGCTCCGATTTGACGGATTGGGCCTGCGGCACCAGGAGCGCCTCGACCACCGCCCGAGGCAGGAACTCCTTGAGATAGACGAACTCATTCTGATCCCAGTACTCCTTCTTCACCCGCTCGAAATCAAGCGCGGCCACCGCCTGCTCGACGGCCTCGGCAACGAGCCCAGTCGTTATCTGCATCTTTTCATCCTTTCCTAGCCCTGATCCGAAATTCTTTCCAATCTTGAGTCCCCTACTCTCCTCACGCTCCCTTGGGGGAGAAGCTGCCGTGAGGCGGTTCTTCTCGAACCTACCCTCACCTGTCTCCTCTCCCTCCCTCGGGAGGGAGAGGATCCTTTCGGGAAACGGAGAAAGGCATCTTTTTCGAGACAACTATTTTCGGATCAGGGCTAGTTCTGAGTGCTGAGTTCTATGTTCTGAGTGTATAGACTGCGTCTCACCTCCTGGTTACTCACTCGGAACTCAACACTCAGAACTCACAACTACCCGCCTACGGCGGGCTCAGCGCCGGCGCTTTGACCACTTCGACGCCGGGCGGCACCTGGAATTCAAACACCGCGTCCTTCAAGCCCGTGTTCGGCTTGAGCCCGTTGAATTCGAAGGTCGCGACGTTCCCGCTGATCTCGTGTAGCGAGAGGCTCTTGATGAAATACGTCTTCGGTTGGACCTCCATTACGATCCGGTCCAGCGTGCGGACCGCTTCCGAATCCCTCCGCTTGGGCAGCAGCGTGACGAGCGGCAGCCCTCCCGCCCCGCGAGCTTTGCCGGGCGTCGGTTCGATGACGAACTGCTCCTCCAGCTTGGCCGCCCCCTGCAGCAGTTCCAACGGCGCCTTCGAGGCCGCCATCTGCGTCAACTTGCCGACCAGCACTTGCTTGTGCTCGGGCACGTACATCTTCACGTCGTCGTGGTTGACGTAAATCTCCTCGACGGACGGCTCCACGTAATCCCACCGCAGCCGCCCCGGCTTCTTGATATACACCCGGCCGGAGGACGCGATCGCCGTTGCAAAGCCTTCGATCCTGGTTTTCTGGGTAAACTCCGCCTGCAGGTCCTTCGTCTGCTCATACCGCGCCTGCACCTTCTTCACAACCTCTCTGACTTCCCTGAGCGCCTTGTCCTCCGTCCCCTCCTCAGCCGCGCGGGCCGGTAGAACCGACCAAAAGGAAAAGGCCAGCAAGCAAGACACAAAGCTCAAGAGGGTGCGGCAGCATGGAAAGCAAGGTCGCGGAGGAGCCGGTACCAGACCACATCTACTGGGAGTGATGGGGGTTGCGTCGCGAATTGCGCGCAGGCTCGGGCCCCGCACTTGCCGACCAGATGCGGTACGCCTTGGCGGACGGCGAGCACTGTTCGAAGTTCCGTTTAAGCGGAACTTTAAACGGAACAAGTTGCGCAGCCGGGCAGATGGGAGGCTTAGTGCGGTCGAGCCGGAGCGCCTGAGCAGAGCAGCCCCCATCGCTCCACGACCTTGGCACATTTCGCTCAAACAACTTCTCAAACTTCTTCCCCCACCGGCCCGCGCCTTCCCAACACCTCGCGCCGCCCATCCCGCGCCGGCGCGCTCACCAACCCCTCCTGCTCCATCCGTTCGATCATCCGCGCCGCCCGCGGGTACCCGACGCGCAGCCGGCGTTGGATCAGCGAGGCCGACGCCTGCCCGGAGGACAACACGATCTCTTTGGCCTGCTCGTACACTTCGTCCTGCTGCTCCTCCTCGGCCGCTTCTTCTTGGCGCAGCGCCTGCAGTTCCTCGCTGTAGGTCGGCGCGGCCTGCTGCTTGACGAACTCGACCACGCGCCGGACGTCGTCGTCGGCCACAAAGGAGCCGTGGAGGCGGGTGATCCGTCCCGTGCCGGAGGCGAGATACAGCATATCGCCTTTTCCCAGCAGCGCCTCCGCACCGTTCGCGTCGAGAATGGTCCGCGAGTCGGTCTTCGAGGACACCTGGAACGCGATCCGCGCCGGGAAGTTGGCCTTGATCAGTCCCGTGATGACATCCACCGAGGGACGCTGGGTCGCCAGCACGAGATGAATGCCGGCCGCGCGGGCCATCTGCGCCAGCCGCGCGATCTTGTCCTCCACGTCTTTCGGCGCCACCATCATGAGATCGGCCAGTTCGTCGATCATGACGACGATGTACGGCAACGGCTCCGGCGGAGTCTGCGGCGGCGTAGCCGCCCCGGCCGCGCTCCCCTCGGGAGCGGCGCTCTCGCCGGCGGACAGCCTCTCTTCTTCGGACAGAAAACGGATCGGCAACTCGGTCTGCTCCGGAGCGCCGGCCGACTTGCCTTCCGGCAGCACGCCCTGAGCCGCGGCGACCCGCCGGTTGTAGGCGTCGATATTGCGCACCCCCGCCTCGGCCAACAGTTTGTAGCGGCGCTCCATCTCCTGCACGACCCAGCCGAGTCCCCGGGCCGCCGACTTGGGATCGGTGATCACGGGCCGCAGCAAATGCGGAATGCCGTCGTAGGACTGCAACTCCAGCATCTTCGGGTCGATCAAGAGCAGCTTGACTTCGTCCGGCCTGGCGGAAAACAAAATGCTCAGCAGCATCGTGTTGAGGCTGACGCTCTTGCCGGCTCCCGTCGCGCCGGCGACCAGGAGATGCGGCATGGCTTTCAGATCGGCGGTGACGGGCACGCCGAAAATGTCTTTGCCCAGCGCCAACGTCAGCTTGGACCGTGATCGCGTGAAGGCGTCGCTCGTGACCACTTCTTTGAACGACACGGTTTCGCGGTAGCGGTTCGGCACCTCGATCCCGACCACCGATTTGCCGGGCAAGGGCGCGACGATCCGCAGGCTCATCGCTTTCAGGGCCAGGGCCAGGTCGTCGGCCAGGTTCACGATGCGGGCGACCTTGACGCCGGGCGCCGGCTCGAATTCGTACATCGTCACCACCGGTCCCGGATGAACTTCCGTGACCTTGCCCTCGATGCCGAAACTCAAGAGCGCGCGCGTCAGCACATCGGACTGCGCCTTCAGCTCCTCCTCGGTCATGCGCGCCAACGGGCCGGAAGGATCGCTCAAGAGTTCGTTCGGATCCGGCAGCACGTAGCCAGTGGACACGACCCTCGGCGGCGTCACGTCGGGCTCCGGGTCCGCCTCCTCCGCGGGCTTGGGGACGGGCTTGGCGCCGGTGCGAATGCGCGGCAGCTCCGGCATCGCCGGGAGTTCAAGCTCTTCTTCCTCGTCGATCTCGTCGGCCCCGGTAGCCCGGTTCATCCGCGCCGTCTTGGGCTTGGCTCTCCGCCCGGCCTCTTCTCGCTCTTCGCCCCCGGATCGTTCGGGCATCAGCGCCGACGCCGCTTCTTTTACGGACCCCCACCACGCCGGCACCCGTCGAGACAGGCCCAGCAGCGACACCGGCACCACGCCCAACAACGACACCACCAGACCGGCCAGGATGATGATGTGGGCGCCGGTGCTGGCGAAATACGCGCGCAGGCCGTCCGCGATGAACCGGCCGCAGACCCCGCCCGCCATCCCGCGGGAGACCAACCCGCTCGACCAGGTCGGCACGCCGACGACCTCCAGATGGAACAAAGCGCTCAACAGCAGCAGGAACGCCAGCGAGCTGATCGCGCCGCGAACCGTCACCCCGACCCACCCTTGCGTGAAGCAGCGGACCCCCAAGAGCCCCAAGGCGAACGGGAAGACGTAGGCGGCGGCGCCGATGACGTGAAACAACACGGCCGCCAGGAACGCGCCGGCCGTGCCGATAAGGTTGTGCGCGGGTGTCTCGGCGGACGATCCCGCCCCGACCGACTGGACATCTCCGGGCACGAAGGAGACGAGACTCAGCAACGTCAGGAGACTCAGCGCGATGAGCAGGACGCCGATGATCTCGCGCTGGAGATGGGAAGAACGGGAAGAAGCACTGCGGGCGTCACCGCGCTTTGCCGTGGTGGATACACCCATATCGCGCGGATGGTAACACCTTGACCGGCACGGGGCAAGAGGCGGCGCGCTGGTGGCGCGCCGGACGGCGCGAATGAGGAATGTGGAATGTGGAATGGTCAGGATTACGTGACGACTCCGAGCTCCGCATTCCGCATTCCGCATTCCTTATTCCGCATTCCGCATTCCGCATTCCCTCGAGCGGAATGCTCTGGCGAGCGCCACGTACTCATCGAGTGAGAGGGTCTCCGCGCGACGGGAGGGGTCGATGCCGCACTGCTTCAGCGCATGAACGATCAGTTCCTGCGGAATCCCTTCGTCCCGGAGCGAGTTGGACAGCGTCTTGCGCCGATGGGCGAAGGCGGCCTTGACGATCCGCCTGAAGCCAGCCTCCTCTTCCTTTCCTAGTCGGCCGGTGGGCCTTATCGCGAAACCGACCACGGCGGAGGCGACGTCCGGACGCGGGCGAAAACACTCGGCCGACACGTGAAAGGCCGGGCGCACGTCGGCGGCGTAGCTGGCCAGCACGGACAGGACCCCGTAATCCTTGGTGCCCGGTTGGGCGACCAGCCGATCGGCCACCTCGGCCTGCAGCATCAGCGTCATGCGGGCGATCCGGTCGCGGGCATCGAGGAGCCGGAACAGCAACGGGGTCGAAACGTAATAGGGCAGATTCGCCACGACGACCGTTCGAAGCGGCAGCGACTCATACGGAAACTCCAACGCGTCCCTCAGGCGCAGATCGAGATTGGCGCGTCCGCGAAATGCCTCCGCCAGATACGCGTGCAGTTTCGGGTCGAGCTCGACGGCGATCACCCGCCCGGCCGCTTCGCAGAGCAGGTGCGTCAGAATCCCCCGCCCCGGTCCGATCTCCAGCACGGTCTCGTCGGCCCGCGGGGCGGCAAGCGAGACGATTTTGCGGGCGATGTTCTGATCGACCAGGAAATGCTGGCCCAGACGTTTGAGGGCCGGTGGGAGAGGAAGCGTCATAGAATCTTCAACCCAGGAACAAGACAATCATCCCGCGCCGGTCGGCGGCACCTTGCTCTTCACATCCTTGACGAGGGCCAGCAGGACATTCCGGTAGAACTCGATTTCATCGTTGAACTCTTCGAACAGATCATAGGTGAAGGACGGCCCCGGTTGCTTCCCGGCAAATTGCTGGGCTTCTTTCCGCCCGACATATTGCTCGATCAGCGGCACCGTCTTGGCTTTCCATTTCACAATGCGCTCCTTCCCTGCGACCGCGTTCAAGTCCTCCGCCGTCTGCTTCGAAATTCCTTCCAGTTCCTTGAGCTGCTGCTGAAGCATGGTCAGAGCTGCGTTGAGCTGATCGGTCATGTCTTCGCTCCTCTGTCTGTAGCGAATAGCTGGAAGCCAATAGCGAGCAGCTTTGTGCTGTTCACTCTCTGTGTGGCTTTTCTGCTGTTCGCTGCCTGCTATTCGCTGTTCGCTGAGATGCCAGCTTGGCAGCGAGCTTGACCGCTTCGAGCAGGCTCCCAGGGTCCGCGACCCCCTTCCCCGCAATGTCGTACGCTGTCCCGTGATCCACGGACGTGCGGATGATCGGGAGCCCTACCGTGACATTCACACATTTCCCGAACGCCACCAGCTTCAGCGGGATCAGCCCTTGATCGTGGTACATGGCCACAACGCCGTCATAGTCTCCGCGGACCGCCTTCCCGAACAACGTATCCGCCGGCAACGGATCGCTGGCCTGAATGCCGGCCTTCCGAGCCCGCCGCACCGCCGGTCCGATGCTGCGCACCTCTTCATCGCCGAACAAGCCGCTTTCGCCGGCATGGGGATTCAACGCCGCGACGCCGATCTTGGGCTTGCGGACGCCGAAATACTCCCGCAAGCCCTTGTCGGCGAGACGGATCGCCTTCTCGATGCGTGCCGGCGTGAGCGCGGCGGAGAGGTCGCGGACGGCCACATGCGTCGTGACGAACATGATCCTGAGCGGCCCGCCGACGATCATCATGCCCGCTTCCTGACTGCGGGTGAGATCGGCCAGCAGTTCGGTGTGTCCGGGATAATGGCAGCCGGCCAGGTTGATCGCCTCTTTATTGATCGGCGCCGTCACGATGCCGTCGATACACCCGACTTCGGCCAACGCGACCGCTTTCTTGATGAACGCCACGGCCGCGACGCCCGTCTCGACGCTCGCCTCGCCCATCCGGTATCGGCCGAGCGGTTTCTTCAACGGATCCGATACCGCGACCTGACCGGGACGACCGATCGGCTGCTCATGCCCTGCAACCGTGACCGTGTTCAACGGCAGCTTCAGCCACCGGATCGTCCGCGCCATGACGGGCAATGAACCGATCACGAGGGGCCTACACAGACGGTACAGTTCACGGCTGGCCAGCGCCTTCGCCACCACCTCCGGCCCGATCCCCGCCGGATCGCCCATGGTGATTCCCAGCAGCGGGCGCCTGTCCGCATCTCTTGCCCGACTCTTCCCCATTGCCTCTCGCCCCTCGCCTGCTGTCCACCACGCGTCACGCATCACGCTTCACGCATCACGCCGTCACGATCCGTACAGATACACCGTATATCCGATATACAGCAGCGCGCTGCCGCCTAACAACCAGGGCCGCCAATGGCCGCCCCACAGCAGTTGCCCCAAGCTGAGCCCGACCGCCGCCACCGCCAGCAACATGGTGATGAGCGCCGACGGCGCCAGCGCCCATTCCGTGCCGATCAGTCCGACCGACACCGGAAAGGTCCCTTGAAACACCATCGCCCCGGTAACGTTGCCGACGGCAAGCCGGTCTTTCTTCCGATACAGCCAGAGAAAACTATTGGACATCTCCGGCAGCTCGGTGGCCAGCGGCGCAATCAGCAGCGCCAACAGCAACGGCGAGACGCTCAATTCGGCGGCGATGGACTTAGCCGCGGTCACGAACAGGTGCGCGCCGATAACCAGCCCGGCAAGCCCCGCCAGTCCTTGCAGCGCAATCACGGTATACGCGGGCTTCGCGGCCTGTCTCGCAAAGAGCAACGGTTCGATATCGGCTCCCCCCTCGTCTTCCGCCGGAGCCGTAAACTTGATCTTCATATAATAGAGGTACATCCCCACCAACAGCAGCGCCGCCGCGTAATGCAGCGCCCGGGACGGCACGTAGGCGCAGACGACGGCCACCCCATAGCCGAGGAGGAAGAATTGGAGATCGACCCGCACCTCCCGATAATCCAGCTTGAAGGACGCCGTCCGCTTCCCGAGCCCGGCGTAGAGGAGCAGCAGGCCGGCCAGGATGGGCAGCACCAATGTGCTCAGCATGAACGGGGCGCCGAGGATCGCGCCGAGGCCGACTTCGGTCCGCTCCTGGCCGCTCCCGAAGAAGATGGCGATGATCGGGATCGACGTCTCGGGCAACGTGGTCCCGACGGCGGCGAAAATGCTCCCCACCGCGCCTTCCGAGACTTTCATGCGCTTACCGAGCCATTCGATCCCGTTGGTAAAGAGCGCGCAGCCGCCTAATGTGATGACGACCGAGAGCACGAACAGCGCGACATAGGCCAGAACGGTCAAGCAAGGCCTCGCAGCGAGACGAACGCGTCGTTCGTGAAGCGTGATGCGTGATGCGTTGGACCGAAGAGAAAACCCGTTTCGTCCTTCACTCCTTACCCCTTTACCCCTTCCCTCTGCCCTCTTGCCCCTTACCCCTCACCCTTTACCCCTTACTTTTCCTGTTACTTTCAGCTTCCGGTAGGCCTGCATCGCCTCGTCCAGCACCTCTCGCACCGGCCGGCCGGTTTGTTCGGCGATCCGCTTGCAGTCGAGATATTCCGGCGCCGCTTTCGTCTGGCCCGGTTCGATGTCCGCCACCTTGATTCTGACCTCTCCGCCCCGGGTGCGCACCGGAACGAACCGGCGCGCCAGCACCCTCCGCATGACTTCCTGGACGCGCACGCCGAGGGCCGAAGTCTCGCGGAAGATCACGCCGATCACCGATTCCGCTTTCTCGCGGGCTGTGACGACGCCGAGCACGATCCCCGGCCGCCCCCGCTTCATAATGACCGGCGTGAGCGTCACATCCAAGGCCCCGGCACCGAACAGGCGCTCGATGACCGCCTCATAGGCCTGGGGGTTCAGATCGTCGAGATTGGTCTCGACCTGCACGACCGAGTCGGTCAGGCCCGCGCTCGACTCCGACATGTCGCCGAGGAAGACGCGCAGGACGTTCGGCCACTCGCGTGGGTCGGCCGTGCCGGCGCCATATCCGATCGACGACGGACGCATGAGCGGCAGCGGACCATAGTCCTCAACCAGCGTACGCAGCAGCGCCATGCCGGTGGGCGTCGTCAACTCCTGCGGCGGCCCCGAGCTGTAGACCGGCACGCCGGCCGCCAGCGCCGCCACCGCCGGCCCCGGCACGGGCAATCGGCCGTGCGCGGTCTGGATCGTACCCGCGCCCAGGTTCACGGCCGAGGCGGTGACGCGCCTCACACCCAACAGATGGCACCCCAGGAGACTTCCCGCCACATCCACCAGTGAATCGATCACGCCCAGCTCGTGAAACTCGACGTCGGAGGGCTTGACGCGATGCGCGATCCCCTCGGCTTTCGCCAACCGATCGAACACCTCGCGGCTTCGTTCCTTGACGGATGGAGGCAGGGCGCTGGCCGACAGAATCCGCTGGATGCGCGAGAGTGACAGCGGGGAGCGGAACCCCCGGTGAATCACCACGTCCACCTTGGTGGCGTGGAGCCCTCCGCGCAAGACCCGCTTCGCCGCCAAGGTAAACCCGTCGACCCGCAGCGCCTTCAGACCTTTTTCAAGGTCCTTCACGGACAGACCGGCATCCACCAATGCGCCGAGGACCATGTCTCCGCTGATGCCGGAGAAACAATCGAAATACAGGTGACGTCCCACGTCCGCCTCACATCACCGCGTCCGCGCGACCCATCTTACCGAAGCGCTTTCCGCGCGGCAATGCGGAATCAATTGAAAGACAACGGCTCTAGCCCGCATTATTCATGAGCACTTCTGCTGCAATCGCCGATCCGCTGCTGGGCACCCATTGCTCCAAGATTGCAATGGGTCCCGGCCTGGCCGCGGCGTTGGGGCGGCCAGGCGGGCGGGCTCGCCGCTCAGTCCCTCCACGTACTGTTTCAAGTACGCGTCGGTCCTTCGCGGCTCCACGCGCCCGTCTCGCGACGCGGCTCAGCGATCTCGCGACGAACCGTCATGAATAATGCGGGCTGGGTGACAGGCAAGAGGCCATAGGTGAAACGATCCGAAACGATGAATCGAGAATTGCTCCGTCATTCGTCATTCCCAATTCCTAATTCATAATTCACAATTGCTCCGCCCTTGCCCCTCGCCCCTTGCCTCGTGCCCCGCGCCTTGGCCTCGTATGATTGACAGTCCCGCCCCGCTGTGTTATCCCCCTCTGCGTTTTGTCGTGTTCCAGGAGAACGCGCCCAATTCGGCGGCACGATTACATGGCTTCTTCCGTCTTTTGTCCGGTGTTCCGCCGAGCTTTCGGCCGCCTTCTCGTGGCCGTCCTGCTGGGATGCGCAGTGCTCGCCGGAGCCGATGAGGGCTCGGCCAAGAGCAAGCGCAAACCCGTCCCGCAGAAGGAACCGGATCTCAAAATCATCCACGTCGCCGTCGCTCCTGTGCCCTATTCCCCGGCCCATGGACCGCTGGCGTTTACGGTGACCGTCGATCTGCCGAAAGACCTCGACGGCGCGAACCTTCTGGAAGTGTCCTCCCTCGTCAGCTCTCCCTCCAAGACGTCTCTTCGATTTCTGTCCACCCGGCAACCCGTCGAGCCGCGACAAAACTCCGACAACCCGGATCAAAACGATCCGCCCCCGCGCATGTCCGTGACCTTGTCGTGGGATGGAACCGATCACAACAAGCAGGTCGTCTCGACCGGCTCTTATCACTACGAAATCCGCGCGAAGTTGCTGACGGTCGGAGAGAAAGGTCCTCGGACCTCCATGACGGCGTGGCCGAAACGGGGAACGGTGGAGGTGAAATGAATCTCAGCGTGGCATGCGGGACAAGCGGGACCGGCGAGACAAGCAGGAATCGGCAATTTTCTTCTCTTACCTATTCCCGCTTTTTCGCGCCTTTCTCGCCCGTTTCGCCCAATACGTTGATCCGATGCGCCAGACAGCCGGCGCCGAAGCCGTTGTCGATGTTCATCACGCCGACGCCGGCCGCGCAGCTATTGAGCATCGTGAGCAACGCGGCGACTCCGCCCAAACTCGCCCCATAGCCCCGGCTGGTGGGCACCGCAATGACCGGCCGATCCACGAGGCCGCCGACGACGCTCGGCAGCACCCCGTCCATTCCGGCCACTACGATGATCGCGCGAGCCCGCAGCAGCCGATCATGTCGGCCCAACACCCGGTGGATGCCGGCGACCCCGACGTCGTAGATCGTTTCGACGTAACTGCCCATCACCTCGGCCGTCACCTTCGCTTCTTCGGCCACCGGGATGTCGGCGGTCCCGGCCGTCATCACCAGCACATCGCCTTTAAGTGTGCGTGTCGAGTTCCGGATGGTCACCACCCGCGCCAGATCGTGATAGACCGCCCGACCATCCAGGCGTCGTAACGCCTGGGCCACGTCCGGCTCCACCCGGGTCGCCATGAACGGTCCGCCTTTTTTCAGCAGGCCTCGCGCGATCGCCACGACGTGGTCCTTGGTCTTCCCTTCACAAAAAATCACTTCGGGAAATCCTTGACGGATCGAGCGATGATGATCCACCGACGCGAAGCCGAGATCTTCAAACGGCAAGCTGCGAAGCCGTTCGATGGCCGCATCGACACCGGTCTTGCCTGCTCTGACCGCGCGGAGCAATCTTCTCAACGAATCGTGGTTCATACTCACAAAAAGGCGAGCGGCAAGGGGCGAGCGGCGAGCGGATGTGGGGAATAGTCTTCTTTCGACTTCTTGCCCATAGCCTCTCGCCCCGTGCCTCGCACCCAAATGAAGCACAGGCCAACCGAATCTACAGTCAATCGCCCGAATTTCATGAGCGGCTCTTTTCTTCTTTCGGGCCGCGCTCCATCAAATCTCCGACCGCCTGGCGGCAGGGCTTGCCCTCGAACAGCACGGCGTTGACTTCCCGCACGATCGGCATCTCGACCCCGTGCCGGTCAGCCAGGCCCAACGCCGCCCGCGCCGTGCGCACCCCTTCCGCCACCGCGTGCATGCCGCTCAGAATGCTCTCCAGTTTCTCCCCTTTCCCCAACCGCACGCCCACCGTATGGTTCCGGCTGAGAGGTCCCGTGCAGGTAAGCACCAGATCGCCGACTCCCGAGAGCCCGTAGAACGTGCGCGGGTCCGCTCCCATCGCCACGCCGAGTCGCACCATCTCCGCCAGCCCGCGAGTAATCAACGCCGCCCGCGCATTGTGGCCGAGCCCCAGGCCGTCGACCACTCCGGCTGCGAGCGCCATCACGTTCTTGAGCGCCCCGCCCAGTTGCACGCCGATCAGATCGTGGTCGGCATAGACCCGGAACGTCGGGGCCATCAGGAGCGATTGATAGGTCTTGACCGTCTCCACATTCCGGCCGGCCAGACAGACCGCCGTCGGCTGCCCGCGGCTGACCTCGGCGGCGAAGCTCGGCCCGGAGAGGACCATCAGCTCAGGGATCGGCGCCGGCAGAACGTCGGTCATGACGTCGGTCATCAATTTGAGCGTGTCTTCTTCGATGCCTTTCGTCGCGCTGATGATCCGCATCGAGCCGGACACGAGCGGCGCCAGGTGCCGCAACACCGAACGGGCCGCGTGGGAGGGCACCGCAAACACGATGCCCTCGACGCCACGAACGGCTTCCGCCAGCGAATTGGTGGCCATCACGTCCACGGGCAGCTTGACGCCCGGCAGGAAGATCGTGTTCTCGTGCTTCGTCCTGATCGCTTCGACCACTTCCGACTCGTACGCCCACAGCCGGACGGAGACGCCCTTCTGCGCCACGTGTCGTGCCAGCGCCGTCCCCCACGCACCGGCGCCGATGACGCCGATGGTGGGCGCGCGCTCTTTTGAGCCTGTTGTGGTTGTGACGGTCACGACTCTCTGTCAGAACGCGCTGACTGCTTTGAGAATAGCTGTCAGATCTCAGCCGTCAGCTCACAGCGAACAGCCAATAGCGAATAGCTCAGAGCTGTTAGCTGCTCGCTCCGGGCTACTCGCTATTTTGAAGACGCCGCGCGGATTATAGGAACGGGCTGCGAAGGCTGTCAACGAAAGAGACTTCGTTTGCCGGAACAGCTCAACGGAGAAAGGCAGGTGAATTTCTTAAGGAGCAAACCGGCGACGAAATGGAACGGCGACGGATCTGTGTTGTTCATTGATGTGCGCGCACCGGGAGGCAGGTCCCGGGTCGGCGCATGCCAAGAATGGGAAATGATTGGGAGGAGAGCGGATCTCCCTGTTATACGCTTGGATGGCATAGGGATTGCTCAACCGTATTCGGCTCCGGATTGATCGCTCCGGCCTCATCTTGTGGAGCAGACGGACGGGGAAACCGTCAAGGAAGGACGGATTCTCCCCCTAAATGACCCGAAAACGCGGGGATTCACACCATGGTCACTCACTGCGGCCGGCACGCCCGATGGATTCCAATCGGGCTGGTCATGCTTTTCGTATGCGCCATTCTTCCGTCGCTTGCGTATGGAGAATCCTACATCGCCGGCCAATTTGGGGTCACCTTTCCGCAGAGCTTGAGCGACGGCAAAATCACCACTCCTGGATTTGCGGTCCTATCGATCTCGGATCAGGCGTTGAAGAGTTCTCTCATGGGTGGAGTCAAGCTGGGGTTCTATCTCCCCCAAATCCGCTGGTTCGGATTCGAGACGGAAGTCTTTTATACGACCCCTCATATCAAGCAACAACCCATCACGTTCAAGGGACCGGGCGGAAGCGCCACCGCCGACTTTCAGGGTCTCTACAACCGAGTGATCACCTGGGCGCCCGTCAATTTGATGTTCCGATACCACAGGACCCGTCTCCAACCTTACGTTGGTATCGGTCCCGGCATTTTCTTCGCCCGCATCAAAGACCCATCCGTGACGTCGGGAGACAATACGCAATCGAGCAACTGGAGAATCGGCGTCAACGCACAGGCCGGTCTTCGGTACTACATCACGAGACACTGGACCATGTTCGGCGAATACAAATTTAACTATTCCCGCTTCGACTACAAGGACACGCCCAATCTGTTCGGCTTCAAGGCCGACTACACCGCCCACATCGTCGCCCTCGGCCTGAGCTACCATTTCTGACCCTCCCCTCACCTTGCCCCCTCCCCGCCGGGGGGAGGGAGCACAGGGGGTTCGGACTGGCGCTTCAAGACATCTTCCGTGTAGGCTGTGGGCCGGTCACTTCCGAGGCGGGGACTCGATGAAGACCTGCGGTTCCTGCGGTCACCAGCTTCCGGAGATCAGCCGATTCTGCACCCAGTGCGGCGCACCGCTCGACGGCTCACCCGCCGCGGGCACCTCCTCTTCGCCTGTATCCGTCAAAGAAGAGCTGAATATTCAGATCCTCTACGCAATGGTGGCGTTGCTGCTCCTCGCGCTCGTGTTTCCGCCGTGGGAAACTCCGCCGAGCCGGCCGCCCGAATTCCTGGGCTTCCACTTCCTTCTCTCCCCGCCCGAACCCGAAGCCGTCGTGAGCCGCCTGTTGATGACGATCGAACTCGTCACGATCGCGATCGCGGGGCTGTATTTTTCGTGGTTATTCAGGAAGCGAGCAAACGGCGAATAGCAAATAGCGGATAGCGAGAAACGCCGACTCATTCTACGCTTTTTCTTCCAGGAGCTCCTTGCTGCCGGCTACTCGCTATTCGCTAATCCAAGGCCAGCGTCAGACACTTCGCCGCCCCGCCGGATTTCATGAACTCGTCGAGGGGAACGGGATGAGGCTCGTAGCCGCGGTCGCGGAGGAGCGCCATCGTCTCCGGACAACCGGCCGGCAACACGACATGCTTGTCGACGCACACGGCGTTACAGGCGAATTTCAACGCTTCGCCTTCCGGCACGACGAGCCGGCGTTCCGGCGCGATCCGCTCGGCGATCGCCGCCCGCCCGTACCGGTCGAACGCCGGCGGGTAATAGAGCAGCTCGCCGCCGCTCAACGGACAGAAGCACGTGTCGAGGTGATAGAACCGGCTATCGACGAGCTCGACGGGAATAATCTCCCGCCCGAAGATCTCGCTCAAGCGGGAATAGCAGCGGATATCCGACCGCTGGCGGTAGCCGCCGAACCAGCCGTCCGGGAATCCCAGCAGATCGCCCCCGCCCTCGAAGTAGAGGCCCGGCTCCAGCGTGATGACCTCGTACCCGTGCTCGCGGAACCACGCTTCGAAATGGACTTCCTCCCGCTGTCGTTCGGGATGCCGGAATCGGCTCGGCACCGCCCGTTTGCCGACCACGACTCCCGCATTGGCGGTAAACACCAGGTCCGGCAGTCCGGGCACCGGCGTCATCCGCTCGAGGGTCGCACCGGCGTCTTTCTCCAACACCGCCATCAGCTCGTGCCATTGCCGGTAGGCCCGCTCGCCGTCCACTGTGTTCGTCCGGCGCATCCAGGGATTGATTTCGTACTCGATCCGGAAATAATCCGGAGGGCAGACCAACAGCCGGCTCATCGGTGATCACCCTACATCGTTAGTCTTTATCCCGCCGCCTCACGCCTAGCCCTGCTTGTGAAAACGCGGGTGGCGCTGACCTGGGAGCCCGGCCGCGCGCAGCGGGGTCCCTACACCGGGCGGGGTGCGAGCACGGACGGGCTGGTCGGCGACGGGACCCGCATTTTCACAACAGGCTACCCCTTCCATCCCAACTCCCGCGCCAGTTCGCGCAGGAACGACGCGGCGTCCATCACCAGCCCGACGGCCTGAAAACTGCCCCGATCGGCCAGCTTCGTCGGCACCGCCGGGTTCACATCCACGCAGACGGTCGGGACGGTGGCGGGAAGGAGATTCCCCGTCGCCACCGCGTGCAACGTGGACGCGACCAAGAGCGCCAGGCCGACGCCGGGAATGGCCGCCCGCATCGCGGCCTGGGCGGCGACCGAGTCCGTGATCACGTCGGGCAGCGGGCCGTCGTCTCGAATCGTGCCCGCCATGACCACCTGGACGCCCTGCTTGACGCAGGCCGCCATGATCCCGCCGGAGATCACGCCCGACTCGACCGCCGCTTTGATGCTCCCGATCGCGCGGATGCGATTGATGGTCCGCAAATGATGCTCGTGGCCGTGCGGCACCGCCCGGCCGGCCGACAACGCGTAGCCCAGGGTCGTGCCGAAGAGATGCGCTTCCATGTCGTGCGCGGCCAGCGCGTTGCCGCAAAAGAGCACGTGGATGAAGCCCGACTCGATCAGCCAGGTGAGGGCATCGCGGCCGCCCGCATGGATGATCGCCGGCCCTCCGGCGAGCAAGACCTTGCACCCGTCGCGGCCGCTCCTCATCTCCTCGCGCAACATCTCCATCCGCCGCGCCACGTCGCGGATGATATGGCCGTGCGGCCGCTCCGCCGAGACCTGCGCCTCCATGAACCCGAACACGTCGCGCTCTTTCGGCCTCGCGAGCGGGATGACCCGCACGCCCTCGCGTCCCGTGACGATGAGATCCCCCTTCTTCACGTCGGCCATCGGGACCGTGCGGGCCCGCGTCTTGGCGGCATCGACACGGATACCCAGATCCATTTCGATGGCCTCGACGTCGATCCACGCGCCGTGCAGTCGGACCTGCGTCGGCAGATGCGTCGTCGCGTAGAAGGTCTCGGGGAAGATCCCGTCGGCCGGAGCCGGCTCCAGCGTGCAGTCCGATTCCCGCTCGACCGCCGCGCCGTGCGGCTGGATCGCCTCGAGAATCTCGGTCAGCAACTTGGCGGACGGCGCCTTGACCAGAATCCTCGCGCGGGACGGCTCCTCGCGCGTCTTGCCGATCCGGACTTCTTCCAGATCGAAGGTTCCGCCCATCATCAGGATCGTGTCCAGCACCTTGGCCAGGATCAGCGAATCGATGATGTGGCCCTGTAAAACGACCGTCTCTTGAACCTGTGCCATAGAGAACTCCACGGCTAGGGGGTCAGGACTCAACGCAATCATAACATGCCTAGATCACCGCCGAATCTTCCTCTTCAACACGTCCGAATTCTTGCATCTCTCATCCTTCTACCCTCTCCGCGATCCGTACTCCGCAATCCATCCCCTCTCACCCCTCATGCCTCCCCCCTTACCCTTTACCCCTTACTCCTCACCCCCTTGCCTCTAGCCTGTCTTCATCAACTCTCTTAAGACATTCGTGGCATAGGCGCCGGGCGGCAGCGCGAAAGAGAGGGTGAGATCGCCGTCCGTCAGCGACCACTCCGGATCCATCAGCTTGACCCGTAGCGGCCGGCGCTCGCCGCGGAACCCGCAGGCTTTCGCCGCCTCGACGAGCGCTTCCGGCGTCGTCCCTTCCGCCTCGACCACGGCCCGTTCGATGACGCCCGGTTCACCCGACGCCCAGGGCGCACGCGACCCGAAGAGCGGCCCGGTCGGGCTGATCTCAAAGCGATCCGCTCGGGGCTGCTCCGCCGCGGCGTCTTCGACCGGAAAACAGGCGCCGTTGTCGAGCTTCATCGCCCAGTCGCCCGCCATGACGTGATCGAGCCGATCGAGACGGCGGGCCAGCACCCGGTTGAAGAGATGGGATTGATAGGCGTGCAGATACCACAGGCGCTTGGAGCGGCCCATCTTGGCCCGCCGCGCGACGTCAACCAACAGGGCGGCGCCCAGTTCGTGGTTGAGGCCGGCTTTGCCTTGTCGTTGCGGGCCGAAGTAATTCGGCACGCCGCGGCGCGACAGCTCTTCCAGCACCGACGGCACGGTCGTTTCGGCGTGAGGAAGGACGCCGCGGATGACGAGTCGAAAGCTGTTGCCCGCGTGATGTCCTGTCCGCAATCGATTCCGATGTCGGCCGAGCACCTCCACCGAGAGCACGTGTTCGTCCGGCTTGATTCGCGCAATCGACTCGGGCGTGACACCGTGGATCGAGACCATCTGGGTCGTGACGGCCCTGGCGTCTTTGAGCCCGGCCACGCCGATCGCCCGCGCTTTGACTCCGAGCACGGAAGAGAAACGCAGAACAAGCTCGGGGGTAGAGAGGCCGCGTTTGGTCACCCGGAGATAGAGGTGCTCGCCTTCGCCGCACGGGAGATACAGCGGCCGTTCGTCGACGCGAAAATCTTCCGGCGCCGTCCGAATTCTCCCGCCGATTCCGGGGTACGCACTCGTCAGATAGGGCGAATCGCTCTGACTCTTGATGGTGCTCGTCATCTCTTCTCAACCGCGTGGAACCGATCGCGCCGGGGCGTTCCAGAAATTCCCTGCGAACATCGAGCGGCCCGGTGGTATACTCTGGGCAAGCCGTTCCATCTTCACCTCGAACCGCCTGACCCCCATGTCCGGATCGCCGACGACCGCGCCCCGTTCAGCGTTCATCCTATCACTGGCGATGAGCCTCGGGATACTTTCTCTCGCCGCCCCTTCGGCCCGGGCTGAAGACGTGTTTGCCCTGTTCACCCAGCATATCCGGCGTCAGGTGACCATCGACAAGCAGGCCTTCGCCATCGCCAGCACCTGCACCCAGTGGTTCTACCGGCGCGAGCGGCAGAAACCGCCTCCCTCTCCGGTGCAAGGCGTGGCCTGGCGGCGTGGTCCGCGGCCCGAGGCGGCCCGGACCGCCCGCGTGTTCTCGCCGGCCGATTGCGAGAGCCGCTATCCCGGGGGATTGGGATCCGTGCGGGAAGACTTCAGCCGCACCCAATCGTCTCTGTCGCTGAGCCTCACATTCTACGAATTCGCCCTGGTGGGCGACCGGGACGATGACGGGCACTACAACGCGACCGAACTCCAGGACGTGCTGCAATCGCTCAAGCTCGCGTTCGATCCCTCGTCCACCGCGGCCGCGCACGCAGCGGCGCTCACGGCGATGTTCGATACGCTCCACAAGGCGGGCGGGATGGAAGGGCTCATGGCCGGCATGGGACTCCTCTATGAAAGCGGATATCGCCTCACCGCGTCCGATCAGGCCGCATTGAACCGGGTGATGGAATGACCTCGCGATTGATGCGCTGGCAAGAGCGGGCGCGGATGGTCATCGGGCATGTGGTCAGCCGCCCGTCCCACCATCTCTTTAACCTTGTTCCGCAGTGGGAAATCGGACTGGCCCAGGCGCAGGTCTCCCGGCTGCCTGTCCTCCATGGGCCTCTCGCCGGCCGGCGGGCCGTGCAGATCAGCGATCTTCACCTTGACCGCTATCGACCGCGTCACGACTCGATCGTCCGGACGATCGCCGGATTGCGTCCCGATTGGATCTTCATCACCGGCGATTTGCTGAATGTTCCGGACGGCCTTCCGCACCTCTTCCGCTTTCTGTGCCGACTCAGGGACCTGGCGCCCGTGTACATGACGCTGGGCAACCATGACCATTACAGCGGCGTCCCGGCCGACCGGTTCGCGGAACTCGCGGACCGGCACAAAATCTCGCTGCTGGTCAATCAGACCGCGTTTGTCGCCGCGGGGTCGGGGGAACTGGCCGTCGTCGGCGTGGACGACCCATCCTTGCACCGGGCCGACCTGCAGTGCCTTCCTCCTCCGGTCGAGGGCCGCTTCATTCTGTTGTTGGCGCACGCGCCCAATATTCTGGATCAGCTCCGGCCTCATCACCGGATCGACCTGGCGCTGTGCGGCCATAGCCACGGAGGACAGTGGCGGGTGCCGTTCGTGCCGCCGTTCTGGCTCCCACCGGGTTGCAACGGCCGCCTGCATGGCGTGTACGTGCGCAACGGCCATCGCCTCTACGTCAATCGCGGCCTCGGCTGGTCGGTCCTGCCGGCCCGATGGAACTGTCCGCCCGAAATCCTCCTGCTCGAATGGACCGACCGGGAAGCAGGTCGAGGTCAAGGTTGAGTCAGCCCAGCCGCTCCCAGGCCTCCCGGGCCCGGCTTCGCACCGTCTGATCCCAGTCTTCTTTCATCACCTCGGCCAACTTGTCTCTGGCCTCGACGGCGCGCAGCCGTCCCAATCCCAGCGCCGCACAGCTCCGCACGTACGCATGGTCGTCCTCCAGCGCTTTGAGGAGCAGCGGGACCACCGACTTGTCCTGCAGGACGCCGAGATGGCTGGCCGCCATCCCTCTGATCTTATGCTGCTTGTCGCCGAGCGCCTTCTGCAGGGTGGTGGCGAACACTTCCTTCAACGCCGGAGCCACGGGCTCCAACCCTTCCAGCCGATAGTCATTGACCTCGACCAGCGCAAAGGCCAAGTCGAGGCGTTTGTCCGGCGAGGTCTCGCGCTGGAAGGCCGCCATGAGGCGTTCCCGCTCGCGCCGCCGGCGGCGCCGCCTCCGGATCGGGCGAATCGTCGCCCACAGGGCCGCCGCGGCGGCCAGCCCCAGCAGCGTGATGGGAACGGCCTGTTCGACCAGGAAGTCCTGCGTTTCGGGAGAAAGCCGCTTCCAGATCCAGACGAGGGTGACGATCACTCCGACGACAATCAGGATCGCCGTCAGGTTCGCTTGGCCGGTTTGGCACCGCCGGATCATGACGCCGCATCATAGGAGGGCGCCTCGGATCGCGTCAACGCGCCGCGCCGGTCGCCCGTGCCGGTCAACTTGACAATCATACTAACTAGAACTATCATGCCGGTCAACATGGATCTTCCCGATCTCAAAGACGATCCCTATCTCAAAGTGGTGCGCCCGCTGGTCGAAGCCTATCTGGCGTTTTGGCGGGCCGACAACCGCCATATCCGCTCCCTGCGGCTGACGCCGTCCCAATTCGACGTGATCGCCACGCTCGGCGACACGGACGGCATGACCTGCTCGGAGCTCAGCGAGGCCACCTTGACCACCAAAGGCACGCTGACCGGCGTCCTCGACCGGCTGGCGGCGAAAGGGTTGATCAGAAGAGACGACGTCGCCGGCGATCGCCGCTGCATCAAGATTCGGTTGACCGACAAGGGCGATGCGCTGTTCCGGAAGACGTTCGCCGCCCATATCGCCTTTCTGCGCCCGTATTTCGAACGGGCCTTGACCCGCAAGGAAGCGGACCAATTGTGCACGCTGTTGTCGCGCATCAGAGACAGCTTTGAACAGGACCGGCGATGAGGCCCCGCCGGCCCATCGCCCTCTCGTCCGGGAGTCGATGATGGAAAAACCTGCCGACACCGCTCATCCGATCCACGACCTGCTGAAGCGCCGGTGGAGTCCGCGCGCGTTCTCCGACAAGCCGGTCGAACCGGAGACCTTGCGCAGTCTCTGGGAAGCCGCCCGTTGGGCGCCTTCCTGTTTCAATGAACAGCCCTGGTATTTCCTCGTCGCGACGAAGCAGGACCTGGCGGAATACGATCGGCTGCTGGCGTGTTTGAACGAGGGGAATGCCGCTTGGGCCGGGCGCGCGCCCGTGCTCATGGTGTCGGTCGCGCGGACGGCGTTTCAGGACGACGGCGAGCCGAACCGGCATGCGCTGCACGACGTCGGGCAGGCCGTCGCCAACCTGACCCTGCAGGCCACCGCGCTCGGCCTGTTCGTGCACCAGATGGCCGGTTTTTCTCCGGAGAAAGTCCGGCAGGCGTTCGCCGTGCCGGAGGGGTTCGAGCCCGTCGCCGCGATCGCGCTCGGCTATCCGGGCGATCCGACCGCGCTGCCCGAGAAGCTCCGGCAACGCGAACTGGCCCCGCGCAGCCGAAAGCCGCTGGCGGACTTTGTCTTTTCAGGGCGGTGGGGCCGCACGTCGCCGTTGGTATCGGGGTCCTGATGCGCCTGACGATTCTCGGCAGCGGCACGAACGTCCACCCCAAACGGGCCGCCGCCGGCTATCTCGTGCGGACCGACCACACGCTGCTCCTCGATTTCGGTCCCCGTACCCTGGCAAACCTGATGAAGACCGGAGTCGATCGTCATCGGATCACGCACGTGCTGTTTTCCCATTTCCACGCCGACCACTTCTCGGACTTCATCACCTTCTTCTTCGACGCCGTGATCCACTCCAAGCTCGTCGCCCGTCGTCCCGACCTCACCATCATCGGACCGCGCGGCACCGGCCGATTGTTCCGCACGATCTTCGCGACGTTCCCAAGTTTCGACCCTCCGGGCTTTCGCGTCCGTATCCAGGAAGTCGCCGACCGCAGTTTTCTGATAGGGGAGACCCGCATTACCCCGGGCACCGTGCTCCACGTCCCCCGGCTCCATTGCGTCGGCTACCGCATCGAACACGGAGGCAGAACCCTGGCCTATTCCGGCGACTCCCAGTATTGCGAGAGTCTCGTCCGCCTCTGCCGTAAAGCCGACGTGGCGGTGCTCGATTGCTCCTTTCCCGCGAACCGGCCGGGACCGGGCCATATGCACGCCGGCGACTGCGGCCGGGTCGCCAGAGACGCAGGCCTCGATAGGCTGATTCTGTCGCACTTCTACCCGATCGCCGAACGATTCAACGTCAAGCGTCAGGCGGCGCGTCACTTTCGGGGGCCTATCCGGATGGGGAGGGATCTCTTGTCGGTGACGGTGTGAAGGGAGGAGCCGGGTCGCACCCTATGATCTCCACGAAGCGGGACAGCCGGGCCTTCTTTACCGGGTCGTCGAGCTTGCTGTAGATCGCGAGCAGGTTTTTGAGCATCCGGATCAGCACGGCGCGCGGCTGACTCTTCTGCAGATACCGTTCGTCGAACCCGTATCCGGCTTCGGTGAGAAAGCGCGCGCAGTTCCGTTCCGTCAGCAGCGCGCCCCCGTTGAAACAGTCCACGAACACCTTGTATCGGTCCGACTCGTACTTGACGAGAAAGTGTCCCGGCATGCCGATGCCGTAAACCGGCAGTCCCAGGCGTTTGCCGATGAACAAATAGACGGCGGAGAGACTGATGGGGATGCCCGTCCGCCGATCCAGCACGCGGTTCAGATAACTGTTGTCGACCTCGTAGTAGTTCCTGGTGTTGCCCCGGAATCCCTGCTCCACGAACAAATAGCGGTTCAACGTCTTGACGGTCTCTTCGCCGGAGGCCCGAGGCCCGATGCGGTCGCGCACTTCCCCGGCCATCTCATCCAACTGGCGGGTATAGGTGCAGACATCCAGCGTCGGGTAGGCGTAACGCGCGATCAGGAACGCGCCGGCCTCCAGGTCGATCCGGTCCTCGGGCTGCGCGGTCCACTCCCGCAACTCGTCTTCCAGCCGCCGGCCCCGGATCTCTTCCAGAATCCGCGCGATCCGCTCAGCCATCTCCGGCTGTTCGATCTCGGCCTCCTGCAGCAGCGGCACGGCGGAGGGCCCGAGATCGATCAGCTTGCCGCTGATCGTCTTGACGATCCGTTCGTCCTCGTCGGACAGCAGCCGGATCAGCGCCCGAATCTGGCTTTCGCCTATCGCCATCGTGTGAGAGCGTATTTCGTATCTCGTAGATCGTATCTCGCCGGGGAACGGGGTAAGGGGTAAACGGGGTACTGTGATAAAACTCCTCCGGTCCTTCCAGTAGTACGTTACCCCGGTATCCCGTTACCGCACTTTTCCGCGCTTCACGTCCGAACTATCCCATCGCCTTCCGGAACGCGCGCGCGCCGCCGTACAAACACAGCGCGTCGAACACCGCCATGACGATAAGGACCATCGCGACCTTCGGCAGCGCCTCCGCCCAGCCGGACAGGATCAGGGGGCGCACCGCGTCGATGGCCCAGGTCATCGGATTGAACCGCGCCAGGAAGCCCATCCAGGCGGGCATGGCCGACAGAGGCACGAGGGCGGAGCTCAGAAAAATCATCGGCAGCGAGAGAAAACCCAGGACGGAGAAGAAGTCGCCGTGACTTTTCACCGAGAAGGCCATTCCCAGCGAGATGGCCGTCAGTCCGACCCCGAACAACATGCCGATCAGCAGAATGACCGCCACGCCGAGCAGACCGGTCGCCGGCCGGACCCCGAACAGATACGCGACGCCCAGGATCACGAGGACCTGCAGGGACGTGATCCCCATCACGAAGAGGAACCGGCTCAGGATCACGGAAGTCCGGTGGATGGGCGTGGACATGAGCCGTTCGAGGAACCCGTTCTCCTTGTCGAAGAGCAGATCGACGCCGCCGGCCAGTCCGTTGTTCAACACCGTCATCACCACCACGCCGGCGGCGAGGAAACTGATGTAGTTCGGCGCCTGCACCACCTGGGTGTCGGCCGCCCGCTGGAAGAGGTTGCCGAAGAAGATGAGCCAGAACAGCATGGGTTGGACGAGCGTGAACAACATGCTGAACTTCTCGCGGCTCAACCGCCGCACCCAGCGCATCGTCAGCGCACTGATTTCCTGCCAATAGGCTCGCATAGCTTCGCCAATGAGGAATGAGAAATTAGAAATGAGGAATGGTCACGAAAACGGTCCAATTCCATTGATTGACGGCTACTGAACAATTCCACATTTCACATTCCTCATTTCACATTCCTCATTCCTCATTCCTCATTTTCCCCAGGGAATTCTTCCCGAATCGCGTGGCCGGTGTGGGCGACGAACACGTCGTCCAGCCGCGGACGGTGATAGTCGATGAACTCCAGACCGCAGTTCAGCCGATTCGCGGCGTCGAGAATCGCCGGCAGGGCTTTCTCGGGAGACTCCACCCGGATATCGAGCCCCCTCGGCGTCGTGCTCACGGCCCGGATGGACGGCAACCCTTTCAAGGCGGCGGCCAACGGCTCGATCCGGTCGGTCTCCTTCACCGTCAGCGAGACGATGTCGCCGCCCAGTCCGACTTTCAGTTCGGTCGGCGAGCCCAGCGCCTTGATCCGTCCGGCGTCGATGATCGCCAGCCGGTCGCAGAGCTGATCGGCTTCGTCCAAATAGTTGGTCGTCATCACGACGGTCATGCCCCGCTCGCGGAGCCCGCGCACGTAGTCCCAGATGCGCAGGCGGCTTTGCACATCCAGGCCCAGCGTAGGCTCGTCCAGAAAAAGGATCTTCGGATCCGGCAGCAGCCCGCAGGCGATGTCCAGTTTCCGCTTCATCCCGCCGGAATAGGTCTTGGCGACCCGGTCCGCGTGCCGCTCCAGTTCCACCAGCCTCAGCAGATCGTCGATCCGGCGCCGGGCTTCGTCTTTGGGCAGATGGTACAGATTGGCGAGGAGGTCCAGATGTTCGCGCCCCGTGAGGAATCGGTCGATCGCCCGTTCCTGCGGCACATATCCGATGAGCCGGCGCACCTGCTCCGGTTCGCGCGCCACGTCGTGGCCCAACACGACGGCGGACCCCGACGTCGGCCGCAGCAAGCCGATCAGAATCCGGAGCGTGGTGCTCTTTCCCGCGCCGTTGGGGCCCAGCAGACCGAAGATCTCGCCCTGAAAGACCTGAAAGGACAGGTCCTCGACGGCCTTCACGCCATCATGATAGGCTTTGCCCAGCCGGGACACCTCGATGGTGACCGCCCGTTCCATCAGCCCCAGCCCTTTGCTCCGTCCTGCTCGTGTACTTTGAACTGGATCAGGTCGATGAGCCGCCGAGCCTGTTGTTGAAGCGAGTCCGCTTCGAGGAGAAATTGTTTTTCGAGTGGAGTGCAGTCGAAGTGGGTCGAGAGGGTGTTCACGAGGATGTCATCGTTCACGTCCTCGCGGAAGAAGTTCTGCCAATGGGGATGATCCTCGTGGGCGTGAAGATAGTCCCCGAGCACCTTGATCAGATAGGCCCGCACCGCCGGATCGAGCGACGACTTCGACGCCCGCGGTTTCAGCGCAATCGCCGCTTCGCGATAACTCTTATCGTGGAACTCCTGCCGCACCTCGTACCGTTCCAGACCCTGCAGCAGGATGTTCGACCGGCCGTCCGGTAGGGGCTGGACGCTGACGAGACGACCGACGCACCCCATCTCGAAGATCGGAGGATCGCCGTAATAATTCGCTTCCCAGCCTTCCTTGAGCAATGCCATCCCGATGCACTGGCCTCCGGCGGCCGCGTCGGCGACCATTTGCCGATAGCGCGGTTCGAAGATGTGCAACGGCAGGTAGGTCTTGGGAAAGAAGACGACGTTGGGCAGCGCGAACACAGGGATGCGTTCCGGAATCC
Source organism: Nitrospirota bacterium (assembly GCA_040755395.1). Taxonomy (NCBI): domain Bacteria; kingdom Pseudomonadati; phylum Nitrospirota; species Nitrospirota bacterium. The sequence continues at coordinate 582,040 of JBFMAX010000001.1, forward strand.
GGAACGACGCCGCCTTTTCGCGCGGGTCGCGGCCCTGATGATCGCGCTCTCGATCGGTTTGCATGCCTCACGATAGCCGATGCTCTCGGAAGTTGTCAACCGAGCGGCAGGTTCGCGTCGCCGCCGACGACGACGAGAAAACCCTCGCCAATACTGGCGATTTGCACGGCGAGGGACGGAGTGTTATAAGCCATTCCGTCATGCGCACCCGATCCCGCACGGCGACGTCGTTGCTGGTTGGTGCACTGGCGCTGGGGTCTGTTTCTCAGGCCGCCCGCGACGGCGCCGCGACCGACGGCGGGTTCCGTCTCGCCCTTCCGGGCTATCAGTACCGCTTCCCGCAGGACCACGGATCGCACGACGCATTTCGGACGGAATGGTGGTATTACACCGGTCACCTCACCGCCCGGAACGGCCGCCGTTTCGGCTTTCAATTGACCTTCTTCCGGCGCGGCGTCGCGCCGGAGCGCCTCAGTACCGAGCCGTCCCGCTGGACGATCCGACACCTGTACCTGGCCCACTTTGCGCTCTCCGATCTGGACAACGGCCGGTTCTCTATGGCCGAGAAGATCAGCCGGGCCGGGTTGGGCAAAGCCGGCGCGGACGCCGACCGCCTCCGCGTGTGGATCGATCGGTGGAGCGTCGAACGGCTGTCCGGGGACCCCGATCGCCATCGCCTGCGCGCGGCCGCCGACGGATTCGCCGTGGATCTGACGGTCACCTCGCTCAAACCGCCGGTCGTGCACGGCACGGACGGCGTGAGCCGCAAAGGCGACCGTCGAGGACAGGCGTCCCATTATTACTCGCTCACGAGGCTGGCGACCGAAGGGAGCGTGACGGTGCACGGGGAGCAGCTCGCGGTCGCGGGCACGAGTTGGATGGATCATGAGTTCGGTTCCGCGGACCTTGGTCGCGACGTGGTCGGCTGGGATTGGTTCAGCGTCCAGCTCAGCAACAACTCCGAGCTCATGGTCTATCGCCTCCGACGCGCAGACGGCTCGCCCGATCCGGCTTCCAGCGGCACGCTGATTCTCGCCGACGGGCGCTCTCAGCACCTGCCCGGGAACAGTCTTCGTCTGGAGCCTCTCACCTACTGGACCAGTCCGTCGAGCGGCGCGCGCTACCCTCAACGCTGGCGGCTGTCCTGCACCTCGCCGGAGTTCTCGCTCGAGCTGACCCCGTCGCTCGCGGATCAGGAATTGATCACCCGCCGGAGCACCCAGGTGACCTACTGGGAAGGCGCCGTGCAGGCGACGGGGACATGGCGCGGGGCGGCGGTGTCGGGACAGGGCTATGTGGAGATGACCGGGTACGCCGAACGCGTCACGCACCGCCTGTAAGCGCGATACGGTCTCGGCCCGTCGTTCGTTATCGACGTGCTCCGGCGGCCGCTTGCCGGCGGCCGCTTGCCTTGACATCCCTAAAACCCGGTTTCTACAATGAGCCTTCTCCGCCATTCCAACCGGAGTTTCAACGCGATGCGTGAAGACATCGTGATCGTGGGCGGCGGGCTCGCCGGCTCCGAAGCGGCCTGGCAAGCAGCCAACCGCGGAGCTCGGGTCACGCTCTACGAGATGCGGCCCAAGGAGCCCACGAAAGCCCATAAAACCGGGCTGCTCGCCGAGCTCGTCTGCTCCAACTCGCTGGGCTCCGGCGACATCCTGAGCGCGCCCGGCATCCTCAAGGAAGAAATGCGCCGGCTCAATTCGCTGATCGTCCGCGTCGCCGACGAAGTGCGGGTGCCGGCCGGCTCGGCGCTGGCGGTGGACCGGGACTTGTTCGCCCGGAAGGTCACGGAGGCGCTGGAAGCGCATCCCGACGTGCGGATCATTCGGGAGGAGATCACAGCCATCCCGACCGACTGCGTGTGCATCATCGCGACCGGACCGTTGACCTCAGACCGCCTGTCGCAGGCGATCGCCAACTTGACCCACGCCAAACATCTGTACTTTTACGACGCGATCTCGCCGATCATCGACGCCGACTCGATCAACATGAATGTGGTATTTCGGGCTTCGCGCTACGACAAAGGCGGAGACGATTACCTGAACTGTCCGATGGACGAGGAGACGTACAACACATTTTACGAAGCGCTGCTGGCGGCCGAAAAGGTCCAACCCAAGGACTTCGAGAAGATTCCCTATTTCGAAGGCTGCATTCCCATCGAGGTCATGGCGGAGCGGGGGCGCCAAACCATGCAGTTCGGTCCGCTCAAGCCGGTGGGCCTTGAAGATCCGCGGACCGGCGCGCGGCCGTACGCCGTCGTGCAGCTTCGGGCGGAAAACGCCCACGGGACGTGTTACAACATGGTCGGGTTTCAGACAAAGCTGACCTACCCGGAGCAGAAGCGGGTGTTCCGCATGATCCCCGGCTTGGAGAACGCGGAGTTCCTCCGCTACGGCAGCTTGCACCGGAATACGTTCATCAACTCGCCGCTGTTGCTCCGGGCGACGTTGCAACTCAAGGCGCGCGGCACGGTGTTCTTCGCGGGGCAGATCGTCGGCGTGGAGGGGTACACGGAGTCCGCGGCGATGGGCGGCCTGGCCGGCATCAACGCCGCCCGCGGCCTGGCCGGGCTCCCGCTGGTGACGCCGCCGGCGACGACGGCGCACGGCAGCCTGCTCTCATATATCACGACCTGCGAGCCGCGACATTTCCAACCGATCAACACCAATTTCGGTCTGTTCCCGCCTCTGCCGAGCAGGATCCGAGACAAGGAACAGAAACGGCGCCTCATCGGCCAACGCGCGCTAGAGGATCTCGAGGCATGGAAGACGCGATCCGGGCTTTCGTGACGTTTCTTGACGCGGAGCAGGGAGCGTCCCGCGAGACCATTCGCAGCTATCAGGCCGACCTTCGCCAGTTCCATGCGTTTCTGAAAAATTCCGGACAGGCGAACGACGACCGCCGGCCCGGCGAGATCGAGGCGGCCATGATCCGGAACTATCTGGCGTGGCTGGACCGGAAAGGGGAGAAAAAAAGTTCGTTGGCGCGCAAGCTGGCGACGCTCCGGAGCTTCTATCGCTTCCTCATGAGGGAAGGGGTGGTCACGCGGAGCCCCGCCGAGGACATCAGAACGCCCAAACAGCCGAAGCCGCTCCCTCGCGCGCTGACGAAAGAGGACGCGGACGCTTTGATGGAACTGCCGAACGCCGAGACGCTGCTGGCGCGCCGCGACCGGGCCATACTCGAAACGCTGTACTCGACCGGCGCCCGCGTGAGCGAACTGGTCGGGATGAATGTGGGCGATCTTCACGCCGCCGAAGGATTGGTGCGACTGCGCGGCAAAGGCCGCAAGGAGCGGATCGTCCCGATCGGGGACGTGGCGCTGGAGGCCATCAGGGACTACCACGATGCGTTATCCCGTCACGCATCACGCATCACGCATCACGCCCTTGAGCCCGTCTTCCGGAACAGCCGCGGCGGCCGGCTCACGTCCCGGAGCGTCGCCCGCATCGTGACGAAATATTCCCGCAGCCTGCCGGGCGGACGGGTCAGCCCGCACGCGCTGCGCCATTCGTTTGCGACCCATCTGCTGGACGAAGGGGCGGACTTGCGCGCGATTCAGGAAATGTTGGGCCACGCGTCGCTCAATACGACCCAGAAATACACCCACCTGGCGCCGAGCCAACTCATGGCCGTGTACGACAAGGCTCATCCCCGGGCGAGGCTGCAATCCCCCGTTCAGGACAAGGAGGACGCCGGACGGTCATGACGATTCGCTCCACCACGATCCTGTGCGTGAGACGGGACGGCAATGTCGCGATGGGCTGCGACGGCCAGGTGACCGTCGGCACCACCGTGATGAAGCACAATGCGAAAAAACTCCGGCGCATGCACCACGACCACGTCCTGGCCGGCTTTGCCGGAGCCACCGCCGACGCCTTTACGTTGTTCGAAAAGTTCGAGGCCAAGCTGGAAGAATATCGCGGGAACCTGACCAGGGCGGCCGTCGAGCTGGCGAAGGACTGGCGGACCGACCGGATCCTCCGGCGATTGGAAGCGCTGCTCGCCGTCGCCGACCTGGACCACTCGTTCGTGATCTCGGGCACCGGCGACGTGGTGGAGCCGGAAGACGGCATCCTGGCGATCGGGTCCGGCGGGCCCTATGCGCTGGCGGCCGCGCGCGCGTTGCTCGGCCATTCGACCTTGGACGCGCGCCGGATCGTCGAGGAATCCATGGCGATCGCCGGCGGCATCGACATCTACACCAACCAGCAGATCCTGATCGAAGAACTCAAACGGTGAGCCCCGCGACGTCATGATGTCGGACCAACAGCCGGCCCTGCCCAATCTCAACAACCTCACACCCAGGCAGATCGTCGAGGAATTGGACCGCTACGTGATCGGCCAGCGCGACGCGAAGCGCATGGTCGCCATCGCCCTGCGCAACCGCTGGCGGCGGCAGCAGTTGACGCCCGACCTGCGCGACGAAGTGATGCCGAAAAACATCATCATGATCGGCCCGACCGGCGTCGGCAAAACAGAGATCGCGCGCCGGCTCGCCAAGCTGGCTCAGGCGCCGTTCCTCAAAGTCGAGGCGTCGAAGTTTACCGAGGTCGGGTACGTCGGGCGGGACGTGGAGTCCATCATCCGGGACCTCACGGAGCTCGCCGTCAACATGGTCAAGGCGAAACATCTGGACGACGTGCAGCACAAGGCGGAGCGGCTCGGGGAGGAGCGGCTGCTCGATCTTTTGCTGCCCCCCGCCACGCCGCGTCCCGGCTTCTTCGAAGAGATAGGCCGGCCGGACGCCGCGCAACCGGGCGCGGAGTCGTACGAAGCCACTCGCTCGAAGCTGCGTCTCCAATTGCGGGAAGGCAAGCTCGATCACCGGACCGTCGAACTGGAAGTCAAGGACCGGGCGCTGCCGATCGGCGTCATCTCGAACGTCGGCGGGCTGGAGGAGCTGGAAAGCGGCCTGCGCGAGATGCTCGGGGGCATGTTCCAGGGCAAAAAGAAAAAGCGCTTGATGAAAGTGCCGGAGGCGCTGAAACATCTCACCCAGGAAGAAGCACAGAAGCTGATCGACATGGACGAAGTGGTGCGGGAGGCGATCGCCAAGGTCGAGCAGGCCGGCATCGTCTTCTTGGACGAGATCGACAAGATCGCCGGGCGCGAGCGGAGCGTCGGCCCCGATGTGTCGCGGGAGGGCGTGCAGCGCGACCTGCTGCCGATCGTCGAGGGTTCGACCGTGAATACGAAGTACGGCCCGGTCCAGACGGACCACATCCTGTTCATCGCCGCGGGCGCGTTCCACGTCGCCAAGCCCTCGGACCTGATTCCCGAATTGCAGGGCCGGTTCCCCATCCGGGTCGAGTTGAGCCCGCTGACCAAAGAGGACTTCATCCGGATCCTGACCGAACCGAAGGGCGCGCTGGTCCGGCAATACCAGGCGCTCCTCGCGACCGAAGGCCTCACGCTGGACTTCACGAAGGACGGAGTGGAGGAGGTCGCCGCGACGGCCGTGCAGGTGAACGACCGGACGGAAAACATCGGGGCCCGCCGCCTGTTCACGATCATGGAACGGCTGCTGGAACAGGTGTCGTTCGAAGGGCCCGAGTGGCCCGACAAGAAGGTCGTCATCGACGCGCAGTACGTCAAAGACCGCCTGCGCGACATCGTGAAGGATCAGGACCTGAGCCGGTTTATCCTTTGAGCGAGACTGGCGCGACGGGCCACTGGCGCGAAACGGCTTTCGCACCTCTCGCCTGTCTCGCGCTTCGCGCGCATCTCGCAGCAGGAGCCTGCAATGAACAAACTCATCAGAAAAGCCAACATTCTCGTCGAGGCCCTGCCGTACATCCGCACGTTCGCCGGCAAGACCATCGTGATCAAGTACGGCGGCAAGGCCATGACGGAGGATGCGCTGAAGGATCGCTTTGCGCTGGACGTCGTCCTGTTCAAATACGTCGGCCTCAACCCGGTCATCGTGCACGGCGGCGGGCCGCAGATCAACAAGATGCTGGATACGCTGGGGCTGGAAGCCAGGTTCCGGCACGGCGTGCGGATCACCGACCGGGCGACGATGGACATCGTGGAGATGGTGTTGGGCGGCAAGATCAACAAGGAAATCGTCGCGCTCATCAATCAACACGGCGGGCGGGCCGTCGGGCTGACCGGCAAGGACGGCGATCTCATCCACGCGAAGCCCTTGACCATGAAAGCCTGGGCGGAAAGCATCGGGACGGAACACGACGGCTCGCCGGAGGAGGACTTCGGCCTGGTGGGGGACATCCAATCGGTCAATCCGCGCGTCATCGAAAAGCTCCAGCAGGAGAACTTCATCCCGGTCATCGCGCCGATCGGGACCGACCGCGCCGGCAACACGTACAACATCAACGCCGATCTGGTGGCCGGGGCAGTCGCCGGCGCGCTCAAAGCCGAAAAGCTGCTGGTACTGACCGACGTCAAGGGCATCCGCGACGCGAAAGGCCGGCACGTCTCCACCCTGTCGCGCAAAGATATGCAGCGGATGGTGAAGAAGGGCACGATCGGCGAGGGCATGTTGCCCAAAGTCCATGCCTGTCTGATGGCGCTCGACGGGGGTGTCCGCAAGGCGCACATCATCGACGGCCGCATGCCCCACGCGATCCTGCTCGAAGTGTTCACGGACAAAGGCATCGGGACGGAGATCGTGGCATGAGCGACAACCGGCGTGAACCGTTCATCGTTATTCGCTGAACGGAGGAGACATGTTCCGCTTTCCACACGTTTAACGGTTAACGATTGACGCATGTCTTCTCACGAGAGTTTGTACGCCCACCTCCAGGCCCTCGTCGGCGAGCGCCATCCCCAGACCTCACCTGCCGCGTTGCTCCAAGCCGAACACTATCTCCGAGACCAATTCGCCGCGCTGGGTTACGAGGTCGCTACGCACGAGTTCGAGGCGCTCGGCGGGACGTATCGGAACGTGATCGCAACGCGCCTCCCACTGACTGCATCAGCCAGAGGCGGACCGCCGCTCATCCTCGCGGCCCACTTCGACACGGTGATGGGCTCGCCCGGCGCCGACGACAACGCCAGCGGGGTGGCGGTGCTGCTGGAAGTCGCGCGTCGGCTTCGCGACCTTCCGCTGGGTCGGCCTGTGCGATTCATCGCCTTCAATCTGGAAGAGGAAGACCTGCCTGCAGAAAGGCAAGGCCTGCTCGGTAGCCTGGCCTATGCCGCACATCTGCGAGCGACCGACCAGAACATTCTTGGCGCGATCGTCCTGGAATGTGTCGGCTATGCGCGCTCTGAGGAAGGAACGCAGCAGGTCCCGCCGGGCGTCCCGATCGCCGTGCCTTCAACGGGCAACTTCCTAGGCGTCATCGGCAACGCCGCCTCGGCGGCCCTCACCGCCTCTGTCGAACAGGCGGCAAAGCCGCACGTGCCGGTCGTGTCGCTGGTGGTCCCCGGCAACGGGGAACTCCTCCCCGACACCAGACGCAGCGACCACGCTTCCTTCTGGCACTACGGCTCCCCCGCCGTCATGCTCACCGACACGGCCAACTTCCGCAATCCCCACTACCACCAGCCGACGGATACCATCGAGACGGTGAACATGGAGTTCCTGAGCAAGGTCGCTTCGGCCGTCACTGCGTCGGCGTTAGAGCTTGCCGGTAGGCCACATTCATAACAGTCAAAGAAGCGATTGCTAGATCCGGAAAGACTACGGGCACCTTCCTGAAAGGCACGTAGAGTGCTGAAGCCGGAATTTGATTTGAGCCGATTCAGCAGCGACTCGAGCTTCAGGTCCTCGAAGAAAGGGGTCGTCGTCTCGAAGAAAGGGGTCGGGAGTCGTTTCAGGCTGCTCCTTTTCTGACCGCTTCTTTCCTGGACCGCTTTCAGCAAGAAAGACTCCCGACCCCGTTTTTGCCCGACCTGAAACGGTCTCTTCGACTTCGCCGCCCGCAGTCGCCTCGATGACCTCTTCCAGCCTTCCTCCGCCGCAACATCCGAAAGGAGTTACAGTGTGGGGCATCTCGACCCTTCTTCTTTGTGGGCTTTGGATCAGCGGTTTGCTATAATCCGCCGCGGAGAGGTTCAGGATGACGTTCTATCACTTCGAGATCGTGGTGGAGAAGGAGTCGGACGATCAGGGCTATTCAGCCTACAGCCCAACGCTGCCAGGCTGTTTCAGCAATGGCAAGACGATCGAGGAGGCCAGGCGGAATATCCGCGAAGCCATCCAGCAGCACATTGCCTCCCTCCTGGCCCACGGCCAGCCGGTCCCGCAGAATGAGAACCTTGTGCATGTGGAGGAGTTGACGGTTGGGGTTCCGTAATGAGTCGGATGCCCCAGGTCACTGCCCAAGACCTTGTCCGCTTCCTTAAGACTCAGGGTTTCATAGAAGATCGTCAATCTGGTAGCCACTGACGCTCTGGCACGAAGCCCGTCAGGTTTCCGTGACGATTCCGATCCATACCGGCTGTGATCTTGGGCGAGGCCTGGCGCTGCGCATCCTGAAGGACGCCGGATTTTCCGTGGACGACTATCTACGGCTTCGGTGATCTGCCGCTGACCTGCTTCCTACCTCGCCCGCACGGTGTCCTTTCTGCTGAAGCGGCGTGAGAGCCGTACCCATCCCTGACTCACCACTTGACTTAAACGTGACTCACTGTCTCCTGTGAAATCTCCATCATGAGAAGCACCAAGCGCCGCCTCCGTTCCACAACCTTCCGCACCATCCGCCGCATCTTTGACGCGCTCGACTACTCCACCCTCGGCAGCGTGTACTGCGACGAGGGCGGGGATGCGTTTTGGAAAGTCAAGCGCGGGCCGTGCCGGCGGTTGGGGATCAAGCTGGCCGAGGCGCTGATGGCGCGGCTCAAGCCGGACGGGCGGAGTCTCTACGTCGGCGCGGGGGTGGCGGAGATCCCCTTGCTGGCGATGGAAACGCTGGAACTCGGCCGGGAGGTGACGGCCTATAACCTGCGGGCCGACGAGGTGGCGGTGCTGAACCAGGCCTGCAAGGGGTTGCCTTTTGAGTTCGCGGCTGCTGACGCGGGGACGGCGCCGGGCGTTTTCGATCATCTCTGGATCGTCAGCGTGTTGAACGATCCGGAACGGTTTCCCGATCTGGCCGCGCTTTCCTATGGCCGGGCCGATCCTGTCACATTCGATCCGAAGAAGTTTGCAGGCGAGCGCCGCATTGTGAGGATTCTGGCTGACCGGTGCCTGCGTAAGCTCGCGCTTCCCGCGCTGGTCACGACCTCGACGGAGGAATTGGTCTGGATCGCCGAATGGTGCCACCGGCGAGGCATTCCCTATCGCGTGGGAGATGAGCGGTACCCCACCGCGACCGTCGGGGACCCGGTGTGTTTTGTGCGGATCGGCTCCACCCCTCACCCTTCCCTCTCCCCTCGGGTGAGGGGAGAGGATGAAACGACCGGCCTCACACTTTGAATCCGGTCTTTGATTTTGCCGGATCGGCCAGGTATTGGCGGGCGTAGTTGACGTAGTTCTGAGCCGACTCTCTGATCCAGGCCAACTCCTCGTCGGTCACCGGCCGCCTCACTCGCGCCGGCGCGCCCAGGATCACGCTCTTGGGCGGCACGACCGTGCCCTCGGTGACCAGCGCGCCGGCGCCGACGACCGAATCCTCGCCGATCACCGCGCCGTCCATGATGATCGCGCCCATGCCGACGAGCACGCGATCCTTGATCGTGCAGCCGTGCAGGACCACGTGGTGGCCGATCGTCACGTCGTCGCCGATGACGAGCGGCGCCGTGTCATGGGTGACGTGGAGCACACAGAGGTCCTGGACGTTGGTCCGGTGCCCGATGCGGACGTAGTTCACATCGCCCCGGATCACGGCGTGGAACCAGGCGCTCGAGTCCTCGCCGAAGACCACGTCGCCGATGACGACGGCCGTCTCCTCGATGAAGCAGGACTTCGGAATCGTCGGCTTGATGCCTTGGAAGGTGCGGATCATAGCGCCGTCATCTTCAAGAAAGTAAAGTCACTGTACCATCATTGTCATGGTAGTAAAGGGCCATTATAATGCGCGGTCGATATTCCTCCCTAGTTCTTAGGAGACTACCTTGAGGCTCTTTTTTCTGGACGAATCGGGAGAAGCTTTTGGCACGACACCGATTATGGTGGTAGGTGGGCTCATTGTAAATGCGGCAGATTGGCCAGTTCTTAGGGACGGACTCGCTGCAGTTAAAACTTCCTGCAATATCGGAGCCGATGTAGAAGTGAAGTGGCGACACACTCGCCATCAAGGGGGACATACAAATCCCTTGAGGAGCTTAACTGCTCAAGAAAGGGGGGCTTTTGCCAGGCAAGTGCTTGGGTTAATCAGAAAATGCGAAAAGGCTAGGGTAATTGGTTCTGTCATCGACGTTCAGAAAGCTCGTAGCTTGGGTAAAGATTCTTCACAGTTTTACGACTTTGCCGTAACCTTCTGTATCGAAAGATATCAGTACTACCTTCGGGCTGCTCGGGACCAAGGTATTGTTGTTCAGGATCGTCGCCACGAAAGACAGGATATGCGGCTTAGGGCTTTTTATGACCGACTGATGTCACGTGGCAGTTACTGGACGACCTTTACCAATATAATTGAAGGAGTGTTCCTGACGCCGTCGGAATATAGCGTTGGAATTCAGCTTGCTGACTTTGTGGTTGGTGCATTATACGTTGCCCACAGAAACCCCACTCCCGAAGAAGCTTTTTACAATATCATAAGAGGTAAGATTACAGGTGACCCACGTACTGGGAAGAGACACGGATTGAAGTTTTGGCCATAAAAAAACGCTGAGCGACCCCCAGTGAAGGGATCAACGCACGTCAGAACGTGCTCTCAGCGCGCCTTCTACATTACAAGCTACACTCTCTCCTCGTCAACAACTTTAATGACCACGACAATCTCTTGTTTTCCAACAACATATGATGCATCACACCCTCTCTCTGTACATACCCGCTGATTGACAGTCTTCTCAAACCTCCCGTAGACTCACCTTGCTATGTCGTCACGACTCAATCAGCCCAAGTCTGTGGGTTTGTGGAAACCGAAGATCGGCTTCGTGAACCTGGGCTGCTCCAAGAACCAGGTGGATTCCGAGATCATGCTCGGGTCGCTCCTCACGAACGGCTTCGAGCTGACCGCCGACGCGGAGAAGGCCGAGGTGGTGATTATCAACACCTGCGGTTTCATCGAAGAGGCCAAACAGGAATCCATCGACGCCATCATCGAGCACGGCGAATTGAAACAGTCGGGGTCCTGCAAAGTCCTGATCGCCGCCGGCTGCCTGGCCCAGCGATATCAGGGCGAATTGCTGAAGGAACTGCCGGAGTTGGACGCGGTCGTGGGGACCGGCGAGTTCGGCCGGATCGCCGAGATCTGCCGGGCGCTCTTGCGACCGAAACGGACCGCCCGGCGCATGTGGTTCAGCCCCCCGCCTTATCTCTACGACGAACTGGCGCCGCGCGTCCGGTTGGGGAAGGCCCACAGCGCCTATGTGAAGATCGCCGAGGGTTGTAACCGGAACTGCGCCTTCTGCGCGATCCCGCTCATGCGCGGCAAACAGCGGAGCCGGCCGGTGGAGTCGATCGTCGCGGAAGCGCGACGGCTGGCAGCGGAAGGGGTCAAAGAGATCAATCTCATTTCCCAGGACACGATCAACTACGGCATCGATCTGGGTTTGCGCCAGGGGTTCGTGAGCCTGCTCCGTGAGCTGCTCAAGGTGAAGGAGCTCCGCTGGATCAGGCCGTTCTATCTCTATCCGCAGCAGGTCACGGATGAACTGCTCGATCTGTACGCCGGCGAGGAAAAGATCGCCACGTACATCGACATGCCGTTGCAACACATCAACGACACAATGCTGAAGCGCATGCACCGTCTGGGCGATCAGGCGTATCTCACCGCCCTGGTCGAGCGGATGCGGGCTCGAATTCCCGGCGTCACGTTCCGCACCGCCTTCATCGTGGGGTTCCCCGGAGAAACGGACGCGGCGTTCGCGGAACTCAAACGGTTCGTGAGCGAGATGGAATTCGACCGGGTGGCGGTGTTTCTCTATTCCGACGAAGAAGGCACGCCGGCGGTTGAACTCGACAACAAAGTCGATCGCGCCGTGATGGAAGAACGGCGCAACGAATTGCTGGCCATTCAGGAGTCGATCGCCTCGGCCAAAAGCCGAGAGCAGATCGGCCGCACGCTGGAGGTGCTGGTGGACGGGCCGTCGGAAGAAACCGATCTCCTCTTGGAGGGCCGGCACGAAGGCCAGGCGCCGGACATCGACGGCGTGGTGTACATCAACGACGTGGCCGGCGATCCCACCAGCCCGCCGCGGGCCGGCCGAGACCGGCCCGACTGTCTCGCCCGCCCAGCCCAGGCCGGCCGAGACCGGCCCGACTTTCTCACCCGCCCAGCCCAGGCCGGCCGAGACCGGCCTTTCCCTGGGGCCGGCGACTTCGTCACGGTCCAAATCACCGAAGCCGCGACGTACGATCTGGTCGGGCGGATCGTGGGTTGAGGCCTCCCGCGCGAGACCGGCGAGACTCGCGCGACCTGCGCGATGCGACGCGGTAAAAGCCTGCCTTGACAGGCGACTGCGGATTTCGCATGATGCCCGCCGGCTGAAGCGAGAACGCATGCGCGACGTCTTAGTGGCGGTCTGTGGGCTCACTCCTCAAGTCGTCACCGAAACGCTCTGGGCGCTGCATCACCGCACCCCGCCGATTCATCCGACTCAGATCTGGATTCTCACCACCCTAGCCGGTCGCGACCAGTGCCTCCGCGCGCTCCTCGGGTTAAAGGGCGCGCTGGCTCGCTACATCAGTGAGTACCGGCCTAAACCCGTTCCCCGTTGCGGGCCGAACTCCATCATCCTCTTGGAAACAGCCGACGGCGAGCCGCTGGACGACGTCCGCACCGAACGGGACAACCGAGCGATTGCCGACCAGATCGCCGAGTTCATCCGTAAGCAGACGAGCCGAGCCGATACCCGCCTCCACTGCTCCGTTGCCGGCGGCCGCAAGACGATGGGGGTGCTCCTGGCCGCCGCGTTGCAATTGTACGGGCGGCCGGACGACCGGCTGTATCACGTGCTGGTCCCGCCGGAGTTCGAATCGCATCCGGAATTTTATTATCCGCCGAAACGCTCACGGAGGCTGGTGCTCCGCGATGGACGCCGATTGGATGCCCGGACGGCCACGATCGAACTGGCGGAATTGCCTTATGTCCGGTTGCGCGGCCTCCTGGCCGCGGAGCACCTGGCCACTGAGGCAACGCTGAGCGGGATTGCGGCAACCGCCCAACGGCGGCTTCAATTCCTCGTCGATCCGGAGCCGGTTCGGGTTCATCCGAGGGACAACGTCCTACGCATCGGCGCGAGCCGGATCGCGCTCTCCCCGGCGGGCATGACCGTCTACCGCGCGTTGGCCAGGACGAAGATGTCCCACTGCGCCCGCCCCGATCTGGAAACCTGCGGCGACTGCATGGAGTGTTACGTCCGGTTTACCAAGGACACATGGGCGCAGACAAAGACGATTCTCGCAGAGCGCGGCGGCGGGATGCCGATCCTGACGAATGCGACGGACGACAAAGACATCGCCAATCAATTCCGATCCTTGATTCGGAAGGTCAACAGCAGACTGGAACGGTCGCTCGGGATGGGGCCGGATGAGAACCCTTATCGAATCCGCTCCGGTGGAACACGTGGCGAGACCGTCTACGGCCTTGCGCTCGATAAAACCAAGATACGGGAGGAAGGCTAACCGGACAGCAACGTTGCGGCAATATTTCCAGAGTGGACGCGAGAGGCATCTCTGTTTATGCTGCCGCCAGGCATGAGGACATGCCCGTAGGACACGAAAGGAATCGCCATGACGCCGAGCCAAATCACCTGTCCGAAGTGCGGAGAGCCGATTGCGCTCTCGGACGCGCTGCTCGCGCAGGTGCGCGCCTCAGTCGAGACCGATCTCAAACAGCGCTATGACGCGCAGCTCCTGGCCGCCGTGCGGCAAGCGGAGACCCGCGCGAGGGAGCAGGGCGAGCAAGACCTCCGCCTGTTGCGCGAGCAATTAGCCGAGCAGCAGCGCAAGACCCGCGAGGCCCAGGAAGCCGAGCTGGCACTGCGCAAGGAGAAACTCGCGCTCGAAGAGCGGGCCCGCGAGCTGGACCTGGAAGTGGCACGCCGCGTGGACGCCGAAAAGCAGAAGCTGGAAGAGCAGATCCGCCGGGCGGCGACCGAGGAGCAGGCGCTCAAGCTCAAGGAGAAGGACAAGCAGATCGAGGACCTCAAGGCGCTGCTCGAGGAAGCTCGCCGCAAGAGCGAGCAGGGCTCCCAGGAGCGGCAGGGCGAAGTGTTGGAACTCGACCTGGAAACCGTGCTGGCGCGGACGTTCCCCCAGGACGAGATCCGTCCGGTGTCCAAGGGCATACGCGGTGCGGATGTGATCCAGGAGGTGCGGGATGGGCAACTTCGTCCCTGCGGGACAATCATCTGGGAGGCCAAGAACACCAAGACCTGGAGTCCAGCCTGGCTCACCAAGCTCAAGGATGACCAGCGGGCCGTGGGAGCGAGTGTCGCGGTCCTGGTGTCCGTCACCTTGCCCGACGACGTGCGGACCTTCGGCCTGGTGGACGGCGTGTGGGTGACGAGCCTGGCCTGCTATCTCCCGCTCGCCGCCGCCCTGCGTGAGCAGCTCGTTCGCGTGGCATTCGCCCGCCAAGCCGCCGAGGGCATGCAGGAGAAGATGGCCGCCCTCTACCGGTACCTCTCCGGAGACGAGTTCCGCCACCGTGTGGAGGCGCTGGTCGAGACGTTCAAGGCGATGGAAGACCAATTGGCGAAGGAGCGACGGGCGATGGAGAAACTCTGGAGCGAGCGCGCCAAGCAGATCGAGCGGCTCATGACGAACACCGTGGGGATGTACGGCGCGATCCGTGGCGCCATCGGCAACCAATTACCGGAGATCCCGGCGCTGGACCTCGGCGCTCTGCCGGAACCGGAGGACCCGACATGAGCGATGTGGCGCTGCCTGAGTTTTTGCGGCCGTATTTCTGGGACACAGATTTCGATTGGTTGGATCCCGTCGCACACGAACAGTTCATCGCCGAGCGGCTCATGGAGAAAACCACGCCCGAGACGTTTCAGTGGCTCTTGGCCCATTACCGGCCGGAGCGGCTGCGCGAGATCGCTCACCAGAGCCGACGGTTGCCGGAGCGGGACCGAAATTTCTGGAGGCTGTACCTTGCTGCGGCTTGACGCGCTGACGCCGGACGCGCGCGAGCTGGCGCCGGACCTCTGCGCGAGCTCGGCGGGCACGGACTTCGTCCTCGCCGGCGGCACCGGACTCGCACTGCAACTCGGCCACCGGGTCTCCGTGGATTTCGACTGGTTCTGCCGCTCGGACGCCTTCCCACCCGGACTGCCACAGAGACTCAGCGAGCTCGGGCGACCGATGACGATGATCCAAGAGCGGACCGAGACCGTCGAATGTCTGGTCGGGACCGTGCGGTGCACCTTCCTCGCCTTCCGCCCGGCCTTTGGTCCTCCCACGGACCGTTTGCAGTGGTCGCCCGCTGGCACCGATCGGGGAAATTGGCGCGAGGAAGCTCATCACAGTGAGCCAACACAGCGCCAAGAAGGATTTCTACGACCTGTATACGATCCTGCAAGAACGGCTGCTGCGCCGGATCGTCGAACGGCTCCGGGCGATGTACACCGATCCGCGGCCCAACCCGGCCCATATCGCCAAGTCCCTGGCGTATTTCGACGATGCCGCAAGGGACCCGGAGCCGCGCCTCCTTTCGGCTCCGGCGCGGGACACGGTCGTCCGGTTCTTCATGGACCAGGTGAAAGAACATACCGCCATTCTGCTGGAGGGGCTTGGCTGACGGCCTCAGATGTTCCCCCCTCGCCCCTTCCGGGGGGAGAGGCGAAGGTGAGGGGGAACGTTGCGAAGCCGCGCGTTGCGCGACAGGAGCACACCATGACGACACTTGAGTACACCGTCCGGTTTCTCACCCCGGCGTTTGTCGGGGACGCCGACGAGTTCGCCGGGGCGTGAATGAACCGCAAGAAGTTACTCAAGCGACTGGCCCAGGGAGCGGTCCACAATGTCGCCTTCGCGGACATGGTGAAACTCATCGAGGGATTTCAGTTCAGACTCGCGCGGGTGAGCGGGAGTCATCACATCTTCGCGCATCCGGCAACTCGCCGAGTTGGTCAATCTTCAGGAGGTTGACGGAGAAGCCAAGCCCTACCAGATCCGCCAATTCTTGCGACTAGTGGAACGATACAATCTCCGGCTGGAGGACGAACCATGAGCGATTACCACATCAACATTTTTTTCAGCGAGGAGGACGGCGGGTACATCGCGGACATTCCGGACCTGGAATCCTGCTCGGCCTTCGGCCGTACGCCGGAAGAAGCGCTGGCGCAGGTCGAGCGGGCTAAGGCTGCATGGCTGGAGGCCGCGAAAGCGGCCGGGAAACCGATCCCCGTCCCACGCTATCGCCCGGCCATCTACCAGGCCACTCGGTAGCGCGGATGAGCGATCCGTCTCTTGATTGTTGTCCCTCGCCCCCATCGGGGGAGAGGCGACGGTGAGGGGGAACGTTGCGAAGCAGCGCATCGCGCTGTAGGAGCGCACGATGACGAAGATCGAGTACACCGTCCGGTTCCTCACCCCGGCCTTTCTGGGGAACGCCGAGCAGAGCGGCCAGTGGCGGACGCCGCCGTTCAAGGCGCTGCTGAGGCAATGGTGGCGGGTGGTGTACGCTGCCGAACACAGCTTCAGGGCCAACGCCGCAGAGATGCGACAGGAAGAGGGCAAGCTCTTCGGCCATGCCTGGCTCGACGAGGATCGTGATAGCCATGGGCAAAAGGTCGCAGCGCGCAAGAGTCTCGTGCGCATCCGACTCGATCGATGGGATGAAGGGAAGCTGAAATCTTGGCAGCCGCTGACCACCGTTAAGCACCCCGAGGTTCGGTTCCCTGTAGGCAGCGATCTTTATCTGGGATACGGACCGGTGACGCTACCACGTGGCGCCAATCAGCCGAAGCTCAAGGCCAATGCGGCAATCCAGGCCGATGAATCAGCCACGCTCTCGCTAGCAGTGCCAGAAGAAGAGGCTCCGCGCATCCGGCGCGCCCTCTGGCTCATGGACCGCTACGGCACGTTGGGCGGGAGAAGCCGGAACGGCTGGGGTTCGTTCTCGATGGTCCCTCTCCCCCTGGAAGAGGGGAAGGGTGATGGCAGAGTACCCACGGGCGGGGTACCGCTCCGCGATTGGAACAAGTGCCTCGACCGCGACTGGCCCCATGCGATCGGTAAGGACGACCGTGGTCCTCTGATCTGGCAGACCGCCAAGGCCTATGAAGACTGGAAGACCCTCATGCGCGACCTCGCAATCATCAAGATCGGGCTGCGGACGCAGTTTGTATTTCCTAGCGTTCAGCCGCCGCATGCGACCGTGGAGCCCCGCCATTGGTTGTCCTATCCCACCACGACTCACAAGGTCCGTGACTGGCAGAAAAAGAAACTGCGACTTTCCAACAGCCTGCGCTTCAAGGTGCGCCCTGACGAAGGAAGTCCCAAGAAACTGCGCGGGGTGATTTTTCACGTGCCTTGCCTGCCGCCGCCGGAGTTCAATCCGAACCCGAATCGGTACGCGATCGAGGCCACCTGGCAAACTGTTCATGCCCTGCTTGATGAGCTGTGCAAGCCAGGCGGCCGGACGTACGGCATGATTTCCCATCAGGACCGACGGAGTAAGCTGAAGCCGGATCTGGATAAAGTCACGCTCGAACGGGTCAAGGAGTAGCACATGAGCAACGATCTTGTCTGGCAAACCAAACTCCATGCCCGGCTCCACGACCCGGCCGAAAAGGCGCTGGTGCTTCTGCGCGATCCGGCAGGTCACGAGGGCGGAACGAGCCGGGCACTACATCGGGACTTGGGCTTCCACACGTTGCCCGTAAAGGACTGGCTCGACCCTGATAATGCCCAAGTGCTCGATACGGTTCTCTTCAAGAAGGGCATCCCGATCACGATGTACAAAACCGTCAAGCGCGCTGACTGGTGGGCAGCGGGTGCCGATCGCCCGCAGTGGCCGGTCGAGGCGATAACAGCGCAGACGGGCAACGGCGAGATAGTCCAGGTGAAAGACTGGGCTCGTGTACGCTGGACCGAACGGCCCGTGTTGATCCATCCGCTGACAGGGCAAGAATTTGACCTGGGCGATCTCGGCGAGACCGATATTGGAGACATCAAAACACAGAGTTTCAACCATTTCTCCAGCCTTATCCTTAAAGAGGGGGAACAGGTCGACTGGCAGCGAACCCTCCTCGCCTTCTGGCGCTTTGGGCCTGAGTTGCGGGAGGATGAAGCTGGTGGAAAGCTCGGCCATCTCTGGCCGCTGCTCCCTGCCGATACACGGGTGCCGGATCACTCGATCTGGGATCACTTGGACCTGACATCAGCCTTCGCTGGGGCCTTTGCAGCCGATCCTCAAGGCGAGGCGGCCCTGTTAACGCTCTCTATCGGCCCGGTGCAGTCCTTTATTGCCGCGGCACGTTCCACGTCCGACCTCTGGGCCGGATCTCACCTGCTTTCACGCTTGTCGTGGGAAGCGATGAAGGTCGTCTGTGAGCGGCTTGGGCCTGATGCGATTGTGTTTCCACGACTACGCGGCGTTCCACAGGTGGATGTGTGGTTGCGAGATGAGATGTGCCTGCCGGCCCAGTGGTTCGACGGCAGTCAATGGGCAAAGAGGATGACCGACGCCAATCCCTTGTTCGCCGCGGCGCTCCCCAATCGCTTCGTCGCGGTGGTGCCGGCTTCGGAGGCTCAAGATATTGCTCACTCGGTGATGACCAAGGTCCGCACCTGGATCCAAGAGCTTGGGAAAAAAGTTGTGGATCGCCTGCTAAGAACAGCAGGGTTAACTGACGACACGGAAAAGCACTGCCATGTGCAGATGCGGGATCAGCTTAGAGGCTTTCCCGAGGTCCATTGGGCGGTCGTTCCGTTTTCACTGATTCGCTCAAACAGCCAGGACAAGCAAACCGGTCTCGACGTCACGCGGTTGTCCGAGGCGATGGCGCCCTTCTTCGGGGTGGCGGCAGGGCAAGCCTGCGGTTTTCTTGCGACCGCAGCATGGCAGGTGTTGCAGAAGGAGGCGAAGTTCGCTGATGGGATCACCTTCTTCTCCCCCAAGCCTGGCGTATTCTATCCGGCGGTGTACGACCTGGCCGAACGCGTGCTGGCTTCGGCGAAGAGTGCCCGGCCGTTCGACCAACAGAAACAGATGGGCTGGCGTGATTCATTGACCGGCGAGAACGAATGGCTTACGGACGACCCTGATCTTTTGACCGTGCAGGCTGGCAAGCGAAAGAGTCCGAGGGATAAAAGTTTCAAACCGGGCGAGCACGTCGAAACGCTATGGGCGAAAATTGCCGACGAGAAACCCGCATGGGCGAAGAAGGGCGAGCATTTGGGAGGCTTGTCGGCCATCAAGCGGCTGTGGCCCACCCTGTTTGCAGAGGAGGTGGCGCAAGTCACCGGTCAACAAGCGGGTCAGGTACCGCGCTTTGTCGTCTCCACCCATACCATGGCGCTGGCGCACCAGCTCGATGAGTGGCTCGATGCCGGCGCGCCGATGAGTGCAGAGCTTCGAGATCGGCTCACAGGACTCGATCCGGTCCCCTTGCCCCGAAAGCTTGCTGGGAAGCACAGCAGGCGAGACAGCTTTGAATTCGCCAAACAGTTGCCTGCCTTGCTTGATGCAGCGCGTGAAGACGGAAACGAACACGAGCTGCGTCAAGTGGTGTCCCTTATCAAAAAGGCGTTCGCTCAGGCGGATGGCGCTCAAGAGTTGCCAGGTCTCGAAACGTACTATGCCCTCCTGCTGATGGATGGCGATCACATGGGCCGCATCCTTTCCGGCGACCCCTCCTATGCCATTTCTTATTTTGAAAGTTTCCATCCCACCGTCCGTCAGGGGTTCGAGGAGCGAGCGCTTCACAACAATGGGCTCAAAGCGTACGGCTCGCAACAGCGAGCCTTGTCCCCCAACCGCCATCTGGCCGTTTCCGGTGCCCTGAACGACTTTGCCTTGCATGTGGTCCCAGAGATCATCGAGAACGAACATCTAGGCCGTGTGCTCTATGCCGGGGGCGACGATGTGTTGGCGATGCTCCCCGTAGCCGATGTGCTGTCGGCCATGCGGCGATTACGTTGTGCCTATAGCGGAGACGACCCTTCACAGGCTCATGTGGACTGGAGGGACGTGCGCCGCCACTCCAAAGAGCGAACGCTGGTGTGCAAGAAGGGATACGCTTATGTCGATGGACGGCTCATGCGGATGATGGGCACCAAGGCCACGGCCTCCTGTGGCGCGGTCATCGCCCATCATCAGGCGCCGTTAGCCATGGTGCTGCGCGAGCTGCGACTGGCCGAGAAGCGGGCCAAAACGGAAGGGGGGCGTGATGCCTTTTCCATCACCGTCATCAAACGATCCGGCGGACTGCTTGAATTCACCGCCAAGTGGGGCGAACCGCTCAACGTGCTGTTGGAGCTGCGCGACTTTCTGGCCGATCCGGCGGTCTCGCGCCGCGCGGTGTACAACAGCCTCCTGTGGGTGACGGATCTCCCACCCAACGCTTCGCAAGACATGGTAGGGAACCTGCTCGCGTACCAATTCCGGCGGCAGACCTCCAGCGATCAGGCGTGGACCAGGCACGAGGGCGACAAGCTCTCGAACCGGATCGCGGCGCTGGCCTGCACCGTCACTGAAAAAGAACGGTTCGAGTGGCTCTCGCGCCTGCTGGGGGTGGCGGAGTTTCTCGCACGCGAAGCACGAGTAGGAACGGATGTGGGAGAAGCGGTGCCGGCGGCGACGAGCCGATAAGAGGAGGAACCCGAGTCCATGGTGGCGACTGCAACGCGACAGACCCTGTTCATCGAACCGCTGGATGTGCTGGTCCTGCGCGGCAATAAGCTCTTCGGCGATCCGGGGAGCTTCGGCGATTCGCTCGTGCCGCCTTGGCCCTCGGTGGCAGCGGGGGCGATCCGGTCAGCGCTTTTGGCCCACAAGGGGGTGGACTTTCGGGAATTTGCTGCCGGGCGCGTGTCGGATCCGGAGATCGGAACGCCCCAGCAACCTGGTCCATTCCGTGTCAGGGACTTCCGACTCGCGCGCCGGTTCACCGATGGACGGATCGAGCCGCTCTACGCCCCGCCGGCGGATCTCGTCATCCGGCGTAAAGGTGACGGGACGCTCGAATGTGCGCGGACGACACCTAGAGCCTTGCCGGCCGGGATTCACTCCTCCGCCATGACCCGGCTGCTTGCTGTCCTGCCTGAGCAGGAGCGCAGCAAGCCAGAAAGCGGCTATTGGCTCACGCACGAAGGATGGGTGGCCTATCTGAAGGGGCTGGATCTCGATCCCGACACCATGTTGGTCAAAAGTGCCGATCTGTGGAAGCTCGAGACTCGCGTCGGTGTCGGGCTCGATCCAGAGAAGCGGAGCGCAGCCGAAGGCAAGCTCTTCACCCTGCAAGCCGTCGCGATGCACACGCGCCACCATGCGCATGGCAAGGACTATGACGTGGGGTTTCTTGCCGACATTGAGGGCGCGACCGTTCCGTCTGAATTGATGTTACGGTTCGGCGGAGATGGGCACGCAGCCCGAGCGAGTCTGGTGGCTGACGTGCCGAGCGAGCCGGATCTGACCGAGCAGATTATCGAGGCCCGCCGGTGCCGCCTTATCCTCACTAGCCCGGGCCTTTTTCCCGGCGGCTGGCTACCCACAGGCATGAGCGACCATGGCGCGGGCATGATCCGCTTCGACCTGCATGGCGTCGAGGCCCGGCTCGCCTGCGCCGCCGTCCCCCGCGCGGAAGTGATCTCCGGATGGGATCTGGCCAAGTGGCATCCGAAGCCCGCCCAGCGGGTGGTGCCGGTGGGATCAGTTTATTGGTTCGAAGAGGTCGAGGCCACGGCACAGCAGCTTCGAGACCTTGTGAGTGTTGGACTCTGGACGAACCCGCCGGAAGATGCCGCACGGCGCGCCGAGGGTTTCAACCGGTTTGCCTGGGGTCTGTGGCCATGAGGCTGTCACCACAACGACGCCGCGCTGACATACACCATATTGGCCGGATCCTGAATAGCGTCTCGGGACGAGGAAGACAATGCCGGGTCGTCTGTGAGGAGCCAAAGAAAGGTGCAGGTATCCAGCAGAAGGTTCACAGACCTTGCCCCTCGAATGAGGCGATGATCCCCTCTGGCAGCGGTGCAAAGAAGCTAGGGAGAATCGAGATAGTCCCCTTCGCCAATCCGATCGGGCGTCGTTCAGCCAAGCCGGAAGGACGAACCGGCTTCAACTCGGCCACCGGTTTGTTGCGGCGGCAGATGATGACGGTTTCCCCGGTCTCGACACGATCGAGCAGCTCGGAGAGATGGGCCTTCGCCTCATAGAGGTTGACGGTATGAGTCATGGTCAGAGCATAGGTTAAGCACCGGGTCAAGTCAAGGAGAGCGGACGATGTTTGAAAAACGAGCCATTCTGTTTCTCTACGCTGTGAGCCCCGTCCACATGGGTGCGGGTCAAGCGATCGGGGTCATCGACAATCCCATCCAACGCGAGCGGCACACCGGGCATCCGTGCTTTGCCGGGAGCGGCATCAAGGGGGCCGTGCGGCATGGGTTCGAGGTCTTGGCCAATGGGAAGGTGCAGGATCGCCCGCGGAACGAACTCATTACGGTGTTGTTTGGCCCGGATGCTGGAGACAGCAACCTGCACGCCGGGGCCGTCAGCTTCGGCGATGCGCAACTCGTGGTCTTTCCCGTGCGGAGCCTCAAGGGCGGCTATGTCTATGCCACCTGCCCGCAGGCCCTAGCACGCGCCCGACGCCTCATGGAAGCCGTCGGCCTCGGGGTCAACTGGCCAGCGATCCTGCCAGTCAATGAGGGTGAGTGCCTCGTCGCGAATCCCTCGTTGCTTTCTCGGCGACAGATTAACGGCCAGCCGGCCGACGTGCTGCACCTGGAGGCGTTCGAGTATACCGCGAAGGACAAGCAGAACGAGGCGATCAAGAAGATCGCCCATGACTTGGCCGCTCGGGCCATCCCAACGGGTGACGCCTATACCTTCTTCCGCGACAAGCTGAAGACCGACCTGGTGGTGCTGTCCGATACCGATTTCGGGTACTTTGCTCAGCATGCCACCCTCGTCGAACCGCATGTGCGGATCAAGCCCGACACCGGGACAGCCGACAGTGGCGGCCTGTTTTATACCGAAAATCTGCCGCCCGAGTCGCTCCTCATCGCGCCGGTCCTCGCCAGTCAAGTGCGCAATGGCACCAAGAAGGGGGAGACGGATTTTATGGATGCGGCGAACGTGATGTTGAAGCTCACCACTGTGATCAATGGACAGCTCTTACAAATCGGCGGCGACGCCACCACCGGCCGTGGGCTCGTGGTGACCCGCATTGTGGAGGGAAGGTAGATGGCCTCTGGAACCGAAACGAAACAGCCAGCCCGGCTCACCCTGGAGCAGCAGCGCGCGCAGGACGCGTGGCGATGTGCGGGTCAATACAAAAATGACAAAGAGCCTGTGATTGTGGCGAAGAGCCTGCCGGCCTTGATCATGAACAGCGGCCTGATGCAGGTGTTGGCATTCTGCCACGAAAAGGGTGGCGCCTACGAAGTGGTCGCCCAACAACTCCGTGCATGGCTCAACAAGCAGGTCAACGGTGTGGATCGAGATCCTGGCTTTGAGATCTTCATGCAAGACCTCATGAACGCACCCCCCCGTCACTATCAAGCGATCACCGCCGAGGCGTTCGCCTGGCTCAAGTGGTTGCGGCAGATGGCCTCTGCGCGGAAAGGAAGTGACTGATATGCCGATCGCTGCGGTGCCCTCGTATCTAGGCAACGACTTCACGGAGGCCTCGCCAGCCTTACGCTTTGGTTTGCTGTTGCCGATCTGGACAACCAGGTCTGATCAGGAAAAGGAGGTCCGGAAGCGTGCACAGGCAAGAAGTCCTGAGGGGCGGACAATAGCGGACTTGCTGAACCGGCAAGGCATGGATGGGACTATTCATGCGCTTCGTGAGAGACAGCGAAATCCTCTCCCGGGCCTGTGGGCCAAGAACGACTTTGCTGCCCGAGAAGCCTGGGCCAAGGTCAAGAGCTTCACCAAGGCGGACAATGATCGGATGAACGCTCTCTCGAAACGGCAGGACATGCTCTCGCATACGATACCGAATCTTTTCCGTCTCAGCGGCGAAGCGATCTCCCCCTTCACCACCGGCTTGGGGAACGAACATCCGCTTGAAAACGGATTTGCTTTCCTGAATCCCTACGGCCTGCCCTATCTCCCGGGCAGCGGGGTGAAGGGCGTTTTGCGACAGGCCGCGCGAGAATTAGCGAGTGGACAGTGGGGTGACACGCAAGGCTGGAGTGAGCACAAGGGGTATCGCATCAACGTGGGCACACACCGAGAGCCGCACTGGCTGGAACTCTCCATGCTCGATGTTTTGTTCGGCCGCGAGACGCCTTCTGGCGACGCCGATCATGTTCGCGGCGCCCTCTCGTTCTGGGACGTGATCCCGCAGATCCAGGGCGACAGCCTCCTGGTCGAGATCATGACGCCACATCAGACCCACTATTATCAGCAAAGCGCGCAGGCCGGCAGCAGGACCCCCCACGACTCTGGTCAACCTAACCCTATCAGCTTCCTCACCGTCCCGCCCGGGTCCACTTTCACGTTCCACGTGGTCTGCGATGTGGCCCACCTGAGGAGGGTCACCAAGGAGAAGGCACCGACCGCGCCCGACCTGCTTGCCGAGGGCGAGAGTCACTGGACAACGCTGCTCAGGGCCGCATTCCGGCACGCCTTCCACTGGCTGGGCTTCGGTGCCAAGACAGCAGTGGGCTACGGGGCGATGAAGGAGCCAGCGGCACCATCAAATGCTGACAAGCCAGGACGAGTAGCGGTGCCTACCCCCCGCTCTCGCTGGGTGGATGACAAACTCAGAGAGTTATGCAGCAAGCCCGGCATCAAGCCCGACGACGCCCTTCGTGGATCAGCCCTCGCCGAAGCCGTACGGGCGATCGAAGATCCCGCGTTGCGCGCTCAAGCGCTGGACGATATTGTTGCGCGGTGGAAGGAGAAAGGCTGGTGGGACACCCCCACCGGCGGAGCTGCGAAAAAAGCCAAGGCGATCTACGAGGAATTGGTCGGCCGGGGACCGACTGCGGAGCGAGGCCCGGTGATTGACTTGTAGCCACAAAGCGACCACAATGACGCCACAAGGGAGGGAACCATGGCACAAGTCGGTGTGCGGGAATTACGAGACCACCTCAGTTGGTACCTCAAGAAAGTGCGGGCGGGAGAGGAATTGGAGGTCGCGGACCGAGGGCGGGTGATTGCCCGAGTCGTGCCGGCCGGATATCGGCGGGTGCCGGCCGGGGTCGGAGCTCTCGTGCGCGAAGGCCTGGCCACCTGGAGCGGCGGCAAGCCCCGTGGGGCAAAGCGGCCGCTCGTGCTGCCCGGCCGGTCGGTGTCGGATCTGGTCGTCGCGGATCGCCGATGATCCTCTATTGCGACACCAGCGCACTGGTCAAGCTCTATGTGGAAGAAGCCGGCTCGTCATGGGTGCGGCACTGGGTGAATGCCTCCGAAGTGGTGGGGATTGCCGCCATCGGGTATGTGGAGGCCAAAGCCGCCTTCGCGCGGGCTGTTCACGGCGGCCGGGTGGTTCGTCGGCGGCATCGAGCCATCGCGGCAGATTTCGAACAAGATTGGCACCGGTATCTCGTGCTGGACATGAGCGAGCAGATGATCCGGCATGCCGGTCGGCTAGCCGAAGTGCATCGGCTGCGTGCGTATGATGCGGTTCACTTGGCTGCAGCGCTGCAAATTCGGGCTCGCACCTCCGAGGAGCTCACCTTCCTCGGATTCGACGAGGAGCTTAACCGGGCCGCCAGGGCGGAAGGCCTGGCGCTGGTACCGCCTCCGCCCTGAACAGGTCGGCGCATGGCCGGTGGAGGCGTGCAATCCCTTGAAGTCCTGCCATGCTCATCCACGTCGCCATCGTGTCGGACCAGTTGCTGCCGACGGTGATTCCCTGCCTCATGCACCGGCCGGACCGGGTGGTGCTGGTGGCCTCGCAACCTATGGCGGCAAAGGCAGATCGGCTGCGTCGCCTGCTTGAGCAAGCGGGGAGCCAGGTGGCGATTCGAGACAAGGCGCCGGATGCGGGATTGGACCGCATCCGTGCCTATGCGGCGAAGCTGGCGGACGAACTTGTCGCAAAGGTATCTGGTACGGAGGTGGTCTTCAATGCGACCGGCGGCAATAAACTGATGACCTTGGGCTTTGTCGAAGTCTTTCGCGAGCGGGCCGACCGGATCATCTATACCGACACAGCTCATGGGCGGATCGAGGTGATCTACGATCGGCACACCATGAGGCCGCAGCCGGAACCGATGCCGGACGTGCTGGATGTGCCGCGCTATTTGGCTGTCCAGGGGTTTCGGTACCAGACGAGTGTCGGCGATGACCCGGCCTGGCTGGCGCGGATTGACGCACGACGGGAGGTGGCCGCCGTACTCGCTCGTGAAGCCGTACGCCGCAGTGGACTCATCGGGTTCATCAATGGGCTGGCCCATCGGGCCGTGGACAAACAGGGGCGCGAGCTGGTGCAGCCGGTGCACCGGCTCGAGCACGCGTGGCATGGGAAGTGGCGACGGCTCTTCGACCAGTTCGCGCACGCGGGGCTGCTCACGCCCGAAGGGACCGGCGTGGTGCGCTTCAACGACCTGGACGCTGCCCGGTTTCTCGGCGGAGGATGGTTGGAGGAATACGCCTTCGTGGTGGCACGCGAGGCTGGCCTCTGCGACGTGCGGATGGGCGTGAGGGGGCTGTGGGAGGGCGCGGAATCGGCCCGCAACGAGTTCGATGTCCTGGCCTGCCACCGTAACCGGCTGTTGTTCATCGAATGCAAGACCCTGCGGTTCAAGGGCGATGAGAACGACAACGACCTCGCCTACAAGGTAACAAGCTTGGGTGACGATGCTCGGGGGTTGCTCGGAGACACCTGGGTGCTGGCCGCCCAGGAGCCGACGCCGGTGTTGCGCGATCGGGCTAAGCAGGCAGGTTTTCAGCTCATCGGTCCAACGCAGTTGGGCAACGTGAAGGGCTGGCTCAGCTTGTGGAAACAAGGGCGGTCTCCAGGCTGAAGGGGGGTGAACAAGACTTGTTCCAGAGACATGACGGCAAATCTTGCGCAAGCGATCTCCGAAGTTATGGAAGTTGCGAGGCTTTGTAATGGGGGGCGGATGGGATTCCGACCTGAAGAAAAAGGGATTAAGACAGGAACTCATCGTAGGGCTTCTTCGCTTGTTCCCGGATGGGATTCCGACCTGAAGAAAAAGGGATTAAGACCATTGCGACAGCGAAATCGCGTGCGGCGCGCTGCTTCGGATGGGATTCCGACCTGAAGAAAAAGGGATTAAGACCGGCGAGGAACTCATCGTAGGGCTTCTTCGCTGATGGGATTCCGACCTGAAGAAAAAGGGATTAAGACCCCCACCCCGAACACCTGATGATTGAAGATGCGCCGGATGGGATTCCGACCTGAAGAAAAAGGGATTAAGACACGTAGGATTGAGATAGATTGTCATAGCCCCCTCCTGATGGGATTCCGACCTGAAGAAAAAGGGATTAAGACGCATACAACCTCTCTAGTAGCTTTTGGGCCTTGAGATGGGATTCCGACCTGAAGAAAAAGGGATTAAGACAGCGGTCCGGCAGGAAGGCGTGGCGCAGCGCGGATGGGATTCCGACCTGAAGAAAAAGGGATTAAGACCTGCCAGACGCGATTGAGTTCCTTCCGGTGGCCCGGATGGGATTCCGACCTGAAGAAAAAGGGATTAAGACGGGGTTCCTGTCGGGAACCCATCTTTCTTGACCGGATGGGATTCCGACCTGAAGAAAAAGGGATTAAGACCAAGGGGTTGCGTACCCCTTGGCCCTTCGGTCAGATGGGATTCCGACCTGAAGAAAAAGGGATTAAGACGGTCATGTCGGTCCATTTTTTCGCACTCATACTGTGATGGGATTCCGACCTGAAGAAAAAGGGATTAAGACAGGGGTTGCGTACCCCTTGGCCCTTCGGTCAAGGGATGGGATTCCGACCTGAAGAAAAAGGGATTAAGACGGCCTACGGGTCACTCCGTAGGTGACTCCCCCCGCAGCGGATGGGATTCCGACCTGAAGAAAAAGGGATTAAGACCTCGAGGTCGGCAACGGCAGCCCGATTGCCGACCCTAAGGATGGGATTCCGACCTGAAGAAAAAGGGATTAAGACTGCCTGACCGCCAGGACGCCCTCCCCAACGAGGGGGATGGGATTCCGACCTGAAGAAAAAGGGATTAAGACGGCGGCAAGGGGCCAGGTCGGAGATCCTGGAGCGGATGGGATTCCGACCTGAAGAAAAAGGGATTAAGACGCGGGAGAGACACCACCCCCCAGGGCAGCGGCCAGATGGGATTCCGACCTGAAGAAAAAGGGATTAAGACGGTAAGCATGGTCTGTCCCCACTCAATAGGCGATGATGGGATTCCGACCTGAAGAAAAAGGGATTAAGACTCGAGGTCGGCAATCGGGTTGCCGTTGCCGAGATGGGATTCCGACCTGAAGAAAAAGGGATTAAGACTTCCCGTTGCCGACCCTCAAGGTCACGCTCATCTTATTGATGGGATTCCGACCTGAAGAAAAAGGGATTAAGACCCGCTTGCCCGAGGTCAAAGTTATCCCCTGGTAGGGGATGGGATTCCGACCTGAAGAAAAAGGGATTAAGGAGAAGGAAAAGGGGTCGGGAGTCTTTTGTTGTTGTGGGGTCAGAGGCTGGCTTCGGCTACCGCCTGGAAAGATTGTCGTTTTGGGGCTGAGGAGAAGGAAAAGGGGTCGAGGAGAAGGAAAAGGGGTCGGGAGTCTTTTGTTGTTGTGGGGTCAGAGGCTGGCTTCGGCTACCGCCTGGAAAGATTGTCGTTTTGGGGCTGTGAAGTAGAGGGGGTTGCGACCGACGCCACCGTCT